>CALXCD010000001.1 GCA_944386715.1 uncultured Clostridia bacterium
ACTTAGTGCTTTTGTTTTTCTATATTTTTTCAAAATTTTTTATATCTATTTTCCCCAGATTATTTAACTCATATAAAAAAAAAACACACCTCACTTTTTAAGTGAGATGTATTTTAATATCTATTATAGTACAAATTTCTTAATTAATACTACTCCTGAAGCAATTGTAATTAATATAGCAAATCCTAATGTGAAATAAATTCTTACTTGTCCTGTTGAAATAGATAAGATTACTGGTGCATCATCTATATCATCTTCTCCTGGTTTTTGGTTATCTGGTGTAGAATCTCTATCTGGCACTCCTTTATCATTATCATCCTCTGATATCTCTGCTGTATTTGTTTTTAATGCCAAATTATCTTCATTATTAATCCATGTAAGCAATACTTCCACATCTGCTGATTCTCCTGGTTGTAATAATGTATTTTCTAACAATCTCGTTGATATTACATTATTTCCTTCGTCTGTCCAACCTGGATTATCTTCTGCTACAAATCTTAATCCTTCTGGTACATAATCTGTGATTTCTTTTGCGTATCCTGCAATATCTCCTTCATTTGTTATACGAATAGAATATCTGAATTTTACTGTTATATTTTTCAAATTCTTTCTATTTAATTCCACTTTTACTACTGGCTCTGGATCCATTTCTGGAGTATGTCCTGTTTGTGTTATTGTTTCTTTTCCGTTTTCTATCACAATTGCTTGTGTTACCCATTTTCTTAAAGCTAAGTCAAAATATGTTAATTTTACATATTCTTTATCTTGGTCGTCTTCTCCTTCATTCCACTCTCCTGGCTTAGAATCCACATCATCTACTGGTTCTCCATTTTCATCACTATCTTCTGATATTTGTGCTGAATTTACTAATATCTTATCTGAACCATTTGGTTCTACTACTTCAAATGCTACTTTTACTTCTTTATAAGCTGGATTTGTTTCACTAATTGGTTCTGATGGTTGGAAACCTGCTATTAAGTTTTCCCCTTCCGTTTCTTCTTGTTCTTTTGATAAATAGTCTGTTACTATTACGTCTGCTTCATCCACATTTTCTACTGGTATATAATCTATACCTCCTCTAGTAATAATACTACTTTCATCTGTAATTTCTTCTCCCTCTAGCACTTTACGATACATTTTCCATCTATATTCTGTATTAATAGCATTTTCTGGCAAGAATTTTAATCCATCTGGTAAATCATCCATAATTTCTTTTGCATATCCACTTTGTTTTCCTTCATTATACACTCTTATTGTATAGGTAACAATATCTCCTGTCACAACTTCTAATGGGTCTTTTGGATGTGTATAAGTTATTTTTCCACTTGTTTCATCATAACTTACTTGTGGTATTCTAGAAGTTACTTCTTCATCACCAATTTGTGTAATAAATTTTCTTAATGCCAAATCAAAATAGGTCAATTTAATATATTCCTTATCTTGGTCATCTTCTCCTTCATTCCATTCACCTGGCTTAGAATCCACATCATTTACTGGTTCTCCATTTTCATCACTATCTTCTGATATTTGTGCTGAATTTATCAAAATTCTGTCTGAACCATTTGGTTCTACTACTTCAAATGCTACTTTTACTTCTTTATAAGCTGGATTTGTTTCACTAATTGGTTGTGATGGTTGGAATGCTTTCAATAAGTTTTCCCCTGCCGTTTTTTCTTGTTCTTTTGATAGATAGTCTGTTACTATTACTTCTGCTTCATCCACATTTTCTACTGGTATATAATCTATACCCCCTCTAGTGATAACACTATTTTCATCTGTAACTTCTTCTCCCTCTAGCACTTTACGATACATTTTCCATCTATAATCTTTATTTGTTTGATTATCTGGTAAAAATTTTAATCCCTCTGGTAAATCATCCATAATTTCTTTTGCATACCCATCTATTTCGCCTTCGTTGTATACTCTTATGGTATAAGTAACAATATCTCCATTTACTACATCTAATGGGTCTTTTGGATGTGTATAAGTTATTTTATCATTTATTTCATCATAACTTACTTGTGGTATTCTAGAAGTTACTTCTTCATCACTGATTTGTGTAATGAATTTTCTTAATGCTAAATCAAATTCTTTTAATATGATATTATCATAATCTTCGTCATCTTCTTTATATACTGGCCAATTCTTTTCTTCATCATAGAATTTATTACTATCTTCTTTATTCCATTCTTCTGGTGTAGAATCTCTATCTTCTACTGGATTTCCATCTTTATCTGCATCTTGTGTTATTGCTGCTTCATTTCTGATAATTCCTCCTGTTGCATCTGGAGCTACTACTTTCAACATTACAGATACTTCTTTATAATCTGGATTTTTATCTGTTTGTGTATCTGTATATGCTTTTCCACTATCAAAAGCTTTGATTAAATTTTCTGTAATTTCTACTCTAGTATCTTCTCCTTCTGGTGGCTTTTGTCCTCTATATCTTCCTAAATATTGTGTCTTGATTTGTGTTGCTTTATTACTTGCATCTAGATTTGATATTTCCCATAAATAATCTTGGTTAAAAGCAATCGCTATTTTTTCCATTTCTGTTAATGTTGTATCATTTTCTAATTCTTCTCCTTGTTTATCTGACCATACAAATTCTAATCCTTCTGGAATATCTTCTGTAATTTCTTCAGCATATCCGTCTATATCTCCTTCATTATACACTCTAAATGTATAAGTAATAATATCTCCTGTTTTTACTGCAACCGGATCTTTTTCCATTTTATAATCTGCTGTAGTTTCTTCTCCTGATGCTAATTTTGAAATATCTACACTTTTTAATCTTTCTGGTACATTTTGATTATTAACTTGTGTAATACGTTTAATTAATTTCAAATCAAAAATATCATCACTTGGTTGTAAAATTAATTTTTCAAAATCGTCATCATCTTCTTGTCCTGGATAATAGGTATCACTTTTGGATAAATCTGTTTCTGCTGTACTTCCTTTATAATTTTCCATATTATCTTTATTAACATTTGGTGCTACTTTTGGTGTAGAATCTCTATCTTGTCCAGCTTGTGTTGTAATTACTACTCCATTGGCATCTATTTCTTCATCTATCCATGCTACATTTGTTAGGATTTTACTATTTGTTTTATCTGGTATTGCTGTTACAGTACATTCTAATTCTATTGTCTCTGAATCTAATGCTTCTCCTTCTTTATATGCTTTCAAATTTGTTGTATTACTACTATCTCTTGTAATTGTAACTCTATTAGTTCCTGCATCGTAATTTGCTGTATATCCTGGTGTATTTAATTTAGTATATTCTAACCCTGTTGGTAATTGGTCTATTATCTTGGTAGCTCTACCATCTATATCTCCTTCATTATATACGGTTATTTGATAAGTTACGACTGTTTCTGTTGTAACAACAATTGGGTCTTTTCTATGTTTATATGTTGCTGTCTTATCCGTTTCTATTGTAGAAGTATCTATATTTGGTACTCTTGTACTTGCTACCTCTACACCATCTATTTTTGTAATATATTTTCTTAATGCTAAGTCAAATTCTTGTGGTTCTTTTTCTATTACCATTATTGGTTGCTCTTGTTTATTTTTGTTAGATGCATATAATGTTAATTTGGCAACTCCTGATGTTGTTCCTGCTGCTGTATTTTCTATTGCTTTATCTATCAAGTATTTATATAACAACTCTGCTTGTTCTTGTTTTTGTCTTCCTATTCCTTCATTTGGTGGAAAATCTCCTCCTATATAATCAGCTAAATTCTTATAATCAGTTCCATTCTCTGTATACCACAACCAACTTACATTATCATATTTATTATATTTTTGTATTCCATCTACTTTCTCATCATAATTTGTAAAATACCACATTGCTGCTTGTTGAATTGCTTCTATTTCATCATCTGATAATGTTGCATCATAAGCTCCTTCATAAATCCCTGCTGCTTGCAATAATGCTGTTTTTTCTGCTTCTGTTGATTCTCCATATAAATATAATAAATCTGTTAATGCTAATAAGGCATCATAAGAATTTACTGTTTTCCCGTTTTTTGTAATATCTACTCCTGTTGCTAATTTACTTAAAACAGGATTTTGTGGATTTTTAATTTCTTCTCTTTGTGTTCTCATATCATAACTAACATCATATTCTGCAGCAGTTTTGATATCTGAAAAACCAATTCCTGCTGTAACACAATAAGCATTTATTTCAGTTGGGTCGTTAGAATTCAATCCACTTAATTTTACAATATTCCATATTGGAGCTGCTAAACCTTCTGTATCATTTGAATCTGGATCTCCAATAGAATATCCCCAATTAGGTGTAGAATTTGTTCTTAAAGCCGTTATCCCAAAATATACTGGTGTTGTTAAATTCGTTGCATAGACCATATTAGGTACTAAGGTCATAAACATTACTAACAAAACTACCACTATTCCTAAAACCAATTTTTTCATCTTCATTTTTCTTCTCTCCTTTATATAATGACACCTTTATATATGTATATTTTATCGCATTTTTATTTTTAGTCAATAGCAAAATTTCACAAAATTTTCAATTACATTTTTACTATTTTTAGATACTTACGGAAACCATTTTGTGAAAACTTTTACTTTTTTTTTACATACATAATAATTATATTACATTTTGATGACAAAATCAAGGATTTATGTTGATTTGTCTCTTTTTTCTTTTTTTCCCTAGGTTTTTCTATCTTTTTAATAATCTTTTTCGAAATCATAAATTACAAGCTTCTGCTATATGATTAATAAGAGATATCAAAAAAATTAATAACAATTTGTGCCTTCCACAGGCAATACTATCGTGAAGGCAAGGAAGGAATGATATAAATGACAAAAAAAAATCTTTTTTTTAAAATAACTATCTCTTTTATCGTTCTTACATTTTTCTGTACATCTATTGTTCTCGCTGATGATGTAGATGATTCTGATGAGGATTTTAATATTACAAATGAATTAAACGAAAATAACTTGCAAGAAGTATCCGCTAATTCCGTCAAAGACCTCCATATCAACTCTCGTTCTTATATCGTATTAGATAGAAAAACAAATAAAATTCTATTAGGAAAAAACGAAAATGAAAAAAGAAAAATGGCATCTACTACGAAAATTATGACTGCCATCTTAATTATAGAAAATGGAAATTTACAAGACACTGTCACTGTTTCTAAAAAAGCTGCTGGGACAGGAGGCTCTAGACTTGGTCTTAAAACCAATGATACTATTACAGTACAAGACTTACTATATGGTCTCCTATTATGTTCTGGCAATGATGCAGCCGTTTGCTTAGCTGAATATCTCTCCGGAAGTGTTCCAGAATTTGCCAATTTAATGAATCAAAAAGCTTTAGAACTAAACCTTACTCAGACACATTTTGTTACTCCTCATGGGCTAGACTCTGAAGAACATTATACTACCAGTTATGAACTTGCACTTCTTGCAAATTATGCTTTAAATAACAACAAGTTCAAAGAAATCGTAGGGACTAAAAATTACACCGTTACGATTAACGGATATACTAAAATGCTTTCTAATACCAATGAATTGCTAGGGAATCTAAATGGTGTATATGGTGTCAAAACAGGCTTTACTAATGGAGCAAATCGCTGTTTAGTCACAGCTTGTCAAAGAAATGGTATGGATATTATTTGTGTTGTTTTAGGAGCAGACACTAAAAAATTTCGTACACAAGATAGTATAAAACTGATAGAGTATACCTTTCAAAATTATGAATATGTGAACATAGAAAATAGAATACAAAAAGAATTCGAGCAATGGAAAGAAAAAAATTTGAATCACTTTTCCATTGAAAAAGGCATTTCTAACGACATAGACTTACATTATTCCCCTTTACCATATTCCTCTCTTCCTATTTTAAAAGATAAAATTTCTACTTTAAAAGTAAATTTTGAATGTTCTTATCATTTAATAGCTCCTATAGAAGAAAATACTTGCATCGGAAAAATAAAACTTACCTGCGAAAATAAAGACCTATTAACCTGTGATTTATTACTCTCTCATAATATTGAAAAAAAGAATAGTTTTTATTATCTTTTATATTTTTTAAAAAACTATCCTTTGTTATTAAAAAACTAACTATTTATCATCATTAAACCATAAAAAAAGTCCATACTATTTTAATAATTGGACTTTTTACTTTTTTTATTTTACATTTTCTTTAATGTAGTCAACTACATCTCCTACTGTTACAACTTTTTCTGCATCACTATCAGGAATTTCTATATCAAATTCTTCTTCTAAAGCCATTACTAATTCAACAATATCTAATGAATCAGCACCTAAATCATCAATAAAAGAAGCTTCCATTGTAACTGCATTTTCTGCAACACCTAATTGTTCAACAATGATACCTTTTACTTTTTCTAATACTTCTTCTGAACTCATAATTCTAGAGTTCACCTCCTCTCAAGTTTGCAAATGATATATTCATTTGATTTTTTTCTTTCTATATGTTCATTTATATTATATGTTTATATTTTTGTCAAGTATATTTATAAAATATTTTCATTTTATACTACTAGGTCAGAAAATAGCCATTTTCTAATAAATTAACTGATTTTATTCCTTTGCTTCTAAAGCTTGATTTTCTACTTTTTTATTTTGTTTTTGAAATTCTTCAATCATTTTATCAACTGCTTTATTCTCCACAAACTTTTCAGCTTGTATAATTGTATATTCAAATAATAAAGCATCACTACTTCCATGTGCTTTTACCACTGGCTTTTTGACACCTAAAAATAAAGCTCCACCATAAGATTTATAATCCATTTTTTTAGAAAATCTCTTAATTCCAGGTAATGCAGGAATCACAGCAATTTTAGATAATATATTTGGGGTTAAACTTTCTGTTAAAGTCTTTTTCACGAATTTTCCTAAACCTTCTACTGCTTTTAAAAATACATTTCCTGTAAAACCATCTGTAACAATAGCATGTATTTCTCCTGAAAAGGCATCTCTTCCCTCTACATTACCTACAAAATTAATATTTAATTTTTCTGCATTTTCTTTTAAAAGGCGATAACTTTCTTTTACTAATTCATTTCCTTTTGTTTCTTCTGTTCCGATATTTAATAGCCCAATAGCAGGATTTTCAATTCCAAAGGTATTTCTTAAATAGATACTTGCCATTTGAGCAAACTGCAACAAATTGATTGGCTTACAATTGGTATTAGAACCAGAATCAATTAATAATAGTTGACTATGATAAGCAGGTAAAATCCCAGCTAAAGCAGGTCTATCAATTCCTTTTATTCTTCCTACTAATAAGGTTGCACCTGTCAGTAATGCACCTGAATTTCCAGCAGAAATAAACACATCTCCTTCATCTTCTTTTAGCATTTTAAACCCCACTACCATAGAAGAATCTTTTTTATGTTTAATTGCCATTGTTGGTATATCACACATCTCTATTGTTTCTGTTGCATTTTTTATTTTTAATCTATCTGATATTTCTTCAATTTCTTTTCCATAGAATTCTTTTACTTTACTTCTAATAACTTCTTCTTTTCCAACTAAAACCACTTCTGCTTTTACTTTATGGATAGCATTTACTGCCCCTTTAATATTTGCATCTGGTGCGTTATCTCCTCCCATAGCATCTAATATAATTTTCATCTTAGTTCCTCCAATTTGTCTTTTCTATTTTATTCTTAACATTCTTATTTTATTATGCTTTTCTAAAAAAAGCAAGTATTTAAGAAAAAAAGATATCCTAATCAGTAGAATATCTTTTTTATAACTTCATATTATTGTAATTTCCTATGCAATAATGTCAGCAACAACACCTGAACCAACTGTTCTACCACCTTCACGGATAGCGAATCTTAATCCTTTTTCAATAGCGATAGGTGTAATTAATTCGATTGTCATTGATACATTATCTCCAGGCATAACCATTTCTGTTCCAGCAGCTAATTCAATAACACCAGTAACGTCTGTTGTTCTGAAATAGAATTGTGGTCTGTATCCATTGAAGAATGGTGTATGTCTTCCACCTTCTTCTTTTGTTAATACATAAACCTCTGCTGTGAATTTTGTATGTGGATTAATTGATCCTGGTTTACAAAGAACTTGACCTCTTTCGATGTCTTTTCTATCAATTCCTCTTAATAATGCTCCGATATTATCTCCAGCTTCTGCTTGGTCTAATAATTTTCTGAACATTTCAACACCAGTAACAACTGTTTTTCTTCTTTCTGTTGTTAAACCAATGATTTCAACTTCGTCTGAAAGTTTAACTGTTCCTCTTTCTACTCTACCTGTTGCAACAGTTCCACGTCCTGTAATAGTAAATACGTCTTCAACTGGCATTAAGAATGGTTGATCAACTGGTCTTTCTGGAGTTGGGATATAACTATCAACAGCTTCCATTAATTCTTTCATTGGTGCATATACAGGATCATTAGGATCTGTAGATGTACTTTCTAATACTTTTAATGAAGAACCTTTAATAATTGGAATTTCATCTCCTGGGAAATCATAGCTTGATAATAAATCTCTAACTTCCATTTCAACTAATTCTAATAATTCTGGATCATCTACCATATCACATTTATTTAAGTAAACAACGATGTATTTAACACCTACTTGTCTAGCTAAAAGAATGTGTTCTCTTGTTTGTGGCATAGGTCCATCTGCTGCAGATACAACTAAGATTGCACCATCCATTTGAGCAGCACCTGTAATCATGTTTTTAACATAGTCAGCATGTCCTGGGCAGTCAACGTGAGCATAGTGTCTGTTGTCTGTTTCATATTCTACGTGAGCTGTGTTAATTGTGATTCCTCTTGCTTGTTCTTCTGGTGCACCATCAATTTGATCATAAGCTTCATATTGAGCTTTTCCTAATAATGATAAATATTTTGTAATAGCTGCAGTTGTTGTTGTTTTTCCGTGGTCTACGTGACCGATTGTTCCGATATTAACGTGTGGTTTTGTTCTTTCAAATTTTGCTTTTGCCATTTTTTAAATCCTCCTTCATAACTTAAGTAGCTTGAACTACTCTATTTTATTTTTAAATTTAATAACGTAAATATAATTTGTATAAGCATTTTATAACAAATTCCTTAAAAAAGCAAGTAATTTAATGAATTTTAATAGAATGCTTTTTGTTTGATTAAATTGAAACTAAATTAATCTTCTTTTTTTGCTCTAGAAGCAACAATTTGCTCAAATACTGATTTTGGTACTTCTTCATAATGAGAAGGTTCCATTGTATAAGTTCCTCTACCTTGTGTTTTAGAACGTAAGTCTGTAGCATAACCGAACATTTCAGAAAGTGGTACAAATGCATGTATTTCTTGCATTCCATCATTTCCGTCCATTCCTTCCATTCTTCCACGTCTAGAGTTAACATCTCCAATAACATCTCCCATATATTCTTCTGGAACTGTTATTTCTACTTTCATAATAGGCTCTAAAATAACTGATTTTGCTTGTTTACAACCTTCTTTGAAAGCCATAGATGCTGCAATTTTGAATGCCATTTCTGATGAGTCAACTTCATGGTAAGAACCATCTACTAATGTTACTTTAAAATCAATTACAGGGTATCCAGCTAAGATTCCGCTTTCAGCAGCTTCTCTCATACCTTGTTCAATTGGTTTAATATATTCTTTAGGTACAGCTCCACCAACGATTTTGCTTTCAAATTCAATTCCTTTACCTGGTTCTAATGGTTCCATTTCGAACCAAACATCACCATATTGTCCTTTACCACCAGATTGACGGATAAATTTACCTTGTACTTTAACTTTATTTCTAATTGTTTCTTTGTAAGCAACTTGTGGTTTACCTACATTACATTCTACTTTGAATTCTCTTTTTAATCTATCTACGATGATATCTAAGTGTAATTCACCCATACCAGCGATAATAGTTTGACCAGTTTCATGATTTGTATACGCTTTAAATGTAGGATCTTCTTCTGCTAATTTTCCTAGTGCAATTCCTAATTTTTCTTGTGCTACTTTGTCTTTTGGTTCAATAGCAACATCAATAACTGGTTCTGGGAATTCCATAGATTCTAAGATAACTGGATGTGCTATATCACATAAAGTATCACCTGTTGTTACCTCTTTAATACCAACAGCTGCAGCAATATCTCCTGCATATACTTTATCAATATCTTCTCTATGGTTAGAATGCATTTGAAGAATTCTTCCAATTCTTTCTTTTTTATCTTTGTTTGCATTTAATACAGTTGAACCTGATTCAAGAGTTCCTGAATATACTCTAAAGAAACAAAGTTTTCCAACAAATGGGTCTGTTGCAATTTTAAAAGCTAAAGCTGCAAATGGCTCATCATCAGATGTTTTTCTTTCTACTTCATTTCCTTCTAAATCAACACCTTTGATATGTGGAATATCTAATGGTGATGGCATATAATCAACAATTGCATTTAATAATTCTTGAACACCTTTGTTTTTATAAGAAGAACCACATGTTACAGGAACAATTGTATTTGCGATAGTTCCCATACGTAATCCTTTTTTGATTTCTTCGTCTGTAAGCTCTTCTCCTTCTAGATATTTCATCATTAATTCTTCATCTTGTTCAGCAACTGCTTCTACCATTTTATCACGATATTCTTTAGCTAAATCTTGCATATCTTCTGGGATATCTGTTTCTTCAATTTCTTTTCCTAAATCATCTTTGTGGATAAATGCTCTCATTTTAATTAAATCTACTATTCCTTTGAAGTTATCTTCAGCACCAATTGGCAATTGGATTGGAACAGCATTAGCATGTAATCTATTTTTTAATTGGTCTACACAAAGCATGAAATTAGCTCCTGTGATATCCATTTTATTAACATATACCATTCTTGGTACATTATATTTATCAGCTTGTCTCCATACAGTTTCTGTTTGTGGTTGAACTCCACCTTTTGCAGCAAGTACTGTAACAGAACCATCAAGTACTCTTAAAGATCTTTGTACTTCTACTGTAAAATCAACGTGTCCAGGTGTGTCAATAATATTAATTCTATTATTGTTCCAGAAACAAGTTGTAGCAGCAGATGTAATAGTGATACCTCTTTCTTGTTCTTGTTCCATCCAGTCCATGGTAGCTGCACCTTCGTGAACTTCTCCTATTTTATGTGTTTTTCCTGTATAGAATAAAATTCTTTCTGTTGTTGTTGTTTTTCCGGCATCAATATGTGCCATAATTCCTATATTTCTAGTTCTTTCTAGTGGGTATGCTCTTCCTGCCATTTTTCTCTATATCCCCCTTTCATTTTACCATTTATAATGTGCAAATGCTTTGTTTGCTTCTGCCATTCTATGGGTATCTTCTTTCTTCTTAAATGCTCCACCATTTCCATTAACAGCATCCATTAATTCACCTGCTAATTTTTGAGCCATTGTTTTTTCATGTCTATTTCTAGCATATGTTACAATCCATCTTAAACCTAAAGTTTGTCTTCTTTCTGGTCTAATTTCTAATGGAACTTGGTATGTCGCTCCACCTACTCTTCTAGCTTTTACTTCTAGAACTGGCATAACATTTTCTAAAGCTGCTTCAAAAACTTCTAAAGGATTTTTTCCTTCTTTTTCTTTAATGATATCAAATGCATCATATACTATTTTTTGAGCAACTGATTTTTTACCATCTAACATAATATTATTTACTAATTTAGTAACAACTTTACTGTTATAAATTGGATCTGGTAAAACATCTCTTTTTGCAATAAATCCTCTTCTTGGCACTATTCTTCCCTCCTTAAATTTTATTTGATGTTTTATAAAAAACATCTCGGTACTCTGAAAAGTTTCCTTTTCCGTATAGTGCTATATATTCTATCTAAATTTAAGTACCTTAAGTTTAGTAAGAGTACAAGCACTAGTTCTTCTAAATTTGTTCTCCTTAAAATAAAGCAAATTAGGTATATTGTGCATTTTTGTTGAATGATATAGGCTGAAGGTGTACAGTTTGTACATCGAAGACTATATCAGATACAAAAATGTGCAAGATGCCTGATTTCATTTATTTTAATTATTTTTTTGGTTTCTTAGCTCCATATTTAGAACGCGCTTGCATTCTATCTTTAACACCTGCTGTATCTAGAGTTCCTCTGATGATATGGTATCTAACACCTGGAAGGTCTTTTACTCTACCACCTCTAATTAATACAACACTGTGTTCTTGTAAGTTATGTCCTATACCTGGGATATAAGAAGTAACTTCATAACCATTAGAAAGTCTAACTCTGGCAACTTTTCTTAAAGCTGAGTTTGGCTTTTTAGGAGTAACTGTTTTAACAACGGTACAAACTCCTCTTTTTTGTGGAGCTCTATTATTTGTTAATCTTTTATTTTTAGAGTTCCATCCATGTTGAAGAGCTGGAGCTGTTGATTTTGTTACACCTGTTTTTCTTCCTTTTCTTACTAATTGATTAATTGTTGGCACTTAAATTTCACCTCCTATAAAAATAATAAACCGCTACGGAATTACACATTACATGCAATTTATCATAACGGTTTATATTGTATCATGCTTTTATTAAGAAGTCAATAAAAACTTGGAAATTTTTTCATATTTCGAGACACAACAAAACCCCGCATTCGCGGGGTTTCGCCGGAAAATTATTTTACATTCCAACTAGCTACTTTTTTACGGTAGCCATCCAAAGTTTCTGTCTTTGTTTTCTCGGTTTTCCGGGGTTTTGGTTTCTCTTTATCTTCCGTATTCTCCGTTTCTGTCGTTTCATACTTTTTGTATGAAAATACAGAAATTGCCCCTATCACAACACAGGCCATCGCTAAAAAAATTGTTACCCATGCAAGTGATGACCCAGCTACATCCAGTGCGAAAGACATAAAACACAGACCTACACCTAAAAATAGAATTGCACTCCGTTTCTTCATCTTTTTTTCCTCCTTAACTTTTTTACTCACTTTTGAGTCTATCAAAATTATACCATATTTTACATAAAATTGCAATCTGGTACAAACATATAACTTTCAATTTATTTATCATTTTCAATCCCTTCCTATACCTTCAAATATAAAAATTGAGGAAATTTAGATAATATCTCCTTATCTAAATTTCCTCAATTATAATTTTCATTTATCCTCTTTCATTATCTTCTTCTATTTCTATATGTTCAGATGCTTGTTCATATGCTTTATCTATTAAACCATCTTTTATCTTATCTTCTGACAAACTTGGATTTTTGGCAACTCTGGTTTGAACTCCTTGTTTTAAAGTTTTTTGAAAACTTGCTTTTCGTGTTTCAATTGCTTTTACAGCTTTATCAGCTCCTTCTTTTCCATATTTTGCTGCTTCTGTTCTACTTGCTAACAATGCAACCTTATTAGAGGAATTAAACAATGCTTTCCAAGTAGCTTTTATACTAGCAAAAATTCCCTTTCCTTCTTGTTCTTTATAATAATTTTTTCTACTTCTAAAACTTCTAAAAAGTCCATCTCCATATTTTTCTGTAAGCCTATCTTCTATTTCATCTACCATTTTAGGATTAGAAAAAACTTCATCAGCAATTTCGTCATTACTTTTTAATGTTCCATCTGATTTATATGCAACACTCTTTAAATAGTCATCTCTTTTCATTTCCTTAATAATATTATCGATTTGATCAATTTCATTTTTCAAAGTAACAGCTTTTGTTGCATAAGACATTCTAGTTTGTGACATATTATTATACTTCTCTTCCAAAGATTTTACATCTCTTACAGAACCTAAATTAAATTGATTTCTTAAATCACTTGGAATTGTCTTATCAGTTGCCATATTAATAGCAATATTTCTTGAATTTTGTTCTATAATAGGAACTTGTGTATTTGCAAAATTATCAATTAAATTTAAATTAGATTCAAATCCATTTAAGCTTGTAACATCCAACCCTCTAGCAGATAATTGCGAAATATTACTCTTGATTTCATCTTTTAGTTCTTTTATTCTATCTTTATCCATTTGAGGGTCCAAAGTATCAATAAGAACTCTCTTCTTAGCCATTTCCGTTATTATTTTGCAAGACTCTTTATTTTGATTAATTGGGTTTATATACTTAGCTTCAATATCAGCCATTCCGAAAGCTAAATCTTCTGTCATCTTTTGATTTGCTTTCATTTGAGCTGTTTTGTCAATTTTTTGTGCTTCTTTCCTATTTCTTAATTCTTCTTTTGAATAACCTTTAGCTTCTAAAGATTTAATCACATCTCTTGTTTTCTGAAATGGTTCTTTCCCTTTTTGAATTTCTTTCCTAATTTCTGCTAATTTTTTAGCTTCTTCAACATCTAACTTTTTATCTGTTCTAACTTTTTCCGTTATGTCAGCTATTCTTTTATCTAACTTTGCTAAAATAACGTCATATCCATTACCGTCATATCTTTTATTCATTTTTACTAAATTACTCTGTAATATTTTTGTTACATCTGCCATTTTTACATTATTAGCATCTTTCCCTGCTTCTACTATTGCTTTGTCTAATTTATCTAAAATTTCTTTTAAAGCCCTTGCCATTTCATTGATATCTTGCTCCGTCATTTTATACTTCTCCCCCTTTTATTCCTAATACTTCTAATCTTGCTTTTATTTGCTCTGTTAAATCTAAATATTCTAATAATTCCTCTGCTGAAGCTTTCTCAATAGCTTCTTTTGTTAACGTAGAATCTAATATTGCCAAATTCTCTAAAATCCTGTTTTTTTGTTCTTGTATATCCATAAAACAATCTCCCTTCTTTAGTTTATAAAAACTCTCATATTAACAGTTTACCATAAATTTCTTTTTCGTGCAACACTTTTATGTAAATTTGTGTAAAATTTAATAAAAAAGTCATCATTTGGTAACATTTGTAATATTTCCATACAAAAATAGCACAAAGTGCTAGAAATTCTCTAAACTTCTTTGTGCTATTTTTAAATATCTTTCTTTTTTATCTTTTATCTTCTTACCTTCCAGCTCTGGCAATATACCAAAATTAGCATTCATTGGCTGAAAATTTTGGTTTGGTGTAGAAACATATTTCGCCAAAGCCCCTATAACAGTATTATTAGAAAAAACAATTTTTTCTCGCTTATTTCCATTAGACTGAAAATTAGAAACCGCATTCAAAGCAGCAACCATTCCAGAAGAAATCGATTCTACATATCCTTCTACTCCTGTTATTTGTCCAGCAAAATAAATATTAGGATGAGATTTTAGACAATATGTTTCATCTAATAACTTACCAGAATTCAAATATGTGTTTCGATGCATCACACCATATTTCACAAATTCCGCTTGCTCTAAACCTGGTATCATAGAAAACACTCTTTTTTGCTCTCCAAACTTCAAATTTGTCTGAAATCCTACTAAATTATACATCGTTGCACTACTATTATCTTGCCTTAGCTGAATCAAAGCATAAGGTCTTTTCCCTGTCCTTGGGTCATCAAATCCAACTGGCTTTAAAGGTCCAAAACGAAGCGTATCTATACCTCTTTTTGCCATAATTTCAATTGGCATACAACCCTCAAAAATCTCTTTCTTTTCAAAGTCATGTAAATGAACCACTTCCGCTTCTACTAAAGCTTTCCAAAAAGTTTCATATTCCTGCTCATTCATTGGCAAATTAATATAACTGTGTTCTTGTTCTTTTTCTTCCGCCAATCTATCTTTCCATTGCTCGATAGTTTCCTCTTTCTTTTTTTCTTGCTCATAACGATTCCCATAAAAAGCAATCGAAAAATCAATACTTTCTTTTGTCACAATAGGAGCTGCTGCATCATAAAAATATAATTTATCTTGTCCTGTTATTTCTTGAATTTGCTCTGCTAAACCTTCTGATGTCAAAGGACCAGTAGCCACTATCACAATCCCCTCTTTTGCTAATTTCTGCAAGTTACGGTTTTCTTTTCCTACTTCACGATGAATAATTTCAATCAAAGGATGTTTCTTTAAATTTTGGGTTACCTTTTCAGAAAATTGTTCTCTATCTACTGCTAATGCCTGCCCAGCTGGCACACTAGTTTCATCTGCGATTTGAATCAATAAAGAATGCAACCTTCTTAGTTCTTCTTTTAACAAGCCACAAGCATTTGTTAGCAAATTAGATTTAAAAGAATTGCTACACACAATCTCTGCAAAATTAGGATTAGAATGTGCTGGAGAAAATTTTTCTGGTTTCATTTCATATAATTTTACCTTAATTCCTCTTTGCGCAATTTGATAAGCCGCTTCACTTCCTGCTAGTCCAGCACCTATCACTGTAATATAATCTTGCATACTTAATCCCTCCTATAAAAACTTGTTGTTAGTTCCAAGTTGGTTCTGGTTTGGCGTAGGTTCCAGGTTTGGATGCCAATTTTTTGGCATCCAAACCTGGAACCTATGCCAACCAACACCAACAATTTATTCAAACAACCTCATAATTTCATCTTTAGACAATTTATTAATAAAGGACTGTTTTGTACTAAGCATATTATCTACCAACTCTGCTTTTTTCTGTTGCAATTCATAAATCTTCTCTTCTATGGAATTTTTAGTAATCAATTTATATACTTGTACATTATTTTTTTGTCCAATACGATAAGCTCTATCTGTTGCTTGATTTTCTGTGGATAAGTTCCACCAAGGGTCATAATGAATTACCATATCTGCTCCAGTTAAATTCAAACCTGTTCCACCAGCCTTTAAAGAAATCAAAAATACCTTTATTTCTGGATTTTGATTAAATTCTTCCACCAACGTAATTCTCTCATCTACTTTGGTAGCACCTGTTAATTTAAAATAAGTAATCTTTTTTTCTTGTAATAGTTCCTCAATAAAAGGAAACATAGCCGTATATCCAGAAAATAGTAGAATTTTATGCCCACTTTGAATAGCATCTTCCATAATTTCAATGCATTGTTCTAATTTACTACTACCTTCATGATAATCTTGAATAAATAATCCTGGATGACAACAAATTTGTCTTAAACGTGTTAAGGCTGCCAAAATTTGAATATGACTTTTTTCAAATCCATTAGTATCTATTTGTTCAGCAACTTCTTGTTTTGCTTGGGCTAAATAAGATAAATATAATTTTCTTTGTTCTTCTCCCATCTCATTATTAAGTACTGTAATAGTCTTATCTGGTAACTCTGTTAATACTTCCTTTTTATTTCTTCTTAAAATAAAAGGCTCTATTAACATTTTTAATTTCTCCATTGCTTTGGTATCTTCATTTTTTACAATAGGAGTTTCATACATTGTTTTAAAATTTTTATAAGAAAACAAATATCCTGGCATAATATAATCAAAAATAGACCAAAGCTCTGCTAAAGAATTCTCAATAGGCGTTCCTGTTAAAGCATATTTTGTATCTGATTTCAATTTTTTAATTGATTTTGCATTTTGAGTATTACTATTCTTCAAATATTGTGCTTCATCTGCTATCATATATCGAAAGGTATAGTCTTTTTCTAGATAAATATCAATATCTCTTTTTAATAAATCATAAGAAGTAATCACCAAATCATATTCTGGAATTTTAGCAATTTGTTTTTTTCTTTCTTCTAGACTTCCTTTAATAACCAAAGTTTTCATATTACTTGCAAATTTTTGTGCTTCATTTTGCCAATTCAAACTCAAAGAACTTGGGCAAATAACCAAACTTGCTCTTCTATTTTCTTTTGTATTTTCTATATAATCTAATAAAACAGAAAGCATTTGAATGGTCTTCCCAAGCCCCATATCATCTGCTAAAATACCACCAAATCTATAGTTATCTAATACTTTTAACCATTTAAAACCCGTTTTTTGATAATAACGTAAAATTGGTTCCAGTGAAGCAGGTACTTTCGCATCTTCCTCTATTCTCTCTTTATCTAGTTCATTCACCACTTCTTTATAACCATCGTTTTTGATAACTTGTGTACCTTTCATTCCTTTTAATAATTGATTCAAATACATCGTACGGTAAGTTGGCAAATGTACTTCTCCATCTGCTATTTCATCATAAGATAATTGCATTCCACTAATTAATTTATCCATAAAGTCAATTTCTTTATTATTTTCCAAATTTAAAAAACTACCATCTTTTAATCGATAATATTTTTTCTTTAAATGATACTTTTCCATTATGTTCTTTAATTCTTCTACATCAATATCTAAACCCTTTAAATCTATTTCTAACAAATTATTTTCTACTTTAACTCCTAAAGTACCCACTTTAGGCTGCCTGATTTGTTTTGTTTTGAAATTATCTGTTACTAATACCTCAAATTTTTGCATATAATAATTGATATCCTCTGTTAAAAAAGCATATATCTTATCTTCATCTGGTAAAATAAATCGAAGATTTTGTACATCAAACATAAATCCTGTTTTTCGAAAAGCATTTAAAGCTCTTGTTTCTTGAATTTGATTTCTTGGAAAATCTACTTTTACTTTTTCATCTAATGGATTAATTTCTATCATATCATAACAAAATCTAACTTCTGCCACTACATTATTATTTTCATCAAAATCTAAAAAAACTTTTACGCCTAATTCTTTTGGTTGATATTTTTCTAAGTCTTTTTCTTCTATCCCTTCTATTTTAATAACATTTTTTAGTTTTGGCATCATGATAGAAAAAAAAGAATATAATTCCTCTTCTCCTAATGTCAATTCTGTCATATAATTTTGCCTAAATAACTCTAGCAATCTTAGTGTCGTATTTTCAAATATTTTAGAACAACGATATAGTTTATCTTCTTCTAATAAATATTTATAATTTTTTCCTTTTAAAATAGAAATTTTAAAAATATCTTCATTTGCCACAATATGATATTGTTTTTTACCTAATTTTTTTAAATAAAATTCTACATTAGGCTCTGCTTGCATAAAAGTAACTTTAAGAGGTAAAGCATCTTTTTGAAAGGCTACTTGTTTTCCTTCTAAAATATCAAACAATTCATCTATTCCTGTATTTCCAATCACAATACTAGATTCATTTAAAGCTTTTCCATAATAACGATAATTACTATTAGAATTGGAATTAGCATACTTAATCAATTCTGCATATTTTAAAATAAACTCTAGCAATTTTTGTTCTTCTTGTACAAACATTTCTTTTGTATGTACAAATTGAAGCTTATCTCCATATCGATATAATTCGTGATTTAACATAGCAGTATAAAATTGTGATAAATCTTTTATTTTATACATCCTTTTATTTCCTATTTTAAACTCTGCTTTCATGGTATTGGCAAATCTATCATATATAATTTTAGGTTCAATTCGAATTTTTCCTTTTTCTTTCAGTAAGATGGGATTATCATCTATAGCTTCTACTTCTTCATTATAAAAAGTGGTTATAATCTGTTTAAAGGCTCTATTAGGCGATATTACCTTTTCTTCTTTTTCTTCTTCCTCCCAATCTAATAAAGCAAGTACAGAGGCTAATGTATGTTTACATACACTATAATGATTATAATAATCTTCACAAGTACATGTGACATCTTGAATTTCTCCATCTCCTATTTCCACGTAAGTTCTATAAGGCATACTTCCTCTTACAACCGCTCTAACAGAAAAATTTTTATCATTTTCATAGGTTGCTTTTACTATCTTTACTTTTCCCTTTTCATAATAATCTTTCGCTTTTTCTGTTCTTGCAGTCCCAGCATCAATTTGCAAATTTCTAATGACATCCGGATTTATTTTCATTTGAAATTTTACCTCTTTCTCTTTTTTTCTGGTTTATTATTATATCTCAATTTGACTAGAAAAGCAAGACTGTTTTTGCAACTTGTAGTTAATGGTTATCACTTATTATTATTCAAAAGTATTGATATATTAATATTTTGCAGACAAGACCCGGATTGTTACGCTCAAGATATGTTTTGTCAAATAATATTAATATATCAATACTTTTGGATATTTATTTTTTACTCATTAACTAGTAACATGGGGACGTTCCTTTTTGACAACTTGCAGATATTGACTTTTATGTATACCGTGATATAATTAAGATAAGCTTTTAGTAGCATTTCAATAAATATTATATTTATAGGAGGAAATAAAATGAAACGAGAAACAGACAGGCAACATTATAAAGAAAGCCGGTATAGCGAATTCGTAAGGACTCAAAATTATCCCAAAGAAAGAAAACGGATAATTAAACTCCAAAAAGAACTTAAAAAATTGGGAGATTTCCCCTCAGGAGACCCTAAAAAAATCATTACCTATACAGTTGGTTTTTTAGATTTGGTCTCTAGGTTTCAAGACGAAGGTTATTTGCAATATCAACCAATAGAAAAGGCTGAAGCCCAGAAAACCTTCAATTCAGTAATAAAAAATAGTGGTAGGCAAGATTCTCCGAACAAATGGAATTATACCAAAAAAGGAGAAGCTATCACTATTCATAACATCCTGTTTGGCGGAATTTTAGGTTTACCCATCAAACCAGCTTCTTACTGGCTTAACCTTCCCAAAAGTAAAAAAGTAACAATCGACTACAGGAGCAAGTTGGCAATCAATGCCAAAGACAAAAATAGCCCTATTGTTGACACAAAAACAATGTGGGAAACGCAGGCATTGGTAGAAAACAGCTTAGAAAATTTTTCTCATAATAATTCAGATATTTTAAAGCGTTGTATAAAGAGTCTACTCTCTTGAAATATCGTTTCACCTTTTTGGGTTAGCAACTCCAGCCCAGAAAGGAGCATAAAACCTCTTAAACACACAAATGTTTAAGAGGTTTTATTTTATATTACCGCCCAAGTGACTTTTTTTTTACTATTTTTTATATTTTTATAATACTGTGCAATGAGTTCATCTAAATCTGTACTCAACTTATAAATCACATGATAATCGTCACCATTTTCGATGCTTTTGTTCAATTTATCTCTTAATTTACAAATTTCATCATTTAACATACTCATCTCTCCTTTTCTCACATTTATCTTTCGTATAGTTATAAATTACCACATAATTTTCCGCAAGTCAAGTATTTTCAAGGGTTTTTAGCAACTTTCGTATGACATTTATCTTCATTTTTCGACAAAAGAACAAATAAAAAAACGGTATTACATCCTTGTAGAAAATAATACCATTTTTTTGACAATATTTTTTTATCTGAAAAATTTCTATTTTTATACATTTTGTTACAATTAACAAATATTCTATATATTAATATATCAACTTTTTATTAGTATTTCCACTGTATATTGTAACTATATTTTAATTTTTCACAATAGAAAGAACCATTTTATCTTCTTTAAAAACATCATTCAACACCTGTTTTAAATATTCTACATTTATACCTTCCATCTCTTCTAAATAGTCAAAACTATTAATCCCTTTCATACTATCTGCTAAAAACATTCTTGCAATATCTCCTACATCATTATATTCTCTAATATAGCCTCCATATATCATTTTCTTTATCCTCAAAAAGTCTTTCTCATCAATACCCTCTGTTTTAAAACGTTTTATTTCCATTTTGAATTTCTGATATACTTCTTCTGGTTGATTTGATTGACCTGTTATCAAAACATGTGCATAAATATTAGAAAATTCATATTCTAGGCTAGGTTGTGCATATAAAATACCATTTTGATATAATTCTTGATATAAAGCAGAACTTCTTCCTATGATAAGATTTAACAAAATTTCTATTGCGATTTGCTTTTTTATCATTACATTTTTATTTTCAACACCACATACTTCTGGTTTGTCTTTAATTCCTATAGTAAATAAAGGTTGACTAACTTCTAACGTTTGTTCTACTTTTTCCTTTACAATTTCTTCTGGCTCTGTTGGATAAATTCTTGTTATTTCTCCTGTTTGTTTATTTGGAATCAATCTCTTTTTCACTTCTTCTATCATTTTCTCTGGTTCAAAATCTCCACATACCACTAACACCATATTAGATGGGTGATAAAAAGTTTGATAACAACGATATAGCACATCTTTATCTATTTTACTAATAGATTCAATCGTCCCTGCTGTGTCTAATTTAACTGGATTATTATGATACATTGCTTCTAAAGAATTATAATATACTCTCCAATCAGGATAATCATCATACATTTTAATTTCTTGACCGATAATTCCCTTTTCTTTTTCTACATTTTCATCTGTAAAATAAGGATGTTGTACATAATCCATTAATTCATCCATTGCTTCATAGAAATTTTCTGTACATTCAAACAAATAAGCTGTATGGTCATTAGAAGTATATGCATTAGCATTCACTCCTAAAGCAGTTAAAACATCTAAACTGTTTGTCCCATTTTCTTGTTCAAACATTTTATGTTCCAAAAAGTGGGCTACTCCCATTGGGACTTGTGTTTTTTCCTTTTCCCCAGGGACAATAAACTCACTATCAATAGAACCATAACGTGTTCCCCATATTAAATATTTTTTTAGCACATCTTTTTTTGGAATTACCATCACTGCTAATCCATTTTCCAGTTTCTCCATATATACTTTTTCTTTTACCTTTAAATTCTCTATAATTTGCATTGGCTTCCTCCTCCTAATTTTTTAAGAAATAAATCGTATCAATGGTCACTTTGTCCGCAATTGCCAAAATATCTTCTTTTGATACTTGCATTACTTTTTCTTTATATTGCTCTATTGACATTTGATATTGTGATAATTCTTGTCCATAATAATAAACTACTTGCGTATCTTGCTCATCTTCAATAGCTTGTATTCCAGAAATAATTCCTTTTTTTGCATTCTCTATTTCTTCTTGTGTAAAATCTCCTTTTTTCATAGCCTCTATTTGTTCTTTTATTAAATTTAATGCTTTTTCGTAATTTTCTATCTCAATACCACAATTCACAAAAATATTATTTTTATAACGAACATAACTTGAACTAGCTACATATGCCATATGTGCTTTTTCTCTTACATTTTGAAATAACTTAGAATTTGCACTTCCCCCTAATATACTATTATATAACATAACATGGTATCTTAATTCTTCTTTTTCTATTGCTAAATCTAATCCTAATACAAGTTTACCTTGTGCAACATCCATCGATTCTGTTACTACTTTTTCTTGTTCTACTTTTTTCAATTGCATGTTAGGAATTTGATATTCCGGTTTTCTTGCTTGTAATTTTTGTATATTTTCATTTTGCATCACTTCATTTTCTATATCATCATTTAAAATTCCAGAAACAAAAATATCAATTTTGCAATGCTTAATCAATTGTTGATATGCTTCATATAAATTTTTAGCATTCAATTTATCCAAATCTTCTACATATCCAAATTTATATAAACCAAAAGGTTCTTCTTTATACATTTCTTCAATACATCTATCTAATGCATATTTTGCCTTATTATCAATTTTAGCTTCAATTCTTTGTTTTACATTTTCTTTTTCTTGATTCACATATTCTTCTTTAAATCCCCCTTGTTCTACCAAAGGATTAAACACAATTTCCAATAACTTTTCTGTCGCTACTTTCCACATATTTTCCCCTAAAGGTGGTAAGAAATTATCATTAATGGTTTCTAAATAAAATTTCAAAACTTGATTATCTCCTGTTTTATCTAATCCACAATCAAATGCAGCACCATACATTTCTTCTAATTCTTTGCTAATTAGTTCCTGAGATGGCATATTTTGAGTTCCTCTTCTTAACACAGATGAAATTAATGCATTTTGTGTTACTGTTTCTCTTTTTAATGAAGTTGTCAAAAAAATCGCCACTAAATTGGTTTTAAATTTATCTGTTTTTATTTGATGAAATTTAATTCCTTCTTTTAATTCTTTTTCTATATGTTCCATTTTCCATTTCCTCCTTTTGCATTATTATACTTCAATCTCTATAAATTATTCAATAATTTTCCAGAAGAATTCAAAAAAACAAAAAATTGAAAGTATTTGCCATCGGCTTTTAACTTTCAATTTAACAAACTTATTAAAATTTTCTCTTTCTTGCAGCTTCTGATTTTTTCTTTCTCCTAACACTAGGTTTTTCATAATGCTCTCTTTTACGAACTTCTTGTAATACGCCATTTCTCGCACATTGTCTCTTAAATCTTTTTAGAGCATCTTCTATATTACCATTATTAACTTTTATCTCTGACATTTAAATTCCCCTCCTTCCGGTCCATACGAAACTGTATGCTGGGATAACCCTGATAACGTAATTATTATACACAAAAGCTAGCTTCTTGTCAATAGCTAGAATTCAAATAATACAGGTTATCTAAAACATCCAACTAAATAAAGGATTTTCAAAAATAAGCTCTCTCATAAAACCATTTGTAAACGGAATAAACCATAAAATAATTCCTAAAATAATAATAATAACAGCTGTCAACAAAATAGCAATCCATCCCTTTTTACTTGGTAATCCTTGAAAATGTGGTCTATTTTCAAATACTTCTCGAGCCAATTCTCTCACCGCTGAAAAAGTACCTATTTTATAGGTTCTATCAGCATCTACCACTTGTTTTTGCATTTCTGAAATCGGGTTCTCTTCTACTTGTCTATTTGAAAAAGATTCACGATATCTAAGCATCTCCTCTTTTTCTAACTCAGCATCATATTGTTCACGTAAAAATTCATTAGAAAGAACTTCATATGCTTCATTTATCTCTTTCATTTTTGTTTCGCAATAAATTCTAGCTTTTCCTTCTTGTTTATCTGGATGATATTTAATCACTAAGGCACGATAAGCCTTATCTATCACTTCTTTGGAAGCAAGTCTATTGACTTCTAATATATCATAATAATTTTTCATAAGTTTCTATCTAAAATACCTTTCTTTTATCTTAATATTATTCTACATCAAAGGAAAAAAAATAGCAATATAAAATTGCTACTTTTCTATTTACTTATTTTTAATAAGACTTTCTATATTTAATATAAAAACCTACTGCTATCACTACCATTATTGCAATTGCTCCTATTAAACAATTTTGTAAAGTTCCTGTTTTAGGTAATATATTATTAGATTTTCCTGAATTTACAATTCCTGAATTTGAATAATTTACAGAACTATTTCCACCATTTGCATTTCCTGAAGGTATATTCGTATTTCCACTTGGTACATTGGTATTGGTAGAAGGCGTATTGGTATTTCCTCCTGGTGTATTAGTATTTCCTCCTGGTGTATTGGTATTTCCTCCTGATGTATTATTACCACCAGGATTCGTTTCTTCTACTATTTCAACTGTTGTTGAAACATCTTCAACAGAAAAAGTTGTATTAGCATCAGAAAATTCATTTTTTGTAAAAGAAATTGTTTGTTCACCTAATGTTACATCTTGTTTGGCTGTTAATACTACTTTCCCAATTTCTTGGTCTTCACTAGTTGCTTCATAATCAGCTTTTGTAATAGTAATAGAATTTTCAAGCACTGTGCCTGTCCAAGCACCAGCAGAATCTGGTTGTACTTTTAAATCAAAAACATCAGCATCATATTCTAATGTTGTATTGAAAATTGCAATCCCGTCACCTGCCTCTATATCAGAAACTTGAATAGATAATGTAACACTTTCTCCTGCTTTTATCTGTGTTGTATCTGGTGTAATTGTTAAAGTACAAGTATAATCAACAGCTAAACTTTTAACTCCTATCCCTACCATCAAAACTGCAAATAGAATTAAAATCACTTCTATTCTCTTTATTATTTCTTTTGTCATGATTTGTCCTCCTAAACATCTAATTTAATATTCACTATATTATATATCTCACATTTTCCGCTTTTTTTCAATAGTTTTTATTTACCAATTTTTCTATATAGCAGTACTC
The DNA here is from genome assembly GCA_944386715.1 of uncultured Clostridia bacterium. Classification (GTDB taxonomy): domain Bacteria; phylum Bacillota; class Clostridia; order TANB77; family CAG-508; genus CAG-269. The sequence continues at coordinate 25,716 of CALXCD010000001.1, forward strand.
TAGCGTCTTTAACGTTTTATTACATTTTTATTACATTTATATTACATTTCTAGTTGTTTGTCAATATCCAATCTGGATGTTTTTGTTTTACTACCTCTGAACGAATTGCTGCTATATGCCTTTGAATCCATAAAACATCTGATACATCAATATTAGTATCCTGATTAATATCTGCAAACACTAAACTATCCCCCTGTAATATCCAATCTGGATGCTTTTGTTTTACACTTTCACTCTTTACGCTTGCAATATATCTTAATAATATTAAAACATCTGCTGTATTAATCAAATTATCTTGATTGATATCTCCTACTACAACCTGGTTCTCTACAGTCACTTGAATAGGAACCACCACACTATTTCCCGCTTCATCTTTAACCATTATCTCTTCTTGAGTTGATTGCAGGTACCTTTTTATTAATCGTAAACCATTCTCTTCTAATATCCATCCATCTAATGGTTGCAATTTTTCGTTAGAAACAATAGTTACAATTCCAGTATTTTTCTCGTCATATTCTACCTGTACTACAGGTGGTGTTTGATCAAAAAAAACGGTGATAGATTTTACCTCTGATTCATTTCCTGCCATATCTACAGCTTTTACATAAAAAGTATAACTACCCTCTTCTGGAAAAACATATCGTGTACTTGCTGTTATTTGCTTTCCAGAGCCATCTTTTTCAAAACCTTCTGACCAAAATAATTCTCCTGTATTCTCATATCTAGTATCTCCTGCAACCTGAAACCAAGTTCCTTCTTCATCTATACTCCTGTGAATGAAAAGATAATCTGCTAAACCACTTTCTCCCTCATCTTTTGCATTTACTGTAAAAATAACCTCTCGCATCGAAGAATTCATACTATTGCTACTAATTTCCACCTCTGGTTTTTGGATATCCATCTTATTTACAACATATGTTTTTTCTCGACTATTTCCATGATTGTCTATTACTTCAATTTCATATGTTCCAGGTTTTACAATAGTATAATATGCCTTACCGTTTCTTATTTCTTGAGATTCTCCATTTACTTTAATAGTTTGAACAGAACTATCGTCTTGCATCAGTATTGGGGTAATAATAATTTCCTGTGGTCTTTTATTCCAATCTTCATTCCATGAAGAAGATAGACTAACAATAGATATATCTAAAGGATTTGTTACAACCACTTGTGCTTCTTCAATTCCTGTTAAATATTGATAAAAAAAGTAATCTTCATAAGAAATATAAAAATATCCTTCTTCTCCCCAGTCTTCCCCCCAACTATTTGTAACAATCCATGCTCCATCTTGTGAAGGTTGATATTTTCCCGTAAAATTTTCTTTAGGAAAATCATCATCCCATCCTATCACATTAACTCCATGTCCGTATTCTGGCATTTCAATTGCTGGAGACAAAAATGCAGCATTTTCTTCACTATAACATTCCAAAAAATCTTCGAAAAAAATATAAGCTTCTATTGCACCATTTTTCTGAATATAAGTCTTAATATCATTTTGAAATGCAGTTTTTTCAGCTTCAGTAGCTTTTGTGATATCAAAACTTTCAAAAGCACGAGCAACAATATTGGTTACACGAGGCGTAACACTTCCCTTTTCTAGTCCATTTTCTTGTATCATTTCTTGAATATGTGCTATCATTTCGTCTGATTCTTGGAGATTTTCTGCAGTAACATCAGACTGCAAAGGCAAATCTTCTTCCATGATAGGTCCCGCACCATCTTGGACATAATTAACAAAATCATAAAAATTACCTCCACTATGTAGCTCTCTTTTACCTCCATACAAATCAGATGTTAAATAATCTAAATGTAACTCTGAAAAATCATAATATCCTGCACCATTTAATGCTAAATGCGTTTCTAAACATCGAAAAGCAGTAAATGCCCAACAAATCTCTAAACTTTTTTGATTTTTAGCAGCAATTTTTATGTCTTGTTCTAATGTATATTTCGTTGGTAATACTTGCCTTGCACGATACAGTGCAATTTTATTTTCTTGCGTATGAACTCCGTCTTTATCTATCAACAATGGCTTTTGCAATAAATAAGGTCTTGGAATTACCTCAAATTTTTCTTTTTCTTCTTCTGAAAGACCTTGATAATATGCATAATAAGGATTATCCACTAGTCCTAATTGTTCTTTTTCTTCCTCCTCCATTGCTTTTACAGAAATAGGGAAAAAGATGCTAACTAATATAGTCATCCACAACATAAAAAATATATATTTAAGTTTCTTCCTATATTTCATTTTCATCTTTTCCATAATTCCTCTCTATCTATATCAATTACTATTAATTTTTTATCATCCAATCCGGATGTTTTTCTTGTACTAATTCTGACTTTTCAGCCGCGATATGTCTTTGTATTTTTAAAGTATCTGTAACATCCACTTTTTGGTCTACATTGATATCTGCATTATTAAATTTATTTCCTTCTAAAATCCAATCTGGATGTTTTGTTGCAACTTCTTCATCTTTACTAGCAGCAATATGTCTTAAAACAGATAATAAATCCCCTGCATCTATTTTTCCATCTAAGTTGATATCCCCTTTCATAGCAGATTTTCCAATATTTGTGATAAGAACCTCTACATAAGCTACATTTCCCGTAATGTCTTCCACTGTAATATATTTGTCTATATTTTCTGCATAAGATTTCGTTAATGTTTTTTTATCTTCTGATAATTCCCATCCTTCCAATGGTTTTAACTCACGGTTAGATACAATAGATACTACTACTATTTCTACTGGAGAAGAACCTATGGCATGATAGTTTACTTCCAATTCTAATTCTCCAATATCAATATTTACATTTGTTACATTATCTACAATATCTTTTACTGCTACTACCTCTTGTGTATTTTCTTCATATGTTCTTGTTAACGTTTTACCATCAGCAGACAATTCCCAACCTTCTATTTCTTGCAATATTTCATTTGCTGTAATAGTTACAATCGTTTGATAACCTTCTTCTTCATTATCTGGATTATAGTATTTTCTTTCATAAGTTAATTGCACTTCTGGTGATTCTTTATCTATGTTTCCTATGATAACAGCTACATTGCTTTCATTTCCTACTAAATCTTTTAAAACAATTTCTTCCATTGTATTTTGTGTATAAGTTTTTGTTAATGTTAGTCCATCTTCTGATAATGTCCAGCCTTCTACAGTTTGCATTGGTTCATCTGCAGTAATAGTTACTAGAATATCTTGATTAGTAATTCCTTTTTCACTATATTCTACCTTTGTTACCGGAGATGTTTTATCAATATTGGAAATTTGAACTCTTACAACTACCGCATTGTTATTGGTATCTTTTACAGTTAATAATTCTTGTGTATTCTGCTGATAAGATTTTGTTAGTGTAAATTTATCCCCTGATAAAGTCCATCCTTCCAATTCCTGTAATGTCGTATCTGATTGAATTGTAACAACAACATCTTCTTTTGTTTTTTCGGTTATGCTATAAGTAAGTGATACTAGAAAATCTCCTATTTCAATAGGCACTGTTGTTTGATTTCCAGCTAAATCTTTTACGATAATTTCTTCTGTTGTTTTTTGCATATACAATTTTGTAAGCTCTTTTTTATCTTCTGACAATGTCCAACCTTCTAACTTTTGTAACTCTTCATCAGCAGTTAAAGTAACTTCTATTTGTTTATCGTCATCTCCTATTCTATTATAATAAACTTCTACATTTGCAGGTGTTGCGTCATAATTTTGAATAGAAATCGCAACTTTTTGTATATTTCCAAACAAGTCTTTTACTTCAATTTCTTCTTCTGCATTTTGATTATATTCTTTTGTTAATACTAATTTATTTTCTGATAATTCCCATCCATCTACTAGTTGAATTGGTTCATTTGCAGTAAGGGTTACTAAAATATTTTCTGTCGTTGGCTCAGTTGTAGCATAATTTACTGTTATTTCTGGTGGTACATTATCTACATTGTTTACTTCTACTTTAACAGTTGTTGTATTTCCATCTATGTCTGAAATAGTAACAGCCCATTTTACATTTTCTCTAAATTCTTTTGTTAAAGATTTTTTATCCTCTGATAAAGTCCACCCTTCTAATTCTTGCAATTCTCTATCTGCTGTTATTGTAACATCTACTTTTTCCTGATTTACTTCTTCTGAACTATAAGTAACTTCAGCAACAAAATCCACAATAGCAATATCTACTGTTGTTTCATTCCCCACTAAATCTTTTACTATAACTTGTTCTTTTATTGGCTCACTATATTGTTTTACTAATTCTTTTTTATCTTCTGATAAAATCCATCCTTCTAAATCTTGTAATTCTTCATCTCCAATTAAAGTAACTTGCACACCTGTTTCCTCTGTTCCTTTTTGATAAGTCGCAACTACTTTTGGAGCAATATTATCAATATTTTCTACCTTGACATTTACTTTAGATACATTTCCTACTAAGTCTGTTAAGATAACTGTTTCTTCCACGTTTTCTGAATAACTTTTTGTTAATTTCATTCCTTGTAAAGTAGTCTGCCATCCTTCTACAGATAAAACATTTTCCAATGCTCTAATGGTAACATTTACTGGTCCTTTTGTTTTATCTAACTCGCTGTAAGTAACCATTGTAATTGGCGCTATATCATCTATTTTATAAGAATATCCCTCTTCTTTTAAATATTTTTCTGCCACTGTTCCACTTTTGCAATAAATATCAGCCCATAGCATATTTAAACCTAAACTTCCAATTTCAGTTACTGTATTAGGAATATATAATTCTTCTATAAAAAAGCAATTTTGAAAAACTTGTTTTCCAATTTTAGTAACTCCCATTGGCACTACTAATTTTGTCAAACTTGCACTCCCTACAAAAGCATAATCACCAATTTCTGTTATGCCTTGTGGAAAAGTAACTTCTTCTAATGTATAGCAATCTGCAAAAGTACATGCTTCTATCTTAGTAATTCCTTCTGGCAAAACAACCTTTTTTAATGAATTGCATCCTGAAAATACAGCTGTTCCCATGTATGTAACTTTTTCAGGAAGTTTTACCACTTCTAATAATTGGCTCCAATAAAAAGCACCTCTTTCAATCTCTTCAACTGTAGAAATATCTACTTGTTGTAAATAATAACTATTAGAAAAAGCGTATTCTTTAATGCTTTTTACTGTCTCTGGTACAGTATAACTATTTCCTTCTTTATCACTTGGATAACATATCAGTTCTGTTATATTTTTATTAAATAAAATTCCATCGATTGCTATATATTTAGAATTTGTTTCTGCAACTGTAAAATTTTCTAATGCATAACAACTTCTAAAAGCTCCATTTCCAATATAGGTCACAGTCTCTGGAACTTCTACTGTTTTTAACCATCCATTGTTAGCAAAAGCTATTTCTTTTATATTTGTTACTCCTTCTGGGATTGCATATTGTAAGTCTTCTTTCCCTTTTGGATAACAAATTAATTCTGTTTTATCTTTATTAAATAAAACCCCATTTTCACTACTAAAGAACAAATTAGATTCATCGACTTTTATTTCCTGCAAACCATAAAGATAATGAAAAGCTTTATCACCAATATATGTTACTGTACTTGGAATCTCTATCACAGTTAAATTATCACATTGATTAAAAAAGTCACTTTCAATACCAGTAATTCCTTCTTGTAAAATTACCTTTTTTATATCTAACATTTCTATATTAACTTCTTCTCTATTCCAAAATTCAGAAATAATAACATCACTATCTTCTGAAATATTATTGCTTCCTACATCTTTTGGATAACTACTAACCTCTCGAATTTTATCTATACCTTCCCCTATTATTCCGGTTCCTGAAATAGTCAATGTTCCTTCCTCGTCTATCGCAAATTCTATTTGGTCTATATTATTTTCTGCTTTTACTTGACCAGATAATAAAATTAGCAATACTATTGTCATAACCGTAATCATTAATCCCCAAAAAATTTTACTATCCTTCATTATTTTCTCCTAATTTTTTTCTAATTTTATTCCTACTTATATTCTCACAATTATTTTTTATTGTAAATAACCTATATTTTCTGTTTCTAAAATATTTCATTTACCATCTTACGGATATTACTTTTAGATATTTTTCGTTCTATTTATTAAATTTATATGACATTTATAAAACATTTGCACTCTTCTTCCTTAAAATTTAAAAAAAGCTTTTATTGCTTACAAAAAAAGAGACGCAATCTATACGTCCCTAACATTTATATTATTATTCTTCTCCAAATATAGCTTCAAATTCATCAGCTTCAATTTTCTCTTTTTCTAAAAGAATGGCTGCTACTGCATGTAGTTTTTCTACATGGTCTGATAGAATTTGTTTTGCTCTATTATAACCTGTATCAACTATTCTCTTTGTTTCTTCATCAATAATAGCAGCCGTTTCTTCTGAATATTCTTTTCCTTGTGCAAGGTCTCTTCCTAAAAATACTTGTTCTTGATTAGAACCTAACATTAAAGCTCCAATTCTTTCACTCATACCATATTTTGTAACCATACTTCTTGCAATACCAGTTGCTCTTTCGATATCATTACTTGCTCCTGTCGAAATATCATTTAAGATAAGTGCTTCTGCCACTCTTCCACCTAGTAAAGATACAATATTTTCTTCCATTTCTGTCTTAGACATAAAGGATTTATCTTCTGTAGGACGATACATAGTATATCCTCCTGCCATTCCTCTAGGCACAATAGAAATTTGATGTACAGGGTCTTGTGTTTCTAAGTAATGACTAACAACTGCATGACCTGCTTCATGATAAGCTACTAGTTTATTTTCTTTTTCACTTCTTACTTTTGTTTTCTTTTCAGGTCCCATCGTAACTTTTATCATAGCATCTTCTATTTCTTTCATTCCAATTTCACTTAAATTTCTTCTTGCTGCTAATAAAGCTGCCTCATTTAAAACATTCTCTAAATCTGCTCCTGCAAATCCTGATGTGTTCTTCGCAATTACTTTTAAATCTACATCATCTGCTAATCTTTTCTTTCTACTATGCACTTCTAATATTTGCTCTCTTGCTTTTACATCAGGTGCTCCTACTACAATTTGTCTATCAAATCTTCCGGCACGAAGCAATGCTTTATCTAATACATCTGGTCTATTAGTTGCAGCTAATACAATAACACCTTCATTTTCAGCAAATCCATCCATTTCTACTAATAATTGATTTAATGTTTGTTCTCTTTCATCATGTCCTCCACCAAGTCCTGCACCCCTTTGACGTCCCACAGCATCAATTTCGTCAATAAATACAATACATGGTGCATTTTTCTTTGCTTGGTCAAATAAGTCTCTTACACGAGAAGCTCCTACACCAACAAACATCTCCACAAAATCAGAACCACTAATAATAAAGAATGGTACTCCTGCTTCTCCAGCAACAGCCTTAGCTAACAATGTTTTACCAGTACCTGGTTGACCAACTAATAAAACACCTTTTGGAATTCTTGCTCCCATATCTGTAAATTTTTTTGGATTTTTCAAAAATTGAACAATCTCTTCTAATTCTTCTTTTTCTTCATCTACACCTGCTACATCATCAAAAGATATTTTGTTTCTATCTGCTGGTGTCATCATTCTAGCTTTACTTTTTCCAAATGACATTGTTTTACTTCCTGGATTTCCTCCATTAGAACCACTCATCATAAAGAACCAGAAAATAAAGAAAATAATTAATAATCCAAATGGTGTTAATAAACTAATAACTGTTACTAATATAGATTGAGACTTTTCTTCTAAAGTAAATGCTCCTTCTTTTAAGAATTCCTCTGTATATGTCATAAAGCTTCCCATATCTGGAATATTAACTTCTTTTTTCACTTTATCATCTTTTAATTGAACTGTTGCGGTCTTTCCATCTGCTTCTATTTGAATACTTTCTACCTTCCCACTATTAATATCTGCAATTAATTCAGAATATTTTAACTTAGAATCACTATTTTCTACAATAGATGATAATACAACAATAAAAATGACTCCAATAATTAACCACATCGCTAATGTTTTGATTCCATTTTTCAAAATTAATTCCTCCTTTAGTCTTAACCCCTTTATTTTTTCCAACTTATATCATATTGTTTTGGCTTTTTCAATACTTTTTTCATGACTTTTTTGTGACAATTTCTTGCCCTTCAAAATCATACTACGGCTCCTTATATTTGGCTAATAAAATAAATTTGATGATTTTTTACCAAAACTTTAATTTTTTTATTTGGCGTTAAAAATTTATTTCCAATATTGTTTTCACAAAGCTTAACAATATCTTCTATATGTATTTTTTCTATTCCACAACTATTACCAAAAAGCCTTGTTATAGTATATAAAATAATTCTAGCTTTTATCACCTTTTCTTGTTGATTAAATTTTTTTAAATTTAATATAATTTGCCCAAATTCTTTTTTTTCTTTCACTACAATCTGTTGATAAACATCTTGTACTTGTTTATCTATATAATCTTCTTCTACTTTTACCAATTTAGCTAACCTGTCTATTGTTTCTATAATGTTAGGATTAAATTCCTGTTGAAGATATGGTATAACAACATTTCTAATTTTATTTCTAGTATAAATATTATCAAAATTTGTTTTATCTATTCGAGGATTCAAACCTTTTTGCTCACAATATTCTTCAATTTCATATCTTTGACAATCAATTAAAGGTCTTATTAAATTTTCTCTTTTTGCTTCCATTCCTTTTAGCCCTATGGTTCCAGAGCCTCTGATGAAATGCATCATAATAGTTTCTACATTATCGTTTTTATTATGTGCAACAGCAATTTTATGAGAACCAGTTTCTTTCATTACTTCTTCAAAAAATTGATATCTTGCTAATCTTCCCGCTTCTTCTGTTCCTATTTTATTATTATTAGCTAATTTTAGGACATCTATACTTTTACAATAAAATTTGATTTGTTTTTCTTCACAAAAACGTTTTACATATTCTTCATCTTCTTTTGCCTCTTTGCGAATAAGATGATTGACATGAGCTACTACAAACTCAAACCCTTCTAATTGATTATCTATTTGCTTGTTAGCAATTCTATATAAAATGTCTAACATACAAATGGAATCTGGTCCTCCAGATACTCCGAAGAACCATTTTGTCTCCTTTTTCTATTAATTTATTTTGTTCTATTGTTTCTAATACTTTTTGTTCTATGCTTTTAGTCTTCATTTTTATTAGCTCCTATCCATCATTGGTTCCAGGTTTGGATGCCAATTTTTTGGCATTCAAACCTGGAACCAAAAGCAAAATCTAATCATCAAATCTTTTTTCTAGATTCACAAATTTTGTATAGCTTCCTAACCATAATAATTCTATTGTTCCTGTAGAACCACCTCTATGTTTTGCAAGTATTACTTCTGCAATGTCCTTTTTTTCACTATCTTGATTATAATAATCATCACGATATAAAAACATAACAATATCAGCATCTTGCTCGATAGCTCCAGATTCTCTTAAATCTGAAAGCATAGGTCTATGGTCTGGTCTTTGTTCTACTGCTCTTGATAATTGTGATAAAGCAATTACTGGCACATTCAATTCTTTTGCCAAAATTTTCAAAGACCTACTAATTTCAGAAATTTCTTGTTCACGGCTACCGTTTCTCTTATTGCTTCCTTGTACTAATTGCAAATAGTCAATAACCACCATCCCAATATTTTTTTCTAATTTTAATTTTCTACATTTTGCTCTAATCTCCATCACAGAAATTCCCGGTGTATCGTCAATATAAATTTCCGCATCAGACAATGGTCCGGATAGCTCCAGCAAGTTTAGTCCAATCCTCTTCCTCTAATTTTCCAGTTCTTACTTTATTACTATCTACCATTGCTTCACTACACAAAATTCTATTTACCATTTGTTCTTTTGACATCTCTAGACTAAAAATAGCAACTGGTACTTTTGCTTTTACAGCCGCATTTGCTGCAATATTAAGAGCAAAAGCAGATTTTCCCATCGCAGGTCTTGCAGCAATTAAAATTAATTCTGAACCATGAAAACCTGCCGTTTTATAATCTAACTGTACAAAACCTGATGGAACACCTGTAATATGTTGTTTTCGATTATATAACTCTTCTAATTGTGTAAAACTATCTACTAAAATATCTTTAATGGGTGTATAACCTTTTTGATTTTTATTTTGCATCATATTAAAAATTTTTTTCTCTGCCCCTTCCATGATGTCTTCTACATCCTCTGTTGGGTCATATCCTAATTCAATAATTTCATTAGCAGTTTTGATTAAATTCCTTAATGCTGCTTTTTCTTCCACAATTTTAATATATTTCATAGCATTTGCAGTAGTAGGAACTTTATCTGGCAGCTCTGCCAAATACTCTAATCCTCCTACCTGTTCAAATTTTCCCATGGTTTCTAATTCTGATTTAACAGTAATAATATCAATAGGTTCTGCTCTGTTATATAGATTCAAAATTGCTTCATATATTGCTTTGTTATCCTCACGATAAAAATCTTCTTGTTTTAATACTTCTATGGCTGAAATCACAGCATCTCTATCTGTTAACATACTACCAATTACTGCTTGTTCAGCTTCTAAATCATGAGGTGGTACTTTTCCTAATTCCATCTTTCCCTCCTCTTGCTTTACCTGTTATCTATTTTTATTCTGCCAAGACATCTACTTTTACTCTTCCTATAACTCCTTCGAAAAGTCTTATTTCTACTGTTCTTTCTCCTAAAGTCTTAATGGTTTCTTTCAAATCTATTTTCTTTTTATCTACATGAATTTGATATTGTTTTTCTAACACTTCTGCAATTTCTTTGGAAGATACCCCTCCAAATATTTTTCCATTTTCTCCCGCTTTCACTTTAATTCTTAAAGAAATTTTAGAAAGTTTTTCTGCAACATGCATTGCTTCTTCCTTTTCTTGTTGTTTTTGATATTGCATAGATTGTTGTTTTGCTTTCCATTTATTCATATTTTCATTATTAGCTTCTACCGCCAAATTTTTAGGAAATAAAAAATTACGTGCATAACCATCTGAAGCTTCTATAACTTGGTCCTTTTTCCCTACCCCTTTAATATCTGCTTTTAAAATTACTTTCATTTATCTCACACCTTTCATTATTGTTACTAAAGTGGTATATTAATTTTCAATTTCTGAAAAATACTCATTGATTCTATTCATCAATTCTTGTTTCGTTTCTTCCATTGTCATACCTTCTACTTGTGCTCCTGCTAAGGTGATATGTCCTCCTCCACCTAGCTTTTCTAAAATAATTTGCACATTGATATCTCCAATAGAACGTCCACTAATACATATCTTATCACCTAAATTTCCTAATACAAAAGAAGCGGTAATATCACTAATTGTTAATAATTCATCTGCTGCTTTTGCACAAATAAGACTTGCATCCTTTTCCTTTTTTGCATATATCGCTATTGCTATCGTATCATTAACTATTTCTGCTTTTTTTACAATATCGGCAATTTTATTGAAACTTGCCAAATCACTTTGAAACCATTTTTTAACGCGGATAATATCCACACCACATCTACGTAAATATGCAGCTGCTTCAAAAGTTCTTACCCCTGTTTTAAATGTAAAATTCTTTGTATCCATCATAATACCTGCATATAAACTTTCTGCTTCCATCGTTGTTAATTCAACTTTTGTTTCCGCATACTGTATCAATTCTGTTACTAATTCTGCTGCTGAAGAAGCATATACTTCTTGAAAAGTTAGCGTTGCTTTTTCAATAAAATCTGCACTTCTTCTATGATGGTCAATCACCACAATTTTATCAGTTTCTTCTAACAATTCAGGTGCTTCCACATAAGTTGATTTATGCGTATCTACAATAACCAACAAAGTTTCTTTATCTACATTTTCTATTGCCACTTCTTTACTAATCAATATATCTTCATATTCTTCTTCCTTTGCAAGTGACTTTTTGAAATTTTGTAAAGTAGTTGTATTATTACTATCGATAATATACGCATTTTTGTTAAGACTTCTTGCTAAACGATAAATTCCCATACTAGAACCCATAGAATCAATATCTGGATTTGTGTGTCCCATTATCATTACTTTACTTGCATCTTTGATTAAATTTTCTAAGGCATGTGCCACAATTCTAGCCTTCACTTTTGTCCTTTTTTCTACTTCTTGCGCTCTGCCCCCGAAAAATTTATAGATTTCGTTTTCTCTAATAACAGCTTGGTCTCCTCCTCGTCCTAAAACAATATCCATAGCAGCTTGTGCAGATTTATATTTTTCTTTATCTGTTGCCCCCTCATTAGATACTGCTATACTTAGAGTAAATTGTATGTTTTCTTTTGGTGATATCTCTTTTATTTTATCTAAAACACTAAATTTATCCTCTTTTATTTTTTCTAGATATCTTTGTTCAAATAAATATATATATCTATCTCTATCTGACTTTATCAAAACACCATTGGTTTGGTCTGTCCATTCATAAATACATTTATCGATTTCAGCAATAATTTGTGGTCTTTCTTCACTTTCTAATTGTAACATTGTTTCCTCATAATTATCTACCATCATAATAGTAACACAAGACTTAGAATCTTTATATTCTTTCTGTAATTTTTTATTTTCAGTTTCATCTAAAAAATACAAGATTATCATATATTCTTGTGCTTTCTTTTTATCTTTATTTTTAGAATTAACAAATTTTCCAACGACTTTATAATAATTTTTTCCTATTTCTAATTGTCTAACAATATCTTTGTTGTTCTTATCTTCTCTTTTTTGAATTTCACTTTTAATATCTATTAATAAATCATTAATATAATTATTAATATCAATATTAGCAAATTCTGAAATAAATTTATTACTTTTCCATATAACATTTCCATCTGTTTCTAAAATAATTAAAGGAAATGGTGAATTAATCAAACTACTTTTAGCTGCTGAATCTACTGTTAAAGTTAAATCTTGCAAAGTCTCTGATATTTCGCTTTTCCTTTTTTTATTAGCATAATAGGTATATGCCATCACTAAAAAAAATACAGCAATGGCAGGTATTATCATAACTTTATTTTCGATACAAATAATAATTAGTAAAACTAATATAATTCCTAAATATATTTTTGTTCTTGAAATGATATTTTCAAAAACTTTCCTATTGGTATTTTGCATGTGATTACTCCTTACATTTATTCTATTTTATTGTACTAGCAAAAGCATATTTTGTCAAGATTAATAAGTGTTTACCTGGGGAAATTTAAGCACGTTACAGAAGCATTACCATCACTATATAATATAACAATAAACACTAACCAAAATTCCCTTCTGCTACATAATTGTAATATGATTAAATTTCCTGGTAATATACTAAAATTCAGTATGTACTAAATTTTAATACATACTGAATTTAAATCATATCCTATTAAATTTTTATTCATATATTTAATATTCCATTGTATAATATTTCCCGTCCGCTGATTTATTAAAAATAACTCTATCAGAATTAATTGTTATAACTGGACGTATACCATCTCCCTCTGGAAAAATAGTAGTAACTCCTGTTCCACTAAAAATTTCCCCATTTGCTTCTACATAATCAACTGCATCAGGATCCCAATCACTAATTAAAGGAGTTGCAAGAAGATAACGTGAAGAATCATAAACATAATTAGACATGCCCTCTACATTTTTTAATTGATCCAACCTATATATTCCAGTTTCATCTTCAAATGTTTGAATTGTGTCTGTCGAAGATAAATCTATGTTATATCTTGCTTTATTGATATTTGTTAAAGTTACCGTATTAAGCTTTACATTTCCGTTTTTAAATAAACTATTTCCCTTTAGCATAAACGGATAATAATAGTCATAAACGTTACTTCCATTAGTAATAGAAATATAAGATCCTTTATTGTAACGCTCTTTTCCTTGTATTTCTCCATATTCAAATTCGATATCTCCCAAATTAGAATAAAGTCCAGCAGATACTGCTAAGCTATTATCACCAGCATAAGAAAACCAATCAGATGGCCATTCAAGTGCCTCTTCGAGTTCCTGTTGACCTAGTGCGTCTGTTACCCACCAATCATTATTTAGTTGAGAACCAAGCATATCAACCGCTACTTTTGCAGGTATCCCTGTACTAATTAATTTTACATTAGAATAAGTTCCATCTTGATTATCTGTATAAGATAATAATCGCCATCCATTAGTAGTAGAATATTTATATTCTGGATAGTATACATCTGTATAAGCAACATCATATTTTACAAAATCTGCTGTTTCAGGTGGTTCTACATCATTAATTGTAATGGTATTACTTCCTGATACATCACTATAATTTCCATTTGTAGAATGAATGTACCAATATACCGTAGTAGTTCCTGCTGAACTTCTAGAAGGCTTTGAAGTAGTTCCACTTGTTGAATAATTACTTGATGTTAGAGTACTTGATGTACTATAATAAATATTACATCCATTTCTTGGTTCATTTACTACTAAAGTAATCGTATGACTATTTCCATCATAATCTCCAATATAATCTCCTGATGTTTTTTGAATTGCTTTTTTATTAATCGTAAATGCCTTTGTTGCATTTGTTAATGTATAGTTAGAAGTCTTTTTTCTTCCTCCTGTTACACTTTCTATACTTGCTGTTGATGTATGAGTTCCTGCACTAACTTCTGTTGTTCTTGTTATATTTAATGTTTCTCTACTTATTCCACTATCTGCACTTGCTGTCGGTGCTTGTGGTGAACCATTATAAGTAAAGGTTGTCGTGCTTCCCCATGTTACTGATACACTCTTCTTATTTATTGTCCATGAAATACTTTTTGCTCCTGTTGTTCCATCACTCCATGCATAATTTGATGTTGGTGTTGCTTTTGCTGTATATGTTCCTGCATCTATTGCTGATTGCGTTCCACTCCATGTTACTTGACTTCCTGTTACTCCTGTTTGTGTTGCACCATTATATGTTTTGTTTGCTGCCGATGCTGTTGCTGTTTTTGCTCTTGCTATTGTAAATTGCTTTGTATTTCCTGTTAATGTATAGTTTGATGCTTTTCCTCTTCCTCCACTTACACTTGATATACTTGCTGTTGATGTATGTGTTCCTGCACCAATTTCTGTTGTTCTTGTAATATTAAGTGTTTCTCCATAAATACCACTTGACGCACTTGCTGTTGGTCCTTGTGCTTTTCCATTGTATGTAAATGTTGTACTTCCCCATGTTACTGATACACTCTTTGGACTAATTCTCCAACTTAAATTTATGCTTGATGTGCTTCCATCTGACCATTGATAGTTGCCACTATCTTTTAGTGTTACAGTTGCTGTATAATTTCCTGCATCAGTTCCTGTATTTCCACTAATATTCATTGTACTTGAATTATATCCACTTACATTTAATGATTGTGTATTTCCATTATAAGTATAAGTTCCAGAAGCAGTTGGTTTTGCTACATTTATTTTAGTTACAGTAGCACTTCCATTATTAGTACTATCTGTAATATCCTTAAATGTTGCATTTGCATAGTTAGTTTTCTTAGCTGTTACCACTACATAAATGTATTTTCCTACTAATCCATTACCTATCGTATAAGTTTTTCCTGTTGCCCCACTAATTGGTGTTCCTCCACTTGTTGAATTATATGTATTAGAGTACCATTGATAACTTAATGTTGCATCTCCTGGATTTACATTTGTCTGAGCTGTTAAGGTTGAACCATATTGGTTGGTTCCTGTAATTGTTACACTTCCTGTAATTGTTGCATTTGTAATGTTAAATGCTTTTGTTGTATTGGTTAAAGTATAGTTAGAAGCTTTTCCTCTTCCTCCTGTTACACTTTCTATACTTGCTGTTGAGGTATAACTTCCTACATTTGTTCCTGTTGTTCTTGTTAAGTTAATTGTCTCTCCACTTACTCCACTTGTTGCTACTACAGTTGGTGCTTGCGCTTTTCCATTATATACGAAACTTGTTGTCTCTCCCCATGTTACTGAAATTTGTTTTGGATTGATTTTCCATCCTAATGATACTCCTGATGTAGTACCATCTGACCATTGATAATTGCTACTATCTTTTAATGTTACAGTAGCTGTATAATTTCCAGCATCTGTTCCTGTATTTCCACTTACATTCATCGTACTTGAATTATATCCACTTAAACTTAATGTTTGGCTTGCACCATTATAAGTATAACTTCCAGAAACAGTTGGTTTTGCTACATTTATTTTAGTTACAGTAGCACTTCCATTATTAGTACTATCTGTAATATCACTAAATGTCGCATTTGTATAGTTAGCTTTCTTAGCTGTTACTACTACATAAATATATTTTCCTACTAGTCCACTACCTATTTGATACGTTTTTCCTGTTGCTCCATTAATTGGTGTTCCTCCACTTGTTGAATTACTTGTATTAGAATACCATTGATAACTTAAAGTTGCATCTCCTGGATTGATACTAGTTTCTGCTGTTAATGTTGAACCATATTGGTTTGTTCCTGTTATCTTTACACTTCCCGTAATAGTTGCATTTGTAATAGTAAATGCTTTTGTTGTATTGGTTAATGTATAGTTAGATGCTTTTCCTCTTCCTCCTGTTACACTTGTTATACTTGCTATTGAGGTATAACTTCCTACATTTGTTCCTGTTGTTCTTGTTAAGTTAATGGTTTCTCCACTTACTCCACTTGTTGCTACTACAGTTGGTGCTTGTTCTTTTCCGTTATATACGAAACTTGTTGTCTCTCCCCATGTTACTGCTACTGATTTTGCATTAATTTTCCAACTTAAAGATACATTTCCTGTACTTCCATCTGACCATTGATAATTGCTACTATCTTTTAAGCTTACGGTTGCTGTATAATTTCCTGCATCTGTTCCTGTATTTCCACTCACATTCATCGTACTTGAATTATATCCACTTAAACTTAATGTTTGAGTTGCTCCATTGTAAGTATAATTTCCTGTTGCAGTTGGTTTATTTAAGTTTATCTTAGTTACAGTAGCACTTCCGTTATTCGTACCATCTGTAATATCACTAAATGTTGCATTTGCATAATTAGTTTTCTTAGCTGTTACCACTACATAAATATATTTTCCTACTAGTCCACTACCTATTTGATACGTTTTTCCTGTTGCTCCATTAATTGGTGTTCCTCCACTTGTTGAATTACTTGTATTAGAATACCATTGATAACTTAAAGTTGCATCTCCTGGATTGACACTAGTTTGAGCTGTTAATGTTGAACCATATCGGTTTGTTCCTGTTATTTTAACACTTCCTGTAATCGTTGCATTTGTAATATTAAATGCTTTTGTTGCATTTGTTAATGTATAGTTAGAAGTTTTTCCTCTTCCTCCTGTTACATTCGTAATACTTGCTGTAGATGTATAACTTCCTACATCAATCTCTGTTGTTCTTGTAATATTAATGGTTTCTCCACTAACACCACTTTCCGCACTTACTGTTGGTGCTTGTTCTTTTCCATTATAAACAAAACTTGTTGTATCTCCCCATATTACAGCCACTTCTTTTGCATTAATCTTCCAGCTTAAAGTCACATTAGATGTAGTTCCATCTGACCATTGATAGTTGCCACTATCTTTTAGTGTTACAGTTGCTGTATAATTTCCTGCATCAGTTCCTGTATTTCCACTTACTGTCATATTTCCTGCATCAAATCCATTCAAAGTTAATGTTTGATTAGTTCCATTATAAGTATAATTTCCTGTTGCTGTTGGCTTTTGTATACTTATTTTCATAACAGTTGCACTTCCGTTATTAGTTGGGTCTGTAATGTCACTAAATGTTACTTCATTATAATTGTCTTTTTTAGCTGTTACTACTACATAAATATATTTTCCTACTAATCCATCCCCTATTGTATAATCCTTTCTGTTTGCTCCATCAATTGGTGTTCCTCCATTTGTTGAATTAGTTGTATTAGAATACCATTGATAAGTTAAAGTAGCATCTTCTGGATTTACATTAGTTTGGGCTGTCAAGGTTGAACCATATTGGTTGGTTCCTGTAATTGTTACACTTCCTGTAATTGTTGCATTTGTAATATTAAATGCTTTTGTTGTATTAGTTAGTATATAGTTAGCTGTCTTTTCTCTTCCTCCTGTTACACTTTCTAACTTAGCAGTTGAAGTATAACTTCCTACTTCTGTCTCTGTCGTTCTTGTCATATTAAGAGTTTCGCCATTAACACCACTTTCAGCACTTACTGTTGGTGCTTGTTCTTTTCCATTATAGACAAAACTTGTTGTTGTTCCCCATACTACTGCTACTTCTTTTGGATTAATTCTCCAGCTCAAAGTCACATTTGATGTAGTTCCATCTGACCATTGATAGTTTTCACTATCTTTCAATGTTACAATTGCTGTGTAATCTCCTGCATCTATTCCAGTATTTCCACTAACATTCATTTTTTCTGCATCAAGTCCCTTTAAAGTTAATGTCTGAGTAGTTCCGTTATAAGTATAACTTCCTTCTGCTGTTGGTTTTTGTACATTTATCTTCATAACAGTTGCACTTCCGTTATTGGTTGGGTCTGTAATGTCACTAAAGCTTGCATTTCCATAGTTTGGTTTTTTCGCTGTTACTACTACATAAATATATTTTCCTGCTAATCCGCTTCCTACAGTATAATCTTTTTTATTCGCTCCATCAATTGGTGTTCCTCCACTAGCAACATTATTGCTACTAGAATACCATTGATAAGTTAAAGTTGCATCACTTGGATTTACTGTTGTTTCTGCTGTTAAAGTAGAACCGTATTGGTTTGTTCCTGTTATTTTCACACTTCCTGTGATAACTTGATTTGCTATACTAAATTCTTTTGTAGTTCCAATTAAAGTATAGTTAGAAACTTTTTCTCTTCCTCCTGTTACACTTTCCAATTTAGCAGTTGATGTGTAATTACCTACATTAGTTTCTGTCGTTCTAGTAATATTAAGTGTTTCACCTTCTACACCACTTTCGGCACTTGCTGTTGGTGCTTGTGGGTGTCCATTATATACAAAACTTGTTGTTTCTCCCCATATTACTGGTATTTGTTTTGGATTTATTTTCCAACTTAGAGTCACATTAGCTATAGTTCCATCTGACCATTGATAGTTACTACTATCTTTTAATGTTACAGTTGCTGTATAATCTCCTGCATCAATTCCAGTATCTCCACTTATATTCATAACATTTGCATCATAACCATTTAAAGTTATTTTTTGATTTGTACCATTATAACTATAAGTTCCAGAAACTGTTGGTTTTTCCAAGTTAGCTTTCATAACAGTAGCACTTTCGTTAGTATCACTATCTGTAATATCACTAAAGCTTACTTCACCATAATTTGTCTTTTTCGCTGTTACCACTACATAAATGTATTTTCCTATTAAGCCATCTCCTACTGTATAATCTTTTTTATTCGCTCCATCAATTGGTGTTCCTCCTGTTGTACTTTCTGTTGTATTAGAATACCATTGATAGGTTAAAGTAGCATCTTCTGGGTTTACTACCGTTTGAGCTGTTAAAGTTGAACCGTATTGATTTGTTCCTATTATTGTTACATTTCCTACTATTTTATCATTTGTAATAGTAAATTCTTTTGTATTATTTGTTAAGGTATAATTAGAAACTTTTCCTCTTCCTCCTGTTACACTCTCAATACTTGCTACTGATGTATGTGTTCCTACATCTTTTGCCGTTGTTCTTACTACATTAATAACTTCTCCATTTACACCACTAGAAGCCTTTACTGTTGGAGCTTGTTCTTTTCCGTTATACACAAAGCTTGTGGTTATTCCCCATACAGCCTCTATACTTTTTGTATTAATTTTCCAGTCTAAAGTTAGCTCTGTCACGGTTCCATCTGACCATTGATAATTCTCACTATCTTTTAAGGATATTATTGCAGTATAATCTCCTGCATCTATTCCTGTATTTCCACTTACATTCATAGTTGCTTGATCGAATTTATTTAAAGTTGCCGTTTGGTTTGTTCCGTTATATGTATAAGTTCCTGTAAGTGTTGGTTTTTCAACACTTACTTTTATTACAGTTGCACTTTCGTTATTAGTTGGGTCTGTAATATCACTAAAGGTTGCCTCTCCATAATTAGGTTTTGTAGCTGTCACTTGTACATAAATGTATTTTCCAATCAATCCCTTTCCTACTACATAATCTTTTTCGTTTGCCCCTTCAATTGGTGTTCCTTCTGTTGTGCTTTCTGTTGTATTAAAGTACCATTGATAGGTTAAAGTAGCATCTTCTGGACTTACTACAGTTTGAGCTGTTAAAGTTGAACCATATTGATTTTTTCCTGTTATTTTAACATTTCCTGCTATTTTATCATTTGTAATAGTAAATTCTTTTGTTGTATTTGTTAAGGTATAGTTAGTTGTCTTTCCTCTTCCTCCTGTTACACTTTCAAGACTTGCTGTTGATGTATAGTTTCCTACAGTAATTGCTGTTGTTCTTGTAATATTAAGGTTTTCTCCATCTACTCCACTTTCTGCAGTTGCTGTTGGTGCTTGTTCTTTTCCATTATAAACAAAGTTTGTCACATCTCCCCAAATTACCGCTATCGTTTTTGGATTAATTTTCCATGTAATTGTTTTTGCTTCTGTTGTTCCATCTTCCCATGTATAATTTTCTTCTGGTGTTGCCGTTGCTGTATAAGTTCCTGCATCTATTGCTTCTATTGTTCCTGTTAATATAACATGGTTCCCATTAATACCTTTTTGATTTGCACCATTATATATTTTTTCTTCCTCTGCTACTGCTGTTGCTGTTAGCGATTTTTGTACAGTTATTGTTTTGGTGATACTTGCCTCTTTTACTGTTTCTGTCCTTGCCATAATAGCTGTGATTTCTGAAGCTCCACCCACTGCTACTGGTGTTAATGTTCCTGTACTAGCATCTACTGTCAAATAGGTTGGATTAGAAGATTGGTAAGTAATTGCTCCTGCTGTTCCTCCTTCTCCACTCACCTTTACTGTTGCTTTTTTACTTGTATCACCATAGTATACAGTATCTGGTGTTGTATTTTCCCATTCTAGTGTTCTAGTATATTTTTGTACGGTTATTGTTACTTCCTTACTTGTCTCTTTATAGTTATCGTTTCCTGCATCTGTTACTGTAACTACTATTGTTTTATCTCCATCATCATTTATTGAGTTAGTTCCTGCTGTTAATGTATTTCCTTCTATTTTACTTCCTTGTGTTGTTTGATTTTTAATGCTATAAGTTACATTTCCTTTTGCATTACTTACTAATGTTGATAAATCTACTTTTTCTCCTACTTTAACTGTTTTACTTGTTACTGTCATTGGACTTTCTAATTTTGTTACTTCAAAACTATTGCTTACTTTTACTTCTTCTGCTCTATTTCCTGCTATATCTGTTACTCTTGTCCATAAGTAATAAGTTCCAGCTTTACAATCTTCCTTACTTACTGTTTCTCCATTTTCAAATGTCTTCCACTCTTCTTCTTTTGGTTGTTCGTCTTTACTTGTTGACCATGCATATTCTAATTTGTTTAATCCTGAACCTCCTTCATCTGCTGCTGTTAAAGTTGTTTTTATTGTTGCCTCTCCACTATCTGGCATTACCGTATTTCCCCCATTTGGAGTCAATGTTACAGTTGGTTTTATCTTATCAATATTACTTATTGTTATTTCTTTCGTTATTTCTTTACCTGATTCATCTTCTACTGTTACTGTTATAGTTTGATTATTTGTTTTTATGATGACTTCTGTTTCATCTTTTATTTCGTAATCTATTCCTTCTGTTCCTGTTACTGTTATAGTTTTATCTCCTGTTATTCTATCATCATATTCTATTTTTACTGTTACATCTTGGTTTGTCCAGTCTTTTGGATTTTGTGTTAATATGATTAAATTCTCTGTACTTGGTTTTACACTAAATTCTTTACTTACCTCAATTGCTTCATTTCCTGCTACATCTGTTATTCTTGTCCATAAATAATAACTTCCTTCTTCACAATCTTTTTTACTTACTGTTTGTTCATTTGTTAATGGTTCCCATTCTTGTTCTGTTGGTCTTGTTGTATTTGAATTACTCCATGCATATTGTCGTGTATTTAATCCTGAACCTCCTTCATCTTTTGCTGTTACTTTCACTTCTATTGTTCCATCTTCTGCTGATTGTTCAGTTGATGTATTAATTAATGTTTTTCCACAGTTTGTTCCCATAGAACATCCATAACCATTTATATCATAGTAAGTCGAATAACTTGCATGACTATCACATGTTACTGTTCCCCATTCTTGCCCACACTCATCACATTTCATCCAAACATTTTTAGTGGCTGGATTATTACAACCTACTACAACACATCCTGAACTTCCAGAATAAGATGTAATTCTATTTCCTCTTAATGTTCCTGAACATGTTTTCCTCTCCTCACAAGTTCCAGCACTAGTACTATAATAACCTGAATGTGTTGGGCAATGATAATGCTCTTCTTTAAATGTAGCCTCACATACACTACAATAATACCCTGCTGTTTCAACAAAAAATTCTCCACCATTTGGATTTAATGTTACTGTTGGTTTTATTTTATCTATTCTTGTAATATCTGCCTTAGCACTCATATCTTTATATTCTGAGATTATTGTACAATTTTTTCCAATGATAAATTCCTGCTCATATTTTTTCTTAACACCATCAATTGTATAATATCTTTCATCTTCTGGAACTGAAGCCGGAAAAGTAATTTCTACTTTCAAATCCTGATTTGTCCATTGTTCTATTGGATAAACCTCCCCTGAAGATGCAAAATACAAAGCAATATGAATATTTCCATTTACTAAATCATTATATTCCTTTTCCATTTCCTTTTCATTACTGCTTTGTTCATAATGTTTTTGTATTGTTTTAACTTGTCTATTTTGTTCTGATACACTATTTACAGTATTGACATAAATTGCATAAGCAATAATTATGAAAAAAAGTATAGCTATTAAAACAAATAAAGTAATAGAACCTCTTTCTTTTCCATGATTTTTGAATTTACTCATTTTACATTCTCTCCTATAAATATTTTTATGCTTTAACAATTCTAATTTAACAAAGCAAAATAAATATTTCAATGCTTTAATTTGGTAAAACCTATCTCCCTTTATCAAAGCACTTACGGATTTCGTATTTCGTTTATCTTATTAGAAAAAATTAATTTTATTTTACATTTTTGTAATATTGCTGTAATTTATGCACAAAAAAGCCTTAAATATTCGATAAATGTCTTTTTTGCAAAAATGTAAAAAAATTTTTCTTGATTTTGCGAGTTTCTTTTGATATATTAATTTTAATTTATAGAGAGGAAAAATGTTATAAAAAAACAAGAAAATCATTATATCCGTAAGGATTGCTGTTATTGTTTTAATAGGATTTTTCATTTTTTTACTAATAAACAACCATAAAAACAATACTTCTATAGACCAAAATATTTCCAATAATACTTCAACTGAAATAAATGAGATATCAACAGAGTCTGAATCTACGGTACCAACATTTACCCTAGAAAGTACACCAGATAATCCTATTGAAATGGACGGGGTAGAAGCCACTACTATCAAAATAAGTAATAATGCAGGAGATGTAAAAGTAGATACTATATTAAAAAACAATTCTGATGAAGATATACATGGGTTTTTTATCGAAATAAATTTACTAGATAAAGATAACAATATTATTACAACCCTTTCTGAAAATTCCGAAAAAACTATAAAAGCTCATAGCGAACATGCCCTAACAAACTATATTACAGCATTAGATAACGCAGAAAATATAACAAATGCACAAATTGTAACAATGGAAAAAAACAGTATTAAAAACATGTTAGAAAATAGGTTTCAAGATATAGAAATGATAAAAGAATAATTAATACATGAATCTGTCAAGGGGGATATTCCTTTTGGCAGATTTCGTTATTTATCATAAAAACTAAAACTATATGAAAAAGTAGTTATCTATTCATAATTTGCAGACAAGACCCGGATTATTACACCCCAAGATTGCTTTTGTCAAAAAGTATGAATAGATAACTACTTTTTAAGTTATATATAAGTGAAATCTGCCAAAAGGAATATCCCCCTTGACAGATTTACATTATTCTATTATTCCAGAAACTTGTTCCAATTCTTCCTCTGTACTAATTTTTAAGTCTTGATATTTTTGCATTCCTGTTCCTGCTGGAATTAACTTACCAATAATAACATTTTCTTTTAATCCCACTAAATCATCAGTCTTACCTTTAATAGCTGCTTCTGTTAATACTCTTGTCGTTTCTTGGAAAGAAGCTGCTGACAAGAAACTATCTGTTGCAAGAGATGCTTTTGTAATACCAAGTAATACTCTCTTACCTGTAGCAGGACGTTTTCCTTCTTGTTTTGCTTGTTCATTTTTCTCTTCGAATTCATACATATCTATTAAAGAACCTGGGAACATGTCTGTATCACCATTATCTTCTACTCTTACCTTTTTAAGCATTTGTCTACCAATTACTTCAATATGTTTATCATTGATATCAACACCTTGGTTACGATATACTTTTTGAACTTCTGAAATCAAGTATTCATAAACACCTTCTGGTCCTTTAATAGCTAATATTTCTGCTGGATTGATAGAACCTTCAATTAAAGGCTCTCCTGCTTCTACCATATCTCCCTCTTTGACTTTCATCTTAGAACCAAATGGAATTGTATATGTTTTAGCATCATCTTTACTTGTAACAATAACTTCTTTCTTTTTCTTAGTTTCTTTAATTTTAACCTTACCATCTATTTCAGAAATAATAGCAAGTCCTTTTGGTTTTCTAGCTTCAAATAACTCTTCAACCCTTGGAAGACCTTGTGTAATATCTGCAACACCAGCAACACCACCAGAGTGAATAGTTCTCATTGTAAGCTGTGTACCGGGTTCACCAATAGATTGTGCAGCAATGATACCAATCGCTTCTCCAATGGATACCAAATCTCTTCTTGCAAGTCCCATACCATAACATTTTTGACATACACCATGTTTTGAACGACATCCTAATACAGAACGAACTTTTAATTTTTCTATACCTGCTGCTACTATTTTCTCTGCAATAGCTTCTGTAATCATAGTATTGGTATCTACAATTAATTCTTTTGTTTCTGGATGATATACATCTTCTACTACAAATCTTCCTAATAATCTTTCTTGCATTTTTTCAATAATTTGATTTCCATCTTTAATGTCATAAATAATAATACCATCATCTGTACCACAATCATGCTCTCTAACAATAATGTCTTGTGAAACATCTACTAATCTTCTTGTTAGATATCCTGAGTCAGCTGTTCTTAAAGCTGTATCAGAAAGTCCTTTACGAGCTCCATGGGCAGAAATGAAATATTCTAAGGCATCTAGACCTTCTGCAAAAGATGATTTAATTGGAATTTCTACTGCCTTACCAGTAGTACTTGCCATTAAACCACGCATACCTGCAATTTGTCTTAATTGGTTCATATTACCACGGGCTCCAGATTTAACCATCATATAAATTGGGTTTAATTCATCAAAATTATCTTCCATGGCATTACTTACTTCTTTGGTAGTAGCTTCCCATACATTAATAACAGCATTATATCTTTCACTATCTGTAATAAGACCTCTTGCATATTGTTTTCTAATATTTTCTACTTTGCTATCAGCTTCTTCTAATAATGCTTTTTTCGCTTCTGGCACTTGCACATCACTCATAGAGAAAGTAATACCTGCTAAAGTAGAATACTTAAATCCTAATGCTTTAATATAATCAATTACCTCTGCAGACTCTGATAATCCATGAATTCTAATAACACTTTCAATAATATTACCCATAGATTTTTTCATAACAGGGAAATTAATCTCATATTGGAAAGGATCTTTCTCTCTATCAATAAATCCTAAATCTTGTGGAATTCCTTGATTAAAGATAATTCTACCAACACTAGTTTCAATTTTTTGAGATTTCATCTCTCCATTTATTTCTTTTGTAATTCTAACATAAATTTTTGCATGAATTTCTACTTCATGATTTTCGAAAGCCATGATTGCTTCATCTGGGTCTTTGAAATATTTACCTTCCCCTTTTTCTCCATCTAATACCATTGTTAAATAATAACTTCCTAAAATCATATCTAGTCTAGGAACTGCTACTGGTCTACCATCTTGTGGTTTTAACAAGTTATTGGTAGATAGCATTAAATATCTAGATTCTGCCTGTGCTTCTGGTGATAATGGTAAATGTACTGCCATTTGGTCACCATCGAAGTCTGCATTAAATGCCTCACAAACTAATGGGTGAAGTTTTATTGCTCTACCTTCTACCAATACTGGTTCAAAGCTTTGTATACCTAATCTATGTAAAGTAGGAGCACGGTTTAGCATAACAGGATGGTCTTTAATAACTTCTTCCAAAATTCCCCATACTTCTGGTTTTAATCTTTCTACCATTCTTTTTGCGTTTTTAATATTTTGCGCAATACCTCTGCCTACTAATTCTCTCATGACAAATGGTTTAAACAACTCTACTGCCATTTCTTTTGGAAGTCCACATTGATAAATCTTAAGTTCTGGTCCTACTACGATAACAGAACGTCCAGAATAATCAACACGTTTTCCAAGTAAGTTTTGACGGAAACGACCTTGTTTTCCTTTTAGCATATCAGATAAAGATTTTAATGGTCTATTTCCAGCACCAGTTACAGGTCTTCCACGTCTTCCATTATCAATCAAAGCATCTACAGATTCTTGTAACATTCTTTTTTCATTTCTTACAATAATTTCTGGTGCTCCTAATTCTAATAATCTTTTTAAACGATTATTTCTGTTAATAACTCTTCTATATAAATCATTTAAATCAGAAGTTGCAAATCTACCACCATCTAATTGAACCATTGGTCTTAATTCTGGTGGAATAACAGGAACTACCTGCATTACCATCCATTCTGGTCTATTTCCAGAAATTCTAAAAGATTCTACTGTATCTAATCTTTTTACAAGTTTTACCTTTTTTTGTTCACTTGCTCCCTCTAATTCTTTTTTGATAGAATCAGATAACTTATCTAAATCAACTTCTTCTAACAACTCTCTTAAAGCTTCTGCTCCCATTTTTGCTTTAAAAGAACCTCTTCCATATTTTTCTTCTGCCTCGTGATATTCTTTTTCATTCAATACTTGGCATTTTTCTAATCCTGTATCACCTTTATCCACAACAATATAAGATGCAAAATAAATAACTTTTTCTAAATTTCTTGGTGAAATATCCAAAATCAAAGCAATTCTACTTGGGATTCCTTTAAAATACCAAATATGTGCAACAGGTGCAGCAAGTTCGATATGTCCCATTCTCTCACGTCTTACCTTAGATTTCGTTACCTCAACACCACAACGGTCACAGACGATTCCTTTATATCTTACTCTTTTATATTTACCACAATGACATTCCCAGTCTTTTGTTGGTCCAAATATTCTTTCACAAAATAAACCATCTTTTTCTGGTTTTAAAGTTCTATAATTGATAGTCTCTGGTTTTTTTACCTCACCTTTTGACCACTCTCTTACCTTCTCATCTGATGCGATTCCTATTTTTAACTTATTAAAAATATCTAATTCGTCCAATTTTTTTCCCCCTTCGGTTAATTTGGTTATGGCTATTGGGGGACTGTCCCTCGATTGCCAAAAATGGTTACTTTTGGGACAGGTCCCCTATTACTTCAAAACAACTTCTAGGGCTATCCACTGCTCGAACAATTCCTTCTGGTCGCCTTTTCATTTTTTGGAGTATATGACTAGAAAATCTTATCATTTCCCAGTTTTTTATCATTACACTTCTCTTTCTTCTTCCTTATCTGTCTTTTCTTCTAACATTCCTTGTGTCCAAAATACTTTTAGCCAGGTAGCATATCTGTCTCTATTTCTTTCATCCTGCTGTGTTAAATGTTCCAATATAGATTCTTCCGTAATTTCCTTATTTTGCTGTTTCATTTGTCCCATTGTTTCCTTGATTTTTTGCATCGCACGATTTCTTAAATGTATCGCTTCTATTTGTTCTCTTTCCACATGATTTCTATCTACTATGGCAACATTATCTACATAAGTTAATATTTTACTTAATCTTAGTTTTGCTTCGCTAACAGCTTGATGTTTTAAACCCAAATATGGCAAACTCTCTATACCTAAATTATTTACAATTTCATCAAAATTAACAAAAGCTCCATTTGGCAATTTTCCAACCGTATTACATATCCCTTTTACCAAAGTATTTCTTATTGCTTCTCTTGTATTAATTTCATATTTGGGAATCTCTAATCTACTCATGTTTTTTCCTCTTATTCTATGATGTCATTTTCATCATCTAGATTATCGTTTGCTAAATCATTATCAAATAATAATTCATCACCCTCATCATCTAAATCCTGAAACAATTCGTCATCTCCATCATCATAATCATCTGTTTCATCTAGTAATACATCATCTTCTGTATCTTCTCCATAGCCATCTAAATCTTCGTCTGCTACAATTTCTTCTTCTGTTAATAATTTTTTATCTTTTTCAGGATCGTATTCAATTCCTTCTTCAATATTTTCTTTTAATTCTAATTCTTGATTATCTCCTGAATATAATCTAACATCTAATCCTAAAGATTGTAATTCTTTTACTAAAACTTTAAAGCTTTCAGGAACTCCTGGCTCTGGAACATTTTCACCTTTTACAATAGCTTCATAGGTTTTTACTCTTCCCACAACATCATCTGATTTAACAGTCAACATTTCTTGTAATGTATAAGCTGCACCATAAGCTTCTAATGCCCAAACTTCCATCTCTCCAAAACGTTGTCCACCAAATTGTGCTTTTCCTCCTAAAGGTTGTTGTGTTACTAATGAATATGGTCCTGTTGAACGAGCATGTATTTTGTCATCTACTAAGTGGTGTAGTTTTAACATATACATAACCCCTACTGTAATAGGTTTATCAAATGGGTCTCCTGTTCTTCCATCATATAAAATAGTTTTTCCATCTTTACTCATTCCGGCTTTTTCTAGTATTTCCTCTACATCTTTTTGTGTTGCTCCATCAAATACTGGTGTTGAAACTTTCCATCCTAATGCTTTTGCAGCACCTCCTAAATGTACTTCTAAAACTTGCCCTAAGTTCATACGAGAAGGTACACCTAGTGGATTTAATAAAATGTCAATTGGTGTTCCATCTGGCATAAATGGCATATCTTCTTCTGGTAATACTCTTGAAATAACACCCTTATTACCATGACGTCCTGCCATCTTATCACCAACAGATATCTTTCTCTTTGTTGCAATATAACATCTTATAATTTGATTTACACCAGGTCCTAATTCATCAGAATTATCTCTTGTAAAGATTTTAACATCTACTATGGTTCCTGCTTCTCCATGTGGTACTCTTAAAGAAGTATCTCTTACTTCTCTTGCTTTTTCTCCGAAAATAGCACGTAATAATCTTTCTTCAGCTGTTAATTCTGTTTCTCCTTTTGGTGTAACCTTACCAACTAAAATATCTCCTGGTCTTACTTCTGCACCAATACGAATAATTCCATTTTCGTCTAAGTCTTTTAAAGAATCATCACCCACATTTGGAATATCTCTTGTAATTTCTTCTGCTCCTAATTTAGTATCACGACATTCACAATCATATTCTTCAATGTGAATAGAAGTAAATACATCTTCTTTTACTAGTCTTTCATTAATTAAAATAGCATCTTCATAGTTATAACCTTCCCAAGTAGAAAATGCAACTAATACATTTTTACCAAGTGCCATTTCTCCATTTTGTGTAGATGGTCCATCTGCAATTGCTTCTCCTTTTTTTACTTTTTCTCCGGCTTTTACAATTGGTTTTTGATTAATACATGTCCCACCATTTGTTCTCTTGAATTTACGCAATTTATGTACTATTGTTTTTCCGCTTTTATATTTTACAGTAATTGCATCACCTGTAACTTTTTCTATTACTCCATCTTCTTCTGCTAAAATTAAAATTCCTGAGTCTTTTGCTGCTCTATATTCAATTCCTGTTCCTACAATTGGAGATTCTGTAATCATTAATGGAACTGCTTGACGTTGCATGTTAGCTCCCATTAAAGCTCTTTTTGCATCATCATGCTCTAAGAATGGTATCATTGCTGCTGCAATAGATACTAATTGTTTTGGTGATACATCTACATATTGTACTTTATCTCTATCTACTTCTATTACTTCATTTCTGTATCTAACTCTAATTCTTTCATTTTTTAGACATCCTTTTTCATCAATTGGTTCTGAAGCTTGAGCTATAATATAATTATCTTCTACATCTGCACTCATGTATTCTACAATATCTGTTAATTGATGTGTTTTTGAATCAATCTTTCTATATGGTGTTTCAATAAATCCATATTCATTAATAATTGTAAAAGATGATAATGCAGAAATTAATCCGATATTTGGTCCTTCTGGAGATTCAATTGGACATAATCTACCATAATGAGTATAGTGAACATCACGAACCTCAAATCCTGCTCTTTCTCTTGTTAATCCACCAGGTCCTAAAGCAGAAATTCTTCTTTTATGTGTCAACTCTGAAAGTGGATTTGTTTGATCCATAAATTGTGATAATTGTGAACTTCCAAAGAATTCTCTTATGGCTGATGTAATTGGCTTTGTATTAATTAAAGTTTGTGGTGTAATAACATCTAAATCTTGAATAGTCATTCTTTCACGAACAACTCTTTCTAATCTTGTTAAACCAATTCTAAATTGATTTTGCAATAATTCTCCAACACAACGGATTCTACGATTTGCTAAATGGTCAATATCATCTATTTTTCCAAGTCCATGAGAAAGATTTAATAAGTAATTAATAGATGCAATCATATCTTCTGTTGTAATATGCTTTGGAACTAATTCATCATATCTTTCTTGTAATACTTTTACTAAATCTTTTTCTTCTGTATTATCTATGATATTTTTCAATACATTGTAATTTACTAATTCTTTAAAATGTAATTTGCTTAAATCTACATTTGGTAAAACAGCATGAATATTTACGGTACTATTACCAATAACTCTTACTTTTCTTTCGCCAACCATAACATCTACTATGTTAATACCCGCATTTTGAATGGCTTCTGCAAGATCTTCTTGAATTACTTCTCCTGCTTGTACCAAAACTTCTCCTGTTTCAGCATCCATAATATCTTCAGCAGCAATTTTATCTTGGATTCTAGTAGCTAAATTTAATTTTTGATTAAATTTATATCTTCCTACTTTTGCTAAATCATATCTTCTATTATCATAGAACAATCCATTAAATAAATTTCTAGCAGCATCTACTGTTGGAAGTTCTCCTGGTCTTAACTTTTTATAAATTTCAATTAATGCTTCTTCTTGGTCTTTAATGGTATCTTTTGCAATAGTAGCTGTTAGCATTTCTTCATCACCAAATAGTTCTCTTATTTGGTCATCTGAAACAACACCAATAGCACGAAGTAAAGTGGTAACAGGTAATTTTCTTGTCCTATCTACACGAACATAAAAAACATCATTACCATCAGTTTCATATTCAAGCCAAGCACCACGAAGTGGCATAACAGTGGATGTATATGTTTTCTTTCCAGTCTTGGTATCAAATTCTTCTGCATAATAACAACCTGGTGAACGAACTAACTGACTAACTACAACTCTTTCTGCTCCGTTAATGATAAATGTTCCACTATCTGTCATTAACGGAAAATCTCCTAAGTAAATTTCTTGCTCTTTAATTTCTCCTGTTTCACGATTGATTAATCTAACCTTTACGTGTAATCTAGTAGAATAAGTAGCATCTCTTTCTTTTGCTTCTTCTACTGTATATTTTGTCTTATCCTCCATGTAATAATCGAAAAATTCAAGAACTAAATTTCCAGAATAGTCTTCTATTGGTGAAATATCTCTTAATACTTCTCCCAATCCTTCCTCTACAAACCAGTCATATGAATCTTTTTGAACTTTAATTAGGTTTGGCATTTCAATATAATCCCCAACCTTTGCGAAATCCTTACGAGATGCCTTCTCGTATTTGACATCTTTTAATTCCAAAAAAATCACCCCTATAAAATATTAAGCAGAAAAAAATCAATCTTTCGATTGTTTATATATGGAAAAAAAGTCCCTCTTAAATACTTTCCTCTTAACTAAGTTTTTAATTTGTCTGCTCCCACAAATTAAATTTGCTTAGGGATTTCAGCATTTAATTCCTCTTTTCTTCTTCATAAACGAAAATAATAATGAAATAATTTCTTTGCAAAATTAACCCTTTTGTAAAACAAACGGCAATAAAAGAGCTGTTGAAAATCCTCTGTTTTTCAACTGGCTCTAAGAGTTATTTAATTTCACATTTTTTCTTTTCTTTATTTTTATCACCCTTATGTTTTTCTTTTTTTCATTTGGGTAAATTTTCCTTGCAAATATCTTTATTATAATATCATATTTTTCTTACGGATGTCAAGGTTTTGAGCGAAAATTCATCAAAAAAATTTGGCATCCATACCTGGAACCATTGCCAAATTTCTAACAAGTTTTATATCTTATATAATCTTCTAACAATATTTTAATAACAGCAGTAACAGGAACCGCTAAAAACATACCTAAAATTCCAAAATAAGCTCCTCCAACTGTAATAGAAAAAAGAACAAATAGTGGGCTTATTTTTAATGATTGGCCTACAATTTTAGGGTTAATGATATTTGCATCTATTTGTTGTAAAATTATAACAACAATCAACATCCAAATTGTTTGACTAATACCACCTGTAATCAAAGTAATAATACCAGCAATACCAACTGCTATAATGGCTCCAATATATGGAATCATATTAAATAATCCAATTAAAAATCCTAACAATGGTGCATATTTTATTCCCATTATTGTCATTGCTATTGTTACCAAAATCCCAACTATAACTGCATCTAAAAATTGACTAACAATAAATTTAAAGAAAATTTGATTAGAATTATCAAAATATTTATCTAAATTTCGATATACTCTTTCTTTTAATATTGCACTCATAAATTTTTTTAGAAAACGAATTATTTGTGTTCTTTCTGATAATATATAAATAGATACAACAACAGCTACAAATATATCAAAAATACCTGTTACAGCTTGAATAGCACTTCCTATATATGCCAATATTTTATCTACCTGAAAATATTGTTTAATGTCTATATTTTGAATTCCCTGAATAGCATCTTTTACTACTTCTCCTTTTAAGAAAGAGTCTTCTGGTAAATCATTGTATTTTTGTATTGCAAGTTCATAATAGCTTTGAATATTATTAATTAAATCTTCTACACTTTCTAACACAACAGGTAGAATTACATTAATTAAAATAACTAATAATAATACCACTATAAGATAAACTGTCATAATACTCAATGTTCTAGCTTTTTTTCTAACAAATTTAATTTTAGACTTTAGAAATGTTTCTTCGATTTTTTTACATGGCATATATAGCAAATAAGCAATAAATATACCAGCAAAAAAAGGAGCTATTATATCTAAAAATTTATGTACTACTCCCATAACATCTTGAAAATTATCAAAAAGTTTATAAACAATAATAATAGCTACTCCTAATAAAAACCAATATACCCATTTCTTCCAATGATTTTTCATTTCTTCCATTTACTACACTCCTATCAAAATTAAAATATTTCTAATCCCACTGGGCAATGGTCACTTCCCATTACTTCAGGATAAATTGTAGCTTCTTTTATTTTATCTTTAATACTTTCAGAAACTATAAAATAATCTATTCTCCAACCTACATTTTTTTCTCTTGCTCTTCCCATATATGACCACCAGCTATAAGCTCCTTCTTTTTTTGGGTACAAATATCGATAAGTATCAATAAATCCAGAATTTAATAATTCTGTCATTTTATTTCTTTCCTCATTTGTAAATCCTGCATTACCTTTATTAGTTTTTGGATTTTTTAAGTCTATTTCGTTATGTGCTACATTTAAATCTCCACACATAATAACTGGTTTTTTATTATTTAAATTTAATATATATTTTCTAATTTCATCTTCCCATATTTGTCTATAATCTAGTCTTTCCAATTCTCTTTTAGAATTAGGAGTATAAATATTTACCATATAAAAGTTCTCATATTCTAATGTGATAACTCTACCTTCTTTGTCATGCTCTTCTATTCCAATTCCATATTGTACTTGCATTGGCTTTTGTTTGGTAAAAATAGCTGTCCCAGAATATCCCTTTTTTTCTGCACTATTCCAATAACTAGTATATCCTTCAAATTCCAAATCAATTTGTCCTGATTGGCATTTTGTTTCTTGAATACAAAAAATATCTGCATCTATTTGTTTAAAAAATTCTTCAAATCCTTTATTGACACATGCTCTTATTCCATTTACATTCCATGAAATTAATTTCATCGTTTTTTCTCCTCTTTTATCAAATAACTTTTTCATTTTTTTATCTTACTATATTTTCTTATAAATTTCAATATTTTTAGTAACTTTCCTTTTGTAGAAAAAAGAGAACTTTAATAATTTACTTACTTAAAAAAGTAAATTATTAAGCTCTCTTTATCATTTTATTTTTTAAATATGAATTAGCTATTTCTGCTTTTAATAAGTATAAAATTCGTTACTTACTTTTCTTGCTATACTTCCATCATCATAAGTTACTTCTACCCACAAATAATATGACGTTCCATAAGATGTTTTATATGCAGTTGTAGAATTTGATGAGAATGTTGTCCAAGACGTTGGTTCTGATGTACTTGAAGTACTCCATCCATATCTTCTTTTTGTTATATTTGAACCATTTGGGCTTATTGATATTGTACTACTAAATGATGCTGAACCAGCTGAATATGTAGACCTCTTTACCGCTGTCTTACCACATTCAACCGATTTCATATATGTCTCACCACAAGGCTCTTTTCCATAATCATCTACTACCTCACTCAAATGATGTTGATCACAATTATGTGCAGTTTCCATATATCTACCACAAACATTACATCCATACATATTTTGTCTAACCGCCCATCTCGTACATCCAGGATATGAGCACCTTATCTGTCCTGGTTCAATTACACTCTCAGTCAATTGACCTTTTATTCCTGGGCAAATATAAGGTTCTCTTACTAGGGTTGTACAAGTATAAGAATAACTTTTATATCCACTATGACCATCAGGGCAATGATAATGTGGCGTTGAATCAGATTGTCTACATTCACTACAGTAATATGATCCTGCACTCTGATAAAATCCTCCGCCATTTGAACTAAATGATATTGTAGGTGATGCTGACTCTATTATAATGGTATTACTTCCTGACACATCACTATAATTTTCATTTGTAGAGTGAATATACCAATATACTGTTGTTGTTCCTGCTGAACTTCTAGAAGGCTTTGAAGTAGTTCCACTTGTTGCATAATTACTTGATGTTAGTCTTGTGGATGTACTGTAATAAATGTTACATCCATTTCTTGGTTCATTTACTACTAAAGTAATCGTATGACTATTTCCATCATAATCTCCACTATAATCCCCTGATGTTTTTTGAATTGCCTTTTTATTTATTGTAAATTCTGTTGTTGCATTTGTTAATACATAATTAGATGTCTTTCCTCTTCCTCCTGTTACACTTGCTATACTCGCTGTTGATGTATGAGTTCCTGCACTAACTTCTGTTGTTCTTGTTATATTTAATGTTTCTCCACTTATTCCACTATCTGCACTAGCTGTTGGTGCCTGTGGTGAACCATTATAGGTAAAACTGGTTGTATTTCCCCATGTTACTGCTACAGATTTTGGATTGATTTTCCAAGAAATTGTTTTAGGCATTTTTGTTCCATCACTCCAAGTACTATTAGAAGATGGTGTTGCCGTTACTGTATATGTTCCAACATCTATTGCTGTTCTTGTACCACTCCATGTTACATTATTTCCACTAACCCCTGTTTGCTCTTTTCCATTATATACTTTATCACTACTTGTCGTTATTGTAGCGGTTGAACTTCCTTCTAATGTGACTTTTTTAGTTGATTTCTTTTCTTCTCCTTCTAATGTTCCAGTTGCTGTTACTGTATAAACTCCCTCTCCTTTTACAGTAAAGCTTGCTTCTCCTTCACCTGTTACATTTTCATTTTTCTCAATATTATTCCCTGCTGCATCTTTTAATGTAATCTCTAAATTTTCAAATTTATCTTTATTTGGAATACTAACTGTAATGATAACTTTTTCATAATATTTACTAGGATCTATTGGTTCTCCATTTAATTGATACACTTTTACTTTAATAAGTGGCTTCATATTCGTACTATCATAAATATCTCCTGTCTCCTTATCAATAATAACATCCACATCATCTATTGTTACAGTAATGGTATCTTCATCTTCTGCAATTTCTGGATCATATCGATCCAAATGGTCTCTTACATTATCTTTAAACTGTTCCGAATCAAATTCTCCTCTCTTATCATAAGTATGCACTGCTTCTGCTCTTACTAATTCTTCTATTTGTGTCCTTTTGGTTGCATCTTCTGCTTTATTAGCATTTTTAAGTACACTATTATCTCCTGTTAATGTCGCAATTGTTATTCCTGCTAAAATTAACAAAATAATGATAATAACGACTAATGCTATTAAAGTAACTCCATTTTCTTTCATCTCTTTTTCTTTAAAACTCCTCATTTTACTTATCTCCTTATTATGAATTCTTATAACATAAATGTAAACTTTAATATTAATTTAACATAAGTAAAATACAAATTACAATACTTAAAATGAACAGTTTTTATCTGATATTCTCAACTACATACGGATTTTGACTTTTGTCACTTTATTTAATTTATTTTACAATTTTGTAATATTTTTGCAATTAATAACAAAAAATATAGATTTTCTCTTTCGGATATTAGAATAAAAGCGGACATTAATAACTTTGTCGCTATTTATAACATTGTAAAGTCCTCGTCTTTGTTCGTCTGCGAAAAATTGCAAAGCAATTTTTCTGTGCATCTATCTTTTTTTACATTATAGAAAATGCAATTTCCTATAATGCAAAAAAAGATTGTTAGCTTATCTCCTAACAACCTTTTTTCTATTTTATTACTCTATTTTACTACACTTACTGGTAAGTATCTTACTCCCCATGCTAAAGCTTCTGCATGAGAGCTAACATATAAGTCAATTTTATTTCCACTAATTGCTCCACCTCTATCTTCTACTGTATAAACCTTACCATTTAAACTTAATTTTGTACCAAAAGCAAATCTAGCTGGTGCTGCAATTGTTCTACCTGCTGTAGCTCTTGTTCCTGATGCTGTAATTCCTGTCGTTTTACCACAACATTTTGCACAAGAACAATAAGCTGTTACTTTATAAATTTCACCA
Source organism: uncultured Clostridia bacterium (assembly GCA_944386715.1). Lineage (GTDB taxonomy): Bacteria > Bacillota > Clostridia > TANB77 > CAG-508 > CAG-269. The sequence continues at coordinate 63,157 of CALXCD010000001.1, forward strand.
CTTGCACCTGTAGAAGTTGTTCTTGGTAAAGAAGAACCTCTTGAAGTAGTAGTGACTGTTTTTTGTACTTGTACGATTTTATCTTGTGGCTCTGTAATTACTTTCTCAGAAATCACTGTTTTTTCAATCTCTACATCATTTTGATATTTTATTTTATAAGTAATTTCTTTTAATCCGTCTTTTCCTTGTTGTAATACTTTATTTTTTGTATTTTGTGTTGTACCTGTTGTATTTTTTGTGATAGTTTCAAATGGGATTGGTACTTGTTCTACCACTATTTTTTCTGTAATAGGTGCATAATTTTCTAATAATTGTTCCAAAGATGTTTCTACACCTTCTTCAGAAATATTTGCTATTTGAACTTCATTATATGACTTATCTGTAATTTTGATACTTTCCCCTGCATTCACTTGTGCTTCTAAATCTGGTATCGTTTTTTGATTTTCTTCCAATACGATATTATTTTCTTCTAATATTTCAGAAACTGTTTCTTTTCCGGTTAATGCCGTCATTTCATATCCATTTTGAAGTATTATTTTAACATCTTTTAAGTTTGTATTTACTGCCATTACTCCTATTCCTGATATTAGAATTAAAATAATGCTTATGCATATAATTCGCATAATCGATATAGAAGCTTTTTCTTCTTTTTTCATAAAAATAATTACCTCCTTTTGGCAACATCTATATTATACTATTTTTTTTCTATTTTGTCAAATTTAGTCAAAAGTTTGATTTCTCCTTGTCCTTCTTACGGATACAAGGATTTCATTTTTTCATTTGTTTTAACTAATGATAGTATATGCGACTTCTTTACCCATTATGACTATTTTTTATAAACTTTTTATACTTTTTTATAGCATCGTAAAGATAATGATTTATTCATTTTGAAGTGATTTGTGGGGACCATTCTAAAAATTCTAGCAAAAGTTTGAAAAACTTTTGCTAGAATTTTTAGAATGGGGAAAACGAAAAAATGAATAAATCATTATCTTTTACTAACAACATTAAAATAACATTATAAAAAATATAAAACAATTACACAAACTTCACAGATTTTTCACAAATTTATTGTATAAAATAAATTAATATGTTATGATGAAATTGTATATAATAAAGTAAAGGAGGATTAATAATACATGATTGTTGGAATTATCATAGCCATTATAGTCATTTTAGTTATCGCAGTAATAGGAATGTATAACAGTCTTGTACAGGCAAGAATAAAAGTAGACAATGCTTGGAGTCAAATTGATGTCCAATTACAAAGAAGATTTGACTTGATTCCTAACTTTGTAGAAACCGTAAAAGGATATATGCAACATGAATCTGCAACTTTTGAAAAAATTGCAGAATTAAGAACATCTTGGGCAAATACAGAAAGTGTTGCAGAAAAAGCTCAATTAGACAATGAATTATCTACAGCATTAAAAACCATTATGGCTGTTTCTGAAAATTATCCTGATTTAAAAGCAAATCAAAACTTTTCAGAATTATCTGAAGAACTAAGAAATACAGAAAACAAAATCTCTTTTTCTAGACAATTCTATAATGATACTGTTACCATGTATAACACAAAATTAGAAGTCTTCCCTTCTAACATAATTGCCGGAATATTCCACTTTACAGCTCGTGACTTATTTAAAACAGAAAGCGAAGAAGCTAGAAAAAATGTAAAAGTAGATTTTGGAACAAATGCTTAACTAAAATCACTAAAACAAATTTATCATAAAAAGCAAAAATGGCGGAGGTTGGAATTTTCATTTTCTGGCCTCTTTTATTAAATAAAGGAGTACCTATTATGTTTGAAAATATCAAAAAAAATAAAATAGAATCTGGAATTATTATTAGCATTTTTATCATTGTTATTACATTAATTGTTTACTACATTTGTCATGCCTTAAGACTAGGAACTTTTTCCATTGTAATTGCACTTGTATTTTCTATTGGTTCTGCATGGGCATCTTATTACTACAGTGATAAAATTGTTTTATCTTTAAATAAAGCAAGACCTGCAACAAAAGAAGAAGATTTAAAGTTAGTCAATATTTTAGATTCCTTAATGGTAACCGCAGACTTACCAAATAAACCAAGACTATATGTCGTAGAAGATAAACAACCAAATGCCTTTGCAACAGGAAGAAATCCAGAAAACGCTGTCATTTGTGTTACAACTGGTTTATTAGATAAATTAGAATACTATGAATTAGAAGGCGTTCTTGCTCATGAAATAAGTCATATAAAAAACTATGATATCCGTTTAAGCTGCGTCGTATCTGTTATGGTAGGATTTATTGTCATGTTATCTGATATTTTTTCTAGAGCCTTATTCTGGGGAGGATTAGATGATAGAGATAGTGATAATAAAGGAAATACAATTTTAATGTTAATCGGATTAATCTTTCTAATTCTTTCTCCTATATTTGGAAGTCTAATGCAACTAGCATTATCTAGAAAGAGAGAATTTTTAGCAGATGCCACAGCAGTACAATTAACACGTAATCCAGATGGTTTAATTTCTGCTTTGCAAAAATTAGATGCCGACCCTAATCAATTAGAAACTGCCAATAGTGCTACTGCTAATATGTATATTGTTAATCCATTTAAGAAAAATACAAAAGAAGGAAAAAAGAAAACAAGTAGTATTTGGTCTACTCACCCTAGTATTGAAGATAGAATTGAAGCATTAAGAAATATAAAATAATAAAACATCATTAATCAAAAAAGATATTTCAAATAAAATTAATCTTTTATTTGAAATATCTTTTTTGCATTTGCAAACGTAAAATTGGCAACCTCTTCTAAAGTAATATTTTTGACATCTGCTATTTTTTGAGCAACTAATTTCACATTTCGTGAATCATTTCTTTTACCTCTAAAAGGTTCTGGAGATAAGTATGGGCTATCTGTTTCAATTAAAATTTTATCTAATGGAACCATCTGAATAATCTCATTTGCATTTTTAGAATTTTTGAAAGTAACAGGACCTGCAAAAGAAATATAAAATCCTAGCTGTAAAGCTTCTTTAACTAATTCTCTATTAAGAGGACAACAATGAAAAACACCTCTTTTTTCTACTTTATTTTCTTTTAAGATAGTAACAGTATCCATTACTGCTTCTCTAGTATGAATTACAATAGGTTTTCCCAATTCATTTGCCATTTTTATTTGTGTAACAAAAGCCAACTTTTGTAAATCAATATTTTCTTTATTCCAATGATAATCTAAACCAATCTCTCCTATGGCAAGAACTTTATCATTATTTTTAACTAAATCTTCTATTTGTTCTAAAACTTTCCACAATTCTTCTTCTGTTTGTGGAATATCATTAGGTGAAATACCGCAAGTTGCATAAATAAAATCATATTTTTTTGAAAGTTCAATTGCTTTTTTAGAACCTTCCAAACTATAACCAGCAGAAATTACTTTTGTAATCCCTGCCTCTTTTATATCTGAAATAATTTGCTCCCTATCTTCTTCAAAAGCATCATCATCTAAATGTGCATGACTATCTAAAAATTCCATATCTTTTCCTTCCTATAAATCCATCACTGCGACGACATTAGCTACTGCATAACTCTTACAATGAGAAATACTTATATCTATATTTTGAATATTAGGAATATGTAATCCCTGTAAATGAACTTTAGGTCTACCCTGTTCATTATTAATGACCTCTATATTTCTCCATTCTATTGCATATTTATCTTTTAATTCTCCAGAAAGAGCTTTAAACACCGCTTCTTTTGCCGCAAACCTAGCTGCATAGTGCTGATATTTTTGCATTTTTTTACTTTCACAATACGCAATTTCTTGAGGTGTATACACTCTTTCCAAAAATCTTTCTCCCATTTCTTCTATACTTTTTTGTATTCTATCAATTTCTATTATATCTGTTCCACAAGTTATTTGCATTTTGTTCTCCTTTCTTTAGCCTTTACATCCCATTTTCTATAAAATACTTATATATTAATATTGAAAAAATTTTGAATATGAATAAAGAAAAGTTAGAATTTATAAAATATTAATATATAAGTATTTATAATCATCAATTTAATATTAAGTATTTTATTGTTTTGACAACAAGATAAAATTCATAATATTAAAAATAAGAGAACCTACCAAAACAAGAGCTATCACAAAAGTTGCCCTCTTATTTTTCTCAATATTTAATTCTTTATAATAAATATCATATTCTCCTTTTACCTTATAATATAATTCATTCAATTCTAAAATTTCCTTCAACTTATGATATAACACACTCCCAGTCTCATCCTCTGTAATTTCTGAAATCCATATTTTTTTTGAAAAAGAAACAAATTTTTTCCTTGCTTTTTTAAGCTTAGGAGCCTCTTTAAATTCTAAGCTAAGTTTCTTCAAGTAAATTTTTTGATACAAAGCAACAAGATATGTATATAAATATGCATTTTCATACTCTTCTGGTAATATCGTATAATTATTCATATCATGAGAAGAAGTCATCAAAGTAATTCCCTGTTTTGTCATTCCCATCTTTGCATATTTCCATTTAGAAAATGAAACAATATCTTCCTGTTTTAAATTAGCAACCGTATCATTTGGCAAAATATTCGCATATTTGATAAAATTATGTTCTATTGTTTCAAATTGTTCATTATGATTCCAAGCTTCTTGGTCAATACAAACATAAGAATAAGTCAAAAATCTTTCTGTATCAATATCTAATTTCATTGCCTCAATAGGAGAACCAGTTATCTTATTAATAAATTCTATAAAACTATCTGCACTTGCAAAACTATCTGTTTGAATTCGAATATTATCATAATTATTTAAAGAATTATTTCCTTGATAAATATCTCTAAATTTATAATTAAAATTAAGTAAATCTGCAAAATTCTGTGTATCTTCCATATTTGTTTTCACACATAAAAAACAAATTCCTGTTGAAAAACAAATAACCTCTATTTTTTGAATATGAAAGAAAATTCCATTTTCGCGACTTGTTTTCCCTTGGATATCATTTTCCAATCGATATTCAAAAATAGTACAAGGATATTTAGCAAGAACGCCTGCTCTCGTTTCTAATGGCAACTCTTCAAATTTAGCATATTTTGCATTTGTACAACTAAAACTAGAAAACAAAAATTCTCTCATCTTAGGACTAAAATATTGATATAGTTTTAAATCTTTTTCTTTCTCAAACCTCTTCAAAAAACAGTTCTTATCTTTCAGCATTTTTAACATATATCTTTGATATTTAGTTTCCTTCACAACAAAAGGATGTATGAAATATGTATATTGATAATTTATCTTTAGTTCCATTTTTATCACCTTTATTCCTTCATTCCATTTTATATTTAAACTTTTATTAGTTACAATTCACAACTAAAATTTATTAGAATGTTGATATATTAATATTAAATAAATTTTGAATATGATTGTAGATGTTTTAGAATTTGTTATATGATTTATTGAGGAATGTTCACGGTACTCGAGGTACGAGAGGGTTTGAGTGAAAGAGACTCAATAAATCATTTTACAAATTCTTAAATATCGTATTGAATCGAAAAATTTATGAAATATTAATATATCAATATTTTTATTAATCTAATTGGTTATAATAATTCATATTAATATCCTGACCCAAATGCCATCTACCAATAAAATCTACTAATAAATAATTATCTAAGTTATAAGTCGGCTCTATCACAACACTTCCTTTACTATCCACACTTCCCCATTTTCCATCTTTTTTGATACCAGCGAAACCATAACTATTTTGACTTGTTACATCATCATATAAATAATCCACAATCACTTTTCCGTTTTTATCAACAAATCCATATTTTCCATCCTTTTTACTAACAAATAATGTATTGTTACTTAAAATATCAGTTTGAGATTTTTCTTCAAATCTAAAATTATAATATTTATAATCTTCACCTTGTTTTAATTCCATATAACCTTTATCTGTATCAATTTGAATCAATATTCCTGTTTGCTTTACCGCAAAATTATTATCTAAAATATTAGCTTGGAAAGAAGTATCTTCCGCCACATAAAAATCTGCTGCTTCTTGATAAGTAATAGATTGATATTGAAATGGCAATTTTTCTTGTCCTGCCATATCTATGATACCAAATTTTCCATCTTTAGAAGCAATAAAAATTCCTGATTTTGCCTCTTTCAAAGATTCATAAGTACTATCTATTACTACCTTTCCTGTTAAATCCATGACTCCAAATTTATCTGCCTTTTGATAAATAACACCAGCTCCACTTGTTTTTAAAATAGCTGTTATTTTATCAAATCCATCTTTTAACACTTCTGTTCCGTCTTTTTGTATTAATTTTTGTTTTCCTGCTTCTACTACAACATACAAGTCATTTCCATAAACTGCTTCAATACCTTCATATTGATTTGGCAATACCTGATTTTTAGAATAATCAATAATACCATATTTTCCTTGCTCATCTTTTACAATATAACCTGATTTATTATCTTTGCCAAGTGGTTTAATTTCTGTATAAGCAATATCTGTCATTGCTTTTCCCTCTTTATCTACCACACCATATTTTCCATCTTTTTGAATCAGAATCGCATTTTTAATTCCTGCTACTGCTTCAATAGTTTCATATTCAGGCTGTAGTATTTCTTTTCCTTCAAAATTTATCATACCATATTTGCCATTTTTTTGTACTTTTAAAACATCTTCTTCATACCATAAATTTTGATTTACATCTTGGTTAGGAATTGCTTCTACTTTGTCATATTGTGTAAATATCATCTCATTTTTGCTATTTAAAACCTTGGTTTTATATTCTCCAGTTTCATAGTTTACATCATAAGTACATAAGAAAATATCATTTTTGTTATTAGGAACTATTATCATCTCTTGATAAGAAGGATCTATTACTGTATTTCCATTAGAATCCATAACACCCCATTTATTATCATGGAAAGCTGCAAAATAACTTAAACTACTAATACTTCCGGTACTACTATCTTGTTCTTTTTGTAAGATTCCTTTCATCATAAATACAAACATGATAATAACTAATATAGCAACAATAACTGCTACCACTTTTTTCATATTTAATTTTGGTTCTTCATATCTTTTCCCTTTACTCATGCTTTTTTAGTTCCTCCTATTTTTCATCTTTTTCTAAAAATTTACATACAATGACACTCATATCATCTTTTGCCTTACCAAAATTATTATCAATTGCCTCATTTAACACTAAATCAGCTATTTTTTTAGTATTATTTGTTTCCATATCTTCTAATAAATATTTCACCCATAATTCTTTATTTTTATATTCAATATTAGAATCCAAGATTCCGTCTGTACACATTAATAAAATCTCACCTGGTTCTATGTCTCTATCAAATACTTCTAAATTATGTTGCTGTACAATTCCAGCTGGTAAAGAAGTAGATTTTATCAATTGCACTTTTTTCTTATGTTTAATGTAAGTTGGACAAGCACCACTTTTCATCATTTCAATGGTTCCTTGATATAAATCAATAATAGCAATATCTAAAGTAGCAAACATTTCTGCATCATGTTGCATCAAACTAGAAGTAATTAATTCCACAGATGTGTTTTTATCAAATCCTGATAATAATAAATTTTCTAATAATTCTAAAGCTTTTGTACTACTTTCTTTTGCCTGTTTTCCAGTTCCCATGCCATCACTTAAGGCTACTAAATATTTTCCATCTTTCAAACGAATATGAAGAACACTATCACCAGAAACTAAATTTTGATTTTTATAACTTTCTGCCATTCCAATTCCTAATACAAATTTATCATCTGATAAAAAACTCATTCTTTCTCCTTGACTGGCTTCTTCATTCCATACAATAGGCTCTTTTAAAATTTTCGTCAAAATTTGTTCTGCTAAAGTAGTATCTATTTTAGGATTTGCATAAATATCTACAAAATATCTTCCTTCTTTTCGAATAGCTAAATCTTCCACTGTTATTCCTTTTTGCTGAAAAATAGCAACAATTTCTTTTTCTTGTTTTGTAAATTGTGGTTCTTCTTTTCCTTCTTGTTCTATCTCTTTAGCAATACCAGAAATTGCTTTAGAAACACCTTTTAGTTGAGATTCCATTGTTTTTTTATTTTCTTCCATTTTTTTAAGCCATACAAAATTAGATTTACTAATTTTATAAGCCATATTAATAGCTCTTATCATTTGACTAATATTTTCTTCCAGATATTTACTTACTTCTTTATCATCAAATCCAACAATATAGCTATTACAATCCGCAAATATCTTCAAAAGTGCTTCTCTTTCTATTTCTTGTTTATCCATTAAATAGGTAAAAATGTTATCTAAAATTTCTCCTTGTGTATTACTAATATCTTCATATAATAGATTATCTTGATAAGGTTCTAATTCTGTCAATAATTCTGTCACAAATATTTGCTTATTCTCTTCTCTTCTTGCTTTTTCATCTATCGTATTTTCTTCTTCATAATTACTTGCAATTTGTTCAATCGTTTTAGAAACATGATTTAATTTTTCCGCTGTTTGTTTTGTATTCTGTAATGTCCTTTCTTTTCCTAATGGTAATAATCTAGAACCACCCATAAATTCTTCTACATCTAATGATATGGTTCTTGGTACTGCAAGTAATGCAATAGATGCTAATAGAATTTCTTTAAAATGAATCAATTCTACTGTATAACCATTAGAAACATAAGCAAGTACAATATTCCCTAAACAAAATCCTACAATAACTCCTATTTTTCCAAAACGATTTAAAATACCAGCAATCATTCCAGAAATAGCATATGCTGCTATCATAATAGGCTCAGAACCTGTGATAATTCCTAATGTTATACCTATTGTTACCCCTGAAGTAGTTCCTATTAAAATTCCATTTTTCCATCCCAATAACAATACAATAAAAATACTAACTACATTACGAATAGAAAAACTTAATATAGTAAAGTCCCCAAAACAACTAACAGCAATGGCTAACAACAAACTTGTTCCAATTACTTCCTCAATAGAAAATGCCTTTTTTTCTTGAAAATTTTCTATTGCAATCATGGAATTAACAAATATTTTATAAAATACAAAAGTAATAATGGCAAATGTGATACTTACTAACCCATCATAAATAGTGAATGTTGACATAAAACTTTTTGCTAATTGTACAATAAGTGTTGCAATAAAAATATTTTTTCCTACTTTAATCTTCTCATTTCTTTCTTCCTCATTATATTTAGGTTTCAAGATAAATAGAGTTGCAACCATTACTAAAACAGTTAATAAATAGCCTAATGCTCCCTCCATTCCAAATCGAATAGCATTTCCTATTGCAGAAACAATGACTACCCCTAATAATGGAATAGAGTTAGAAAAACAAGCTGCAATCATACTTAAACTGAAAGGAGATACCTCTCCTGTTAAGCCTACCATTGATGTCATAAAAGAAACGACATATAAAATGATATATTCTTTAGAAAATATGTTAGAAAAAATATTTATTTTTTTATCTTTCATTTTTGGAGCGACATTTCCTATGGTCTGTTCTCCTAAATTTTGAAACATCCTTACCACCTCTTTCACGTTAATAGCCTTATTTTACAACTTGTCCTTTGTGGTTTTTGTCTTTTTTGGTAAGTTATCCATAAAAAGTTTTTTACATTTTATGATATCTATCTATTTTTCTTTTCTTTTTTCTTTATTTTATGTCTTTTATTTTATTACACAATAGCAAAAATTGCAATATCCATTCGAAAAAAAAGAAGAGCTAATTTAGCTCATCTTTCATTTTAATACAAATTTTCTAATTAGTACAATTCCCACTCCAAGCACTACAAAAGCGGTTATACCAATTGCGATAGGAATGACGTAATTCTGATTTTCACCTGTTGGTGGTAATATCGTAACATCTTCTGCTGTAGAATCATCATTTTCTCTTTCTTCTTGAGGAGTATTAACAGGGTCATAGTTTCCATGTGTTTCTATTACAATAGAACCTCCTGTTTTCACACTTCTTATCAATTCTGCATCATTTCCTACGTCAAACTCTTCTGTTGGTGCTAACAGTTTAGATACTAGCATTTCAATAGATACCATACTTGAATTTTTCATACCCACTGGTGACAAGTACGCATTTTCATCTTTCATAACATTATCTATCTGCATTACCTTTTGAACAGAATTAATACTATCTTCTATTTCTGGTGAAATAAGTCCGTTTTCTACTAATTGATATGGTTTTTCTAGTAATTTCCAATCTTCTGATTGTAATGAAATTTTCGCATTATCCATATAATCAATAATAGATTCTGGTTTTAATTTCACGACATATTCCTCTCTTTGCGCTTCTGTCGCAGGAACTTTTCCATAATTGTAATATTCCTCTGTTAGATAATCCACTTCTCCTATATTATTAACAACAAATTCATAAGTGATACTCAAATTTGCTGATTGAATAATTTCATTATTGGTTTCTATTTTAATCATTCCATTAGCAGCATCAGAGGCTGGAATGTATACCGTATTATTAGTATTATTTTCTAACTGATACATTCCATCTTTTTCAATTACTTTAGCATCTATCAAAATTTGACCATTTTGCAAGGTTAACACTACTCTCTTAGCCCTTTTTGTTAATTCTAGTTCCTGTTTTGCCCTTCTAATAATTCCTAAATCAATTTCGAAAATTTTATTATTGTAATTATCTGCTTTAATCATTACTGTCCATCCATTTTTATAATCTGTTGTTACTGTATATTCTGTATTAGAAAAATCTGTAACTTCTTCATTATGCTGACTATATTCATAATTCACTCTAAAGTTTGGAGTAATTGATGTCATTTTAGTATTTCCTTGCTTTTTCTCTGTCAATGTTTGATATTTCATATCATTTGACTGTTCATCTACTTGTTTTCTTAATTCTTGGTCATCTACTGCATCAGAATATCTTGCTGTTGATTCATTATGACTAGATTTAAAGGATTCACTATACCAATGTTCGTCTGATAATTTTGCTTGATAAGTACTTTCATTTACGATAGTACTTTTATAATTTTCTACGATGTATTCTTGGTCCCCCCAAGTATATCTTATTTGATACAATCCAGGAATAATTCCTTCTATTGTATAATCACCATTTCCATCTGTTGTTGTTTCTGCTGGAACCCATTGATTGGTTTCTAGGTTATATCTATCTACTGTATTTCCATTTGTATCTGTTAATCTTACTGTAATATTATCTAACCTAGGTTCTCCATCATCATAATATCCATTTCCCTTTCTCTCTTCTCCAGAATTTAGAGCTTCTTCTGTTTTTCCTTGTGCTTGTTGTTCTTGTGTATATACTGCCTTATCTTCAAAAACTGTTCCGCTTACTAATCTTTCTTCTTGCAACATTAAGTTAAGCCCTGGTGCTCTATCTGTATCATCTTCAAAAGTTCTTAAATTATTAATATCTACACTATCTGGTCTTGAATCCACATCTACACCTGCAATTGGTTTTCCATTCTCTAAAGTAGTATAAGATGTAATCTCTGCAACACTATTTAATGTAACTTCATTAGAAGTATTTCTAATTAACATTTCTTCCATTGTACTTGTTTTTACTTTAGCCACAACATAAACATATTGCCTTGTTTGAGCCGTTATTTGTGTTCCTTGATTTAATTTAACAACTGCTACTCCATTTTGAACATCTATACTGTCTATTTTATTTTCACTATATGTTCTTGACAAGTCTATTTCATTAGAAGTTATTTCATATCCATCATCAAAATAGAATTTAAATTCATTTACTATTCCCGCTAAAGTTGTCGCTTGATTCTCTAATCCTATTTTATAAACTGCCTTTACTTCTAAACTATCAGATGGATGTGCAATATCAGAAGGGAACAATGTTCTTGTATAAGACATGTTAGCATAATCCCCTGTGAACTTTTCTGTCATATTATCTGAAACTTGATTTAATATAGCCTCTGTTCTCTCTCCATACTTAAAAGTATGAGATGTTCCATTAAATGATACTTCTACTCTGTCTATATCCTCTGTTAAAGCCAAATCTGGTTGTTCTCTTTCCTTAATACCTAAATTAATATTATAAATATAATCATTAGCAGGATTATAGAATTTATCAGATGATAAATCACAAATACCTTCTGTTGATGCTCTTAAATTATATTTTGGTTGTGCATAATCATCATTTGGACGATAAATAATTTCACTCTTGTAATCGGAAACACTATAATCTACTCCAGATGTATCACTTGCATTTGTTTCTTGAGATTTGTCAATAGTATTATATCGGTCATCTAAATCATCCCTCATCTCTTGTATATCAGATGCTTTAGAACCTTTCTCTTCATCTACCATAGTTGGAATAGAATAATATTTCATTCCGTTATATTCAAATTCTACTGTATATTGGTCTAAATCTTTTACTTTCAATTTTTTGAACTCATAATGTCCTGCCGAATCTGTAGTAGTAGAATCGACTTCTGCTCCACCTTTTTTCAACACTACTTTTATTCCTGGTACTAATCTTTCTGTTCCTGAATCATATAAATTATTTGTTACATGTTGTTTTCCTTGTCCTTCTTCTTGCCATACCAATCCCTCTAAGTCTATTGCTATTCTCGTATCTGTAAATGTATTTACACTACCTGGAATTAATGTTACAACAGATGGATTATCAATATCAAAATAATCTTTTTTATCTTCTGGTAAAGCAATCTCTTGTGCATAGTATGTTAAATCAGTTGGCAAATTAGGAAATGTTATTTGTCCATTAGCATCTGTTGTATATTCTCCATCAAGCCATGCACTTGTTTCTACATATAAGTCATATAATCTTTTCTTTTCTTCCCATTCTTCATGGTCTTTTGCATATTGTGATGCACCTGTATAGACTCTATCATATGAATGTGGTCTTTCCCATTTTTCTGGAAGAGGATTTCCTTCAGCATCTGTTTTACCTTCATTTACATTTATCAATGCATGTGTACAAGCTCTATTTGTCCAATATTTACTATCTGAAGTTTTTGGCTCTCTTCCTGGATTCTCTTCTGGTTTTACCCAAACTTTGAATCTTACTCCTTCCATTCGCACATCAGTATCTTTAATATATTTTATGATTCCATAATCTTCCTCTTCTGATGGTTTTGGATTATCTGGTTCTTCTGGTTTTTCTGGTTCTTCTGGTTCTTCTTTTGGCTCATTTTCAAACGAAACTGATGCTGTTTTTCCAGCTATCAAGTTTACTTTTTGAGGATTAGTTTTAGACAACTCATATCCTGATGGTGCTTGTACTTCTTTCACATAATAAACTCCTGGTTCCAATGTAGTAATAATCAGTTTCCCACCTGCTCCCGTTGTACCTGATGCGACCATATCTGTACATGCTAAGTCTTTATATATTTCAAATTTAGCCCCTGGTAAAGTTACTTTTTTTCCAGTATTAGCTTCATATTTTATAATTTCTAAAACTGGTTTTACTGGTGGAATAGTAAACGCAAAAGATTTACTATAAGGACTATCACCAAAATAAGTATTGTAAATACCTATATTTTGATTTGTTCCTGTGTTTTTCAAAAAAGCTATTTGGGCACATATAGCATTTTTTCTTACTATATTAACTGTAACCGTTACTTTGTTCCCCCAATTAGATGGTATCTTTAAGTAAAAGGTTTCCCCTGATTTTAAATCTACTGTATTTTTCTTAATAGAACCATCACTATTATAAACATATATATAAGATAAAGAATTATCTCCAGCTTCTACTGTTATTTTTCCAGATGAATTGATTGTTCCTTTAGAAAAAGTAAATTTAAAAGGTCCAACAACATTATATGCTGTTCCGTTAGTTACTAAACCTGCTTTCGAAACATCTAAATCTGTTGTTGCATTTGAAATTGTTAATTGTCCCAAATTAGTTGCATAAGTTTTTGCTCTATTTAACAAATCTGTATTTTCTTCTCTACCATAACTTTCTGGACCGATAATATTATTTAAATTAAATGTAGAACCAAATCTACCTTTCCAAGCTGCAAGTTCTGCCCATAAAGAATAAACAAATTTATCATACCCATGGAATCCAGAATAAGTTCTATGTCCATTCATAAGATAATACGCTAACCTACCATTATAGCCACTGTATAATGGATCATCAACCGTCTGTGTTCTATTTCTCGCATCTAAATAAGTTCCTGTAACATAATTTCCAGCAATAGTTACAATTGCTCTTACTTTATAATTTCCACCGCCATTAAGAGTTTGCTCAGAATTAGTACATATTAAATTTCTATTAGGTGAAAAGTCATTAATATACAGAGTTTGTCCTAATCTGTATGAATTTATATTAGATGTATAATCATCAGCAAAAGATTTTGTTTGCAAAACTAATATAGCTACTATAAATATAATACCTAATAATAAATATTTATATATCTTTTTCACTATTTCCCCTCCTTCCATTTTAAATTAATACCTTTTTAATAATAAAATATATACCTATGATAAAAATACAAGCTATAAAAATACTTAATCCAATATATAAATAAATACTTCCTGTTTTAATACCAATAACTAAATTTGCTTGATCTTTATTATCCTGTTGTTCTCCCACTTCTCCTAATCCAGTTTCATTACAAGCTTCTAGTAATTCTGCCTTATTGACTATAGTACCTGTTGATTCTTCTGTCATAGTTCGAGTTAAAACCAAAGAAATTACTTTTTCCTCTCCTGGATTTATTTTTTGGTTTGCAAAACCTTCATAATATAATTGGTTGCTTATCAAATACCAATCTGGATTTAAAGTAGAACTAAAATTCAATCCTTTTGGTAATTCGTCTACTATATTTTTTGCATAACCAGCTACTTCTCCAACATTTTTCACTTTAATCTGATATTCAACAACTAGATTTGCTCCTTCCATTTGTTTAGAATCCAATTCTATTTTTGCAAAATCAGTATTTTGGTATTGATAAGTTTCTATCCCCTTATCGTATTGCACAATAACTTTTTGAATACTTTTATCTAAGGACATGTTGAATATCTCTAATTTAATCAATCCCATATCAATATCATTAATATCACTATTTTCAACATTAATAATTTCAGTAACAGCATATATTTTTCTTTGTCCTTTAATTTCTAATTCTTTAGCAATTACATCTGAATTTTCGGTTTCCTCAACATCTTCTGCACGATATGGCGACAATTCGTATTTTGTTGTGTCATATTCGAATATTGGCATATATCTTCCACTATGTACACCATAAAATTCATAAAGTCCCTGATTATTTGTAATTGTAATTCTTTCATTTCCGTCTTCATCTTTAACAATTTTACCAGTATTCACATCTAATAATAAAACTCTAATACCTTCTAGAAGTGGTTCTTCACTAGTTCTTTTACCATTTTTATCAATATCTTCCCATACAGTTCCTCTAATAGAGTAAATTTTATTTCCAGCCTCATCTTCCTTATCATACTGATGTTCTACTTGTGCAGTTGCTCTTTCTGCTCCATTCACAAGTAATATAGCTTTATTAATAACACTTGAAATTTCCTCTTCTCCTTTATCCTTAACTCTAACACCAATAGTATATATCATTTTTTCTTTTGTATTTAAAGTAATTTCTTCTTCTATTTCATTTGGTATTGGTTGTATTTCCTCTTCGTTTTCTATACGTTCTTGTACAATTTCTCCATTTTTCTTGATATACATTATATCTAATATTTCTGGAACTTGATCAAGTAAAATCATTGTTGTTTCTGATGAAGAATTATTTTGAATTTCTATCGTATATTCAAACATATCATCTTCTTTTATAATTTCAGACTGACTATTAGAAATCATATTCATTGACACATCAAATCTTTGAACTTCTGTCATATATATATTAGATCTACACCAATCTTGATTTTGTGTTTTTGCTAATGTCACTACACCTATTTGATTATTAGCTGTTTCTATTTTGTTAATCTTTAATATTATTTCTAAAACTACTACTCCATTTTCTTTTATATCACCAATTGAAATATCACCTTCTAGTTGTTCTAGCCATTTCTCATCAACTGGTTCATTATTTTCATATTGTTTCACAATTAGACTTTCAATTTCAGTTCCTTCTGGAATAACTGGTCTTACCATTACATTTTCTTGTTTCTGATTTGTCATGTTTTCTATAATAACATAATAATTAATGGTACTTCCTTCTGCGATATTAACACCTCTATCTAATACTCTTTTTAAGCTTACTCTTAAATCAGTCTTTTCTAGTTTGTTTTGCCATTCGTTAGACATAATGGTGTTATCTTCCCATTGTACTTGGGCAATATTTTTAATACTATCAGTTTGTATTTCTTGTTTTACCCTAACTTCAAATTCTTTTACAAAGACCTCTCCAACGCCAATTTTATCAATTGGATAAGTAATTTGTCTTTCTTGCCTTTCCAAATAATATTTAGCCCCTGTATATTCATATCCTATTTCACCTTCATCTGGTTCTACCCAAACAACATCTTCAGGAAGTATCATTTGAGCACTTAAATTTTTTAATTCTGTTTGACTTGTATTTCTTACTTCTAAACGATAATGAATAACTTCTCCTGTTTTTACAGTATCTCCTTCTTTTAATTCCTCCCCACCTACAGTAGCACTCAAATCAACTTGCAAACTTGCTTTTTCTTGTTCTTCTGTTGTCAACAATAATGAGGTAGAATTAACTGTTTCTGTTTCTGTATCATCACCTTCATGATACAAAACTTTATATTGTTGATAAGCAACCATTTTACTTTCTAAATCTTCTGGTAATGTAATTTGATAAGAAGCTAGTATTTTCTGATCCTTTTGAATTTTATCTATTTTTATTAAATAATTTTTTACTTCATTTCCATTTTCTATAGATTCTCTCCATTGGTTATTTTCATCTGTAATATCCTGTGTTACATTTTCTTGTGTACTATAATATATTTTTATTTGACTTTCATCCACTCCTTGTAATTGTAAAGGAGACATAACTTGTATTGGCATTGTGTTTTCTTTTTTTCCTTGCTCTACTATTCCTTGTGTAGGAAATCTTCCTAAAATACTAACATTACTTACTTCGTTATTTTTATGATTAATGACAGCTATATCTACTGATGTTTGCTCGATAGCTGTTTCTGATTTTAAAGTTATTTCTTGTTCTTGTTGTATTCCATTAGATTCTAATCCTAATTCTTTCATATTATTTAATGCTAATATATTTTCCAAAGTGCATATTTGAATAGGTAATATCTCTTGCACTTCTTCTTGATTAGAATTTGTTAATTTAGTAATAATTTGTCTTTCTACATTTCCTATTTCTGTTGAAATTTTTATATCAGCAGCAATAGAAATATTAGCATTTTGAAGTTCTTCTCGATGATAACTTTGTTCTCCTTCTAACTGTATTTGCAATTTCTTTCCATTTTCTGTGTTTAACATTCCTGCTGACACTATTTTCAATTCTTCTTCATTTAATAAATGAATGGATTTTACATTAATTTCTTCAATCTCGGTCGGAAATTGAATTTCAATTTTAGGATTTTTGAACAATTTTTGTTCAGCACTATTAGTTAATAATATCACTCGTATTTCAATATTTTCATTTAATTCCAAAGCAGTTAATTCTTTTTTATTTATTTGTGTTGAAATTGTTTCCTTTGCTTGTGCAATTTCTAGAATATTTTCCTCTACATATTTATCATAGTTTTGTATTCTTTGTATAAGAGCATCTGCTTGTTGTATAGCAACATTTCCTTTATCTTCTTGTAATCTTTTAATATGCCTTAATTCTAATTTTCCTCTTTGCTCAGGATTCTCTATTTGTATTGTAATTTCTTTTATATTTTCTGGATATGTAATAATCACTTCTCCATTTTCCGCAATAGATTGTTTTGTAACTTCTGAAACCAATTGTTGATCTTGATCTAATATACGTAAAATACCTTTTTCTCCTAATACAAAATCTAACTCTTGTTTTGTTATTTTAGTTTGCAAATATACAGAATTTGCATTTTCTTCTTTTTCTCCTATTCGATATTTATCCTGTTCTTCTAGAAATTCAAAACTATGCAATATTTGTGTATCATTTAAATTAATAATACTATTTCTCTGAAAATCTTTTTGCTCACCTGCTAGTAATCCACCATTATATATTTGTGTTTCTGTATTTTGTATTTTATAAGTAGAAAGTCCTTCTTTTTCTTCTTCCAAAGAAAATTGCAAATTCTTTTCTAGATTAGTCGCATCATAAAGTTCTAATTGTGCATTCACATCTAAAACATCTGATTTTATTTCCACTTTTTCTTGATATTGAATATGCAATAAAATTTGGTCTAATTTATTTTGCCATAGAACATTTCCTTCTGATTCTTCATTAAATAAATTAACTTCTAAAATACCTGTTTCTTTCTCATATCCATAATTATTTTCTGTAATAGGTAAATTAGTATCTATTCCTATCACTTCTATTTTTTCTACTTTTTCCTTACATGGAATCTGTACTTTAATATCCGTACTTTTTATTGCATAATCTTGCTCCATTAAACCTGTATATAAAGACATCTGTAAAACAGATTTTTCTATCTCGTCAAAGAAATAAGTCTTATTGGTAATAACCTCACCTTCTAATACAGCACTTTTATTTTTGCTGTTCCATTTAACATTTACATTAACAGAACCAGCCACTTCAATATTATCCTGCACATCCCCTTGATAAATTCCTTCTATTTTAACTTGAATCTGGGCATTGAAAAAAGAAAGTGGTATCTGTGTTTTCCTTTGTAAAGCAATTTCAACTGGTATCTCTATTGTCTCTCCAGCTCTAATCTGTTTTAATTTAATTTTATTTCCTTCTATTTTTTCCACTTTATCACTTAATATAGTATTTTTTAAATCCACATTGCTATTTTCTAGTGAAAGAGAACCTTCAAAATATCCTTCTTTTTTCACTTCTACTTTTATATATAATTTTTCTATTTGGTCTAAATACAAATCTTTTTGTGCACTATATTTTCCTTCTTCTGTTTTAAAATAAGCTGATAGTTCTACATTTTTGCAATTTGTAGTAGTAGATTGAACTGTTTCTTCACTAATAGCTTCTACAATATTCTTTCCAATAAAAATAAAATTCCCCAAAATCATGGTTTGGATTATTAAAATAATAAGAATTAGTTTTTCTAACTTTCTTTTCATCCCAGTTCTCCTTTTTCGACATTATTTCTATCTTAAATTATAGCACCATTATTTTGTAGAAAAAACATGTACTTTCTTTAATAAAGTAAATATTACAAAAATTATTGTCATCTATCGTTACGGATTTGACTTTTGAAAATCTTTATATTTCTTTTATTAAATTTATTTTAAAAATTTGTAACAAACTAGCAAAAATTCTTTTCTTTCCACTTAAAGACAATAAAAATAGTTTTTTAAATAACAGCAAATATTGATTTCCCTAGTTTTTCTTTCAATATAATATCAAAAAAAGCACTTCTAGAATTTCTTCTAAAAATGCTTTTCTTTTTTGGTATTATTTATTTAAAACTTTTTTCTTAATTAGCCATACACCTGCACCAAGAATAACTAATGTACTTAATCCAATAGAAATTGGTAATACATAATTTTGATTTTCACCTGTAGGAGGTGTTACTGTCACTGGCTCTGCTGGATCTTCTGGTGGATTTAATTCAGGTCCATAGAATTCTGGAACTTCGAATGTATAAATAGTAGATAATTTTGTAACAACAGCTAAGTTATTGAATTCTATTTCATCTGCATTTGCCAATTGTCTAGAACCTTTTATTTCCACACTAGCTTGTTCTGTTGGTGCTAATGATTTTTCACTTAAAGCTTGTGTTACAAATGCATTTCTTCCCTCTACTGTGGTATCCTCTGTATCCATTTGCCAAACACCATCTTGATTATCTATAAATACTAATGTTTCATCTAAATAATCCCTTAATTCGCCTATTCTTAATTTTACTAATTCACCAATATTATCCCCTGCTTGCTCTTGACCATAGAAGTAATAATCACCATTTTCAGAAACATAATCACATTCACTAATATTGGTAGCTACAATTTCATATCCTATCTCGATTTGAGATTGTTGAAGAATTTCACTATCTATTTCTGCTTTCACAAATCCTAGTTGTGGTCCTCCTGTTACACTATCTACTTGTCCTTCTAATTTTCCTTCTTCATTAATAATTGCATCTATCAAAACATTTCCATTAGCTAATGTAATTTTTATTGTTTTTACATGTTTATCTAATGCTAATTCTTGTCTTGGTCTTTCTACAATCCCAAAATCTACATTACTTACTCTATATAAGAAAGAATCTTTTCTAATGACATATCCATTTTCGTCTTTCTTAACATTACCATTTTCATCAAGTTCATATTCTATACTATTATCTGTAATAGTACTTTCAAATTCGATACCAAATCTCATCATCGGTGTCGTAGAATCCATTTTTGTAATTAATGTTTCACCTTCTGCTACTCCTGATGCTGTTTGTTTGTCAATTGCATTTCTTAGTTCCCAATCATCCATTGCATCTGAATACCTTGGTGTTTCTGTTTTATACCATTCTGGATTATTAGCTCTTTCTTTTTCCTTATAGATAGTTCCTTTATAATTTTGGATAGTATAAGTGTCATCTCCCCATGTATAAGTCAAAACATATTCATCTGGTACATAACCTCTGATTGCAAAATCACCATTTTCATCTGTTTCAATATCTTTTGCTTCTACCCATTGTTTTGTTGTTTCATCATAAATTTGGGCAACTTCACCAGAAGTATTCTTTAATGTAAGTTTTACTCCACTAATTCCTTTTTCTCCTTCTTTGTATTCTCCATCACCTTCTCTTACTTGTGCTGTTAATAAATCTGGACTTGTTTCATCTAAGAAAACTTTTCCTGTCAATTCTCTTGCATTTGTTAATTCTAATTTCATAGATGGTGCAGAATCTGTATCATCTTCATAAGTGGTTTTATCTCCTGGAATTGCGTTTCCTGGGTTAGAATCTAAATCGATTCCTGCATAGATATTTCCATCTCTATCAAAACTTGTATAAGAATTCATTTCTACCACATTATCCAAAGTTTCTTGGTCATTCATAACAGCAAGTACAGCATCTCTATTTAATTCAAATTGAATATAAATATCTTGCACCTTTTGTGCTTCTATTGTTTGTGTACTATAAATAGTTACTTTTTTATAATCATTGTTATAATTTTCTGGTTGTGAATATTGTAATTCTCCTGTAATATTTCCTTTATCATCTATACCATTTCCCACTTTTGTAATGTTATATCTTGCATCAAAGTAATCTACTATACTATTAGCTCTTCCTGATAAATTAGTAGATTGATTTCCTATTCTAATATGATATGTAATATATACTTTTAATTCTTTACTTGCATCTTGTGGTTTATATTCTACATCTGATTTATAAATAGCTCTTGTATATGTCATTGTACCATATTTATTTCCGAATTTAACACCTACATTAAATCCATCCTCATATTCACCTTGATTTTGAAATCTTTGTGCATACAAATAAGTATGTTCATAACCATTTACAGTCACCTTTGCATTTTCCACGTCTTTCATGACTGCTAAATCTGGTTTTTCTCTTTCATAAATACCTAAATTGATATTTTTGATTTCTTCTTCTTTTCCTGTATATTGTTTTGACAAATCATATCCTGCATTCGCAGTTGTCGCTATCATTAAATATTTTTCAGGTTCTTTTATAAAAGTAGATGTATAAGCAGATGTATCTTTTACATAATTCAAATCATATGTTTTATTTCCTGATGCATCTAAAGCAACTCCTGTTGTTTCTCCCGTTCCCTGAATTTCTGCAAATTTATCATTAAATGCTTTTCTTTCTGCATCTGATTCATCCGCTTTTGAACCATTATCTTTGTCTAGGTGAGGTGTTACTGGTTGATAAGTTAAACCATCATATTCAAATTCCACATAATAATCTGACAAATGTTCAATTAATACGTCTGTAAATAAGTAAGCACCCTGACTATCTGTTTTCGTTTCTTGTATTATTTTTCCTGATTTATCTTTTAACCTTACAGTAACTCCTGCTACTAATTTATCTTGTGTATCTCCTGTTCCATTTTGATATAAATCATTTCTATATGCTTGTTTTCCATCAACAATATCTTCCCATACATAACCTGAAAGTTTTATCAATACTCTTTTATTTGTAATTTTGAATTCTTCTGTCTTATCTGCCGTAACATCATGAGATACTCCAGCTGTTATAATCTCATATCCATAATTTGGATTCTTTGTTTCATAAGCAGTATAAGTTCCTACTAATAAGTTTTCTATCAATATTTCCCCATTTTTATCGGTTACAAATTCCGTTGCCTGTGTTCTATCATCTACATAAGATATTGTTTTGTCTGCATTTTGTTTTACATATTTACCATTATCTTTATATTGAATATAAAAACCTACTCCTTCTAATTTTGTTTCTTGGTTATTTTCATCTACTTTTATAACTTTTAAATTACCTTGTAACAAAATATCATATGGTAAATCTGTATCTACATTTTTCTTGCTCGTACTTGGTTCTACAATCATTAAATTTTGGTTTGCCGCATTTTTAGCATCTAAGAACCACATATCAACAGATTTAACTTCTGATGTTACAGAGGCAGAAATTTTAGTAATTTTACTTACCCCTCTATTAGATGGAAATGCAATATAAAATCCTTTATTAGAAGTTATTTTTTCTATTCCTCCCCATTGTAGCTCTTTTCCTCTATAAGAACCTATTTTCAAATTACCAATTGCTTTTCCATCTTGGTCATATACAGAAAGTTTACTCAAATCTCCTTCATAATCCCATTTAAAAGGTCCCACTTGAAGGTAATTTGTATTCCCTTCTGTAAAAGTTGCAATTCTAATTTTACTTTTATCTGTTTTATCTGTAATCTGTAGATTTTGATTTTTAATAGAGTTTGCATAATCTGTAGATTCTTGGTCTAGTGGAGTAGGAGCACCTGTAGTATTTGAAGCAAATCCTGCATATAATCCAGCATGTTGTTTTCCTACTTTTTGCATCCAAGTATAACCAAAATTCCAAATGGCATTTTTCTTATCTTCTTTACTTGCATTACTAGCAAGAATTCCTGCCATTTTAGCATTATACCAACTATCTATAGTTTTACCTGTATGGTCTTTTGATTCTGTACCATTAATTTTTACATTAGAAATAATTTTATAATAAACTGTATCTATCAAATTTTGTCCATGCTCTAAACAAAATATATTATTACTTGCTTCATATTGCCAATAGCTAACCCCTATTTCTTGCCCTACTTGATATCCTTTTGAAACTGTACTGAATCCTAAGATAGAAGCAACTGCTATTAATAAAATACATAAATATCTTTTTATTTTTACCATCTTTTTTCTCCCTCCTTTCTCTATGAAATTTTATCTATTTTTCTCTTATTTTGTACTGCCTTCATTTTCTTGTTTTGCAAAACTATAATAGTTACACCTAAAGCTACAATTGCAAATCCGATTAATGAAGAATATAAAATAATTTCACCTGTTTTAATACTAATAATAACATCTGCTACTCCCATATCGTTTTCCCCTTGTGATTTATTAGCTGGTGTAGAATTACTATCTGCTAAACCTAATTCATTATAACAATCTGCAATCTCAGCTGTGTTATTAACAAGACCTACATTATTTTCTGTCATTGTTTTTGTCAAGGTTAATGTAATTGTTTTAGTTTCTCCTGCTTCTATTTTTGTATTTGCAAGACTAGTATTATATAATGTATTTCCCCCTGATGTGTACCAATCTTTGTTCAACTCTGAGCTAAAGTTCAAATCATTTGGTATATAATCTGCTATACTCTTAACATATCCTGGAACTTCCCCTATATTAGAAACTTTAATTTGATATTCTATGATAACTGTAGTTCCCTTTAAAGCTTTTCCATCTAATTCTACTTTTGCCATTGTTTCCTCTTGATATTCTTTTACAGTAGTTCCTTGACTATTTTGAATCATAATCTTAGAAACATATTTATCTAATTTCAAGTCAAAATTTCGCAATGGAATAAATCCTACATTAATATTAGCAACATTTCTATTTTGTATTTCTATCATATCAGTAGAAGCAACTTGTTGCTCTGTTCCATCTACTGTTAAAGTATTCATCATAACTTTAGAATTATTAGTATCATTGCTTCCTTCTACTTGATATTTTGTTAAAGCATATTTAGTAGTATCATACTCGAAAATAGCAACATATTTACCATTTCCTATATGATTTAAAGTATAAATTCCTTTCTCATCACTACTTGCTTGTAACACATTTCCTTCACTATCTTTCACAAATTGATTTGTTTCTACATTTAACAGTTTAACAATAATACCACTTAGTAAAGTTTCATTATCTTCTTTTAAACCATTATTATTTTCATCATACCAAGCTACACCACTGATAATGCAATTTCCTGTTGCTGTATTATTATCTGGTATATCGTTATCATTATTATTATTCTCTCCTGTAACAGGTTCTATGATATGAGTTAATTCTGATGTTTTTGCTATTGTTTCCCCATAGACCATAGCTTCTGCATAATTGGTAATAGAAACTGGTTCTTCTTGTGTTTCCACATAATCTACTACTGTTTCTATTTGAATAATACTTTCTTGAGAAGGTTCTACTGTAATATCTAGTTGCATTTCATGAGAATCTGGTAACTCCAATTCTTCTCCATCTTTCACTATTTTTACAATAGATAACTCTTCTGGTATATTATCAGAAATAACCAATCCTTGTGTCTTTACTGGAGAATTGTTTTTCACTTTAATGGTATATTCTAAACTATCTCCTGCTTTTATATAAGTATCTGCCATATTAGAAGTCATTTCTAATCCAATATCAAAATGATTAATCTCATCTATCCATTCATTAGAACGATATTGTTTCTCATCTTGAATGACAATTACGGAAAATGGAAGTTTGTTATTAGCTGTATTATCTTTCTGAATTGAGATATCATAACTCAATACTTTCACTTCTCCTGGTTGCAAAGTACCAATTGAAACAGAATCACTATAAGTTAATGTCTCTGTTTGAATATTTTCTTCTTGTGTTCCATTTTGTAATAACATGTCTTCTGTTATTTCAATTCCCGTTTCAGAATTTGCTGTTTCAACAGCAGAATGTAATTGGTCATCTGAAACATCTTTATCTTCCATTCCTGTCATTAAAAGTAATCTTTCTACTGTTACTCCTTCTGGTAACTTTGTTTGTACTTGTACATTTTCTATTGGTTGATTAGATGTATTTTCAATAATTGCAAAATATTGTACAACTCCTCCTGCATAAAGCAATGTACTTCTATCCGTAACTCTTTTAACACTTGCTCTTATATTACCAGATTGTGTACTATATTGCAAAGTATTTGTTTTTTTAGTAACTTCTCCTACTGTAACTTGAGCTTCTTCTTTTATTTGTGTTCCATCTTCAATGTCTTTATTAACCCTTACTTCAAATTCTTTACTTACTTTTTCTCCAGGTTGAATACTTTCTATAGTAGTTTCATAAACTTTTTTATCCGTTTCTTGGTAATAAGAAGCACCTGTATATTCGTAATTTTCTTTTGGCTCCACATAAGTAGTTCCTTCTGGTATATTAGCTGTTATTTTAGCATCTTTTACCTCTTCTGAACCAGTATTAGATACTTCTACTTGATATTTAATAACTTCTCCAGCCATAACTTTTGCATCATTTTGTATCATTTCAGAACCAACCTTACCTGCTAAAACCGCTTCTACTCTAGGACCTACTCCTGTTGTCATTTCTATCTGTGTAGAAATCACTTTATTTTGTGTCATTGTCTGACTGTCTGTATAAGATACTTCATACCATTGTTTTGCACTTTGATTATATTCTAAATTTGCTGGTATCTGTGTTGTATAAGTAGCACTCATTCTTGCTTGTGGTTCCATTTTTTCTATGATAATTAAATATCTCTTTACCTTAGCTCCATCTGCTATTGTTTGTGACCAACCATTTTCAGCATTGTCTAAATCTATTGTTGCTTTTTCATTTTCGGTATAATAAACAGTAGCATTTTCTATACCTTGTAATTGGATACCATTTATAATGCTAGTTCCTATGGTATTTCCTGTACTAACTGTTGGAAATACTCCTAATATACTTACATCATGAATTTCTACTGGTTTGTTATTAACAATTTCTATATAAGAAGTAAATTGTGTTCCATCTGTTCCTATTGGCAATGAAACTACTTTATTTTCTTCTTGTCCAATTGTTTCTACCCCTAATTCTGGGATTTGATAAATTGCTGTAATTTCTGTAGGAGCCTCTATTTTAATAGGAGTAACTATATTTTCAATCGCCTGACTAGCCTTTTGATTTGTATAACTCATTCGTATTTGTGCATCTTTTGTAGCAGCCTTTTGATTTAAAGTAACATTTGCATAAATAAATATATTAGCTCCTTCTACTGTTTCTTCTTTATAATTTGTCTGCTCTCCCTCTAATTCTACAATAATATTTTTACCTTCAACACGATATGTTTTTATTTTTAATTCTTCTTCATACAACATTTCTACTTTGGTTAAATTTATTGTTTCAACATCTTCTGGTAAAGCAATTGTAATAATTGGATTTTGATATAAATCATAGGCTTCACTATTTGTTTTCAATACTACCTTCATTTCTAAATCATTTGCAACAGCTGTAGCCAAACTTGTTTTATTCATCTGTAAAGTAGCTTCTGTTTTAGGTTCCTTTAGTTCTACCATTGCAACATTTAGGTTTTCTTTTTCTATTTTCTTATCTGCAACTAAATTATCTGTTACATATCCTATGGTAGTTAAATAAGACATTTGTTTTAAGTCTAAATTAGTATTATTTTTTAATACTTTATGATGTGTTAATTCTAATTTTCCAGTATCTACAGGTGTTGTTGTTCTTAGCACAACTCCTTCTAGTCCCTCTTTATAGTCTAAAACAATATTTCCCTGTTCGTTTGCTGGAGTATTTTTATCAATTGTTGCGATAGTCTCTCCATTTTTATTAAGCACTGTAACAGTTCCATTCTCTCCTAAGATTTTCATCCATTGTTCTTTATTGAAAACAGTAGATAAATATAATACATTAGCAGATGTTAAATTGTCTAAATTTTGGTTCGTTGTACTAAAACTATTTTCGTCTTTCACTTCTAAATATTCTTGTGCATTTGCTAAATCCACATAAACTGTAGTATCTGTTTCAAACTCTCTATCTAATCCTTGATATAATTTACCTTTATACATTTGAGTTTCTCTATTTTGTACTTTTGTAGTAATCATATTATTTAACTCTACAGAAGCATCTAATGTAGCTTTTCCATCTACTGTAATTTCCTGTCCATCATAGAAATGAATTGTTGCATTTGCTGTAATTTCTTGATTTTCTATGGTAGTACATGCTTTTGCTATATAAGTAAAAATAATTTCTTCATTTCCTTGATTCTTCCAAATAATTTTTCCGTCTTGTGCTATATTAGTCATTTCCATTGTTGTTACAGTTCCTTCTGCATTAGATTTAGTATTAGACTTCCAACTTGTCATCATATTCATATGAGCCGTTTGTGACACTTCTGGAACAGAACCATCTTTAACAACAGGTGCTTTATTCTCTAATTTTATAGATTGAATAGGATTACTATTATCTTTTAATCCTAATTTGAAAGCTACCTGTACTACTCTTCTTTCCTCTCCATTAATAGTCATTGTTTTATTTGTAATTACTTCCATATGGTTGACTATATTTTCTTCTTCTAAATTAGCAGAAGGATAAGAAAGTTTAACAGTTCTATCTGCTACTACAGAAATATCCTTTTCTGAACTATCTTTATAAATACCTTTTAATTGTATGATACTTTCTTTTTCTAAAAGATTAACATCAAATATCTCTTCTTTTATCAGTTCTACCTTTATCTCAATTTCCGCAGTAGAACCTGCATTGATTTGATTTAATGTAATGGTATTTCCTTCTATTTTATTAACAAATGGACTATTACCTACTATTTCCTTTAGCTTAAAATTAGCTTCTCCTAAGTTTATTTGTCCATTAAAATATCCTTCCTGCTTAACAGCCACTTCTAACACCAAATTTGTCTCCGTGTTAGAGGGTTGTAATTGTGTTACTTTTTGTCCATTAGCATCTTTAAAATAAGCACCAAATTCAATATTTTTAACATTGGTACTAATATCATCTATTGCATAACTAATGAATGTTTTTCCAACATAAATGAAATTCACCATTGTCATTGTTGTGATTAATAATAAAATAATACTTATTTTCAAAATTCTACTCTTCATAGTTTCCTCCTTATCTCACACTAATCTAATTTATATTATACCTCTTTTTTCCACTTTTTTCAATGTTTTCGCAAGAATTTGTCAAACTTTTATGTATATTTTAAAAAATAGATAACAATACATTATTTTAGGAACTTTTTTCCCTATTTTTCATATATTACTAATAATATTACATACTTTTTTAATTTCATCATATATATAACATAGATAAGGTTATAGATTCCCCTTTAAAATCTAAATCCAATAATAACAAAGGTGATAACATGAATAATCCAAATTTAGATGAAAATACAATGAAAAATATCAAAAATATGGTTGATAATGGCAATATCTCAGAAGCCATTTCCCAAATTTCACCTGAAATGATTCAAAATTTCCAAAAAATGTTCCAAGATTCTTCTTCAAAAACTGCAAATCCATCTACAACGACACCCAACTCTTCCTCAACAGGAAACAATTCAGAAGCGAATACTAATAACTCTAATAACTTCGATTTTAGCAAAATAGATATGAATACTATGATGAAAATTAGTTCTATGCTAAATAATATGAATCAAAAAAATGACCCAAGAAGTAATTTAATCTATTCTTTAAAACCATATTTACGTGATAGTAAAAAGGAAAAAATAGACCAATATGCTAATCTTTTAAACATTACAAAAATGGCAGACTTGTTTAAAAACACAAATCCGGAACAAAACTCCCATGATTAGATTTCCTTTTTTTGGCTATTCATACCCTTATTCTTACTATCCCCATTATCCTACCCATCCTACACATAATATTAGTAAAGAAGCACTGTCAAATGAGCCCTCTTCTCAAAAAGAAACAAATTTAGCAGTCAATAACAGAAAAGTACCTTCTAAAAATAACCCCATCACCTTTCACTTCGAAGGTTTTTCTGATCCTAACCAAGTGATTTTAGAAATATTAGGAATTAAATTATATTTAGATGATTTAATCATTTTAGGTCTTCTCTTTATCTTATACCAAGAAGAAGTAAAAGATGAAATGTTATTTATTTGTTTAATTCTTTTATTACTATCTTAACAAATGTAAAAAATCTTGGCATTTCCATTTTAATGGCATCCCAAGATTTTTTATTTCTATTCTATTATAATTTCATTTTCTGAAGCATATACATATGCTTGTTTATGAAAAGGTTCTTCTTTTGTATCAATTTCTTTTACGATATTAGCTATTCTAATTTGAACTGCATCTAAAACACCTGCTGCAATAATTGCCTGTTTATTACCTTTAGCTCCTGCATGTGCTAACCCTCTTAAGGCACCTAACACTACAATATTATCAGAAGCGATTACTTCCGCACCAGAATTTACATCTCCGCAATATCACAATACTTCCTTCTGCCTCCATTTTTTGTCCAGAACGCAAGGACCCTTTATGAAACTTCGTTTCAGAAATAGCAATTTCTCTATTAAAAGTTTTTTTAATACTATATAATCCCAAACTTTTAGGTGTATCAAATTCTATATCTACATCAATTTTAGATTTAATCAGCTCTTGAATTTCGTCTACTTCTTTATTTTTTAAAACTTTTCCTGTCACAATAATAGGCGTATGTTCTTCTTGATAAAGTTTTTTCAAACCTGTTAATTTTCTTTTTAAACATTCTACAATTTCATCTTGCGTTGCTTCCTCTTGAATTCTTATCATAATTTTATCCTTTTTTAATTGAATCCCAACACAATTTTTCATTTTTACATCCTAACCTCTCTATGTTTTTTACCTAATTGCCTCTGTATAAGGAGTCGCAGACATATTTTCTTCTATATTTTGCGTATTCATTCCAAAATATTCTGCCATAATATCTCTTACAACTTCTGCTGTATAATTTCCATGTCCTCCATTTTCCACCATTACAACTATTGCAATTTCTGGATTTTCGAATGGTGCAAATCCAACAAACCATGCATGTACCTGATTATTTGGTGCTTCTGCAGAGCCTGTTTTTCCCCCTACACTAATATTAAAATCCTTAAATCTTACATAAGCCGTTCCTTCTGTATCTGTTGTAACAGATTTCATTCCTTCCAATATAGCATTCAAATAATTTTGATTAATCTGAAGGTCTTCAGACTCTTCTTCCTGTAATCCTAATTTTGCATTAACAAATTGATTAATTTCATCTCTTGACGCCTCTGTACCATCTGCTTTTCTAATGGTTTTAATAATACTTACATCTATTTTATGCCCACCATTTGCAAGCATACTAATATACCTCGCCATTTGAACCGGACTAAATTCATTATATAATTGTCCTATAGCAGATTGCAAAGTATCACCTGGTCCCCAAACTTCATTAGGATATAATTTTTGTTTAGTTTCTTTGCTTGATAAAACTCCTGACGTCTCGCCTGGCAATTCGATTCCAGTCTTTCCTCCTAATCCGAAATATTTTGCATATTTAACCAAATTATCAATTCCCATTCTATCAGCTGTCTCATAAAAGAAATAGTTACAAGATTTTTCTATTGCCCCTGATACATTTAACCAACCATGCCCTCTACCATAATCACTAAAAATCCAACATTTAGGTTGATAATCTCTGTATTTTTTATACTGTCCTACATCATTAATCGTTGTATTTAAATTAATGACTCCTGATTCCAAGCCTGCAATTGCTGTTATCATTTTAAATGTAGAACCAGGTGAATACGAATTTTGAATAGCTCTGTCTACTAATGGTTTTGCCTCATTATCTCGGTATTTTGCCCAATTTTCATTACTAATTCCTCCTACAAATTCAGAAGGCGTATAATTCGGATAATTTGCCATTGCTAGTATTTCTCCCGTATTTACATTCATAACAACACAACTACCAGCCTTTGCATCATAGACTTGTCCGAACCCTCCACTTGCTATTTTCTGAATATTAGCAGCTAAAGCATTTTCTGTAATTTGTTGCAAATTAGAATCAATGGTTAATACCACATCAGCCCCTGCGATAGCCTCTTCTGAAATATACTCTGCAGTAATGGTTCCATCTACTGCCATATCGATTTGCTTTGTTCCATTCTTACCTCTTAAATATTCCTCAAAAACATACTCTATCCCTGTTTTTCCTATGATATCATTTTGGTCATAAGTGTCTTTTCTTGTTTCATACTCATCTGAGCTTATTTGTGAAGCATATCCTAAAATATGAGAAGCCAAGCTTCCTTTTGGATATTCTCTTTGTGGTTGTACTACAATATTAATTCCAGGAAATTTATCTCCATTTTCACTAAATTCTGCAACCGCTTCTCTCGGTATATCACTTGCAATTTTCAATGCTTTTGTACTACTATATCCGTTTTGCACAATAGCATAACGAATCGCAATTATTTTTCTAATTTGTTCTATATTATTACTTTCAATATCATATTTTTCTTTAAATTTATTCAGTGCTTCCTCTGCTGTAATATTTTCTTCTAAATTATTATTCTTTTTCCAATTTGCCAATTGTTCATCTGCAATAGTAAATTCAATAGGATTAATTTTTATAGGAAAAGTATCCACATAAGATACACCATATTTTTCCAATACCTGAACAATATTCCATATAGCTTGATTTAATGTTTGTGTATCTATCTTAGTTTTATACAATTCTAAATCAAATTTCATACTAGAAGTTACCAATGTATTTCCTGTCTTATCTAAAATAGAACCTCTTGCTGCTTCTAATGTACTTTCTCTTGTTAACCTAGTATTAGATTGTTCCCTATATTCTGCTCCATGTACGATCTGCAAATTAAACAATTGCGCAATTAAAATAATACCAACAAGATAAGTTAAAACTGTCAATATATTAAATCTTAAATTAATATTAAACTTTCCCTTCGCTTTTGCCAATTTTTCACCTTCTTATCTTTTAAAAATATCTTGTTAAAATTTTATTGCCTTTATATTCATTTTCAATATAATATCCAAATTTTTGTATCAATGGGTAAATAATAATTGTCAAAATCAAATTATATATCACCTCTACTGCCAAAATTTTAACAAAATTAAACAACTCCATATTACTTGCATATAAAATTCCATTTGCCACATATACCATTACTTCAAATATAATAGTAGCACCTAACACCATAAACATTATCGTAGCTCTACTATCTTTAGAAAAGTTTTTATCAAATAAGGCTGCAAGAAATCCAATAATTCCTAATCCTATCATATTCACTCCTATTTGTTTTCCTAGGACAAGGTCTAAAACCATTCCGATTGCCAACCCATAAACAATTCCTGCTGTCCTACCATGAAAAAGTCCTATAAAAAGAACAAGAATTACAAATAAATTAGGCATAACTCCTGCAATAGTGAACCAATTAAAAAAATTAGATTGTAAAAAATAAAGAAAATATGCAATAAGTACTAAACTAATATTAATAATTGTTTTTTTCAATCCTTTCACCTCTTTTATTTATTGGTTATCACTAAAACAGTATCTAATTTATCAAAATCAACTGCTGTTTCGATTAAAGCATATCGATCTGTTAAATTTTGTGTATTAGTCACTTTTTTGACAGTTCCAATATGAATTCCTTTTGGATAAATTCCACCTAATCCAGAAGTTTCAATACTATCCCCTTGAATAATATTACTATCTGTTGGAATGTACATCGCTTTTAATAAAGATTTATCATCTAATGTTCCCTTACATACAATTGCTTCTTTTGTAGTACTCATAGAACAACTAACAGAACTTGCTGTATCAATAATAGTTTGCACTTTAGCAGTAGAATCCGTTACGGAAATAACATGTCCAACTAAACCTTGGTCTCCAATTACAGTCATATTCTCTTCTACCCCATCTTCTTTTCCGATATTAATCACAATTGTTTTAGAGTAATTACTAATATCCTTATTAATTACATATCCAGGGATAGTTTTATATTCTCCATATTTTTCTGCTAAATCCAAATATTCTTTTAAAGTTTCATTTTGTGTTTTAATATTTTCTAATTCTCTTAATGATTGTTCTAATTCACTATTTTTCTTTTTCAACTCTTCATTTTCTTGTTTCAAATTATTAATATCTGTAAAAAATGTATTATTCCCACCAATCTTATTTTTTAAATAAGTCATTCCATTTTGAATTGGCATCACTAAATTACTAGCCACATTTTCAAAAAAAGATAAATTGCTATCACTATTAGAAAAAATTACAATCAATATTAAAATGATAATGGTAATAATAATTCCAATTATTCCTGCTTTTTTACTTTTATACATTTTTCACTCCTTCTTATTTTCTTCTTCTTGCATTGATTAATACTGTCTTTAATCTCTCTAAATCTTCTAATGTTTTTCCTGCCCCTCTTACTACACAATCTAAAGGTTCTTCTGCCACATATACTGGCATTTTTGTTTCTATACTTAATAATTTATCTAAATTTTTAATTAATGCTCCTCCACCAGCTAAAACTATTCCTTTTTCCATAATATCAGAAGCAAGTTCAGGTGGTGTTTTTTCTAAAGTAAGTTTTACAATCTCTACAATTTTACTAATAGATTCCTTAATAGCTTCTTCAATCTGAGTAGAAGTTACCTTTACATTTCTAGGTAAACCTGTTGTCAAATCTCTTCCTCTAATTTCCATTGTCGTTTCTGTCATTAATGGCATAGCACAACCTATTTGAATCTTAATTTGTTCAGCAGTAGTATCACCAATAGCTAAATTCATTTCTTTTTTGATATAATTAACAATATCTTCATCTAGTTCATCACCAGCGATTCTTAAAGAATGGCTAACTACAATTCCTCCTAAAGAAATAACTGCTACTTCTGTAGTACCTCCACCAATATCTACAATAATGCTTCCACTTGGTTCTCCTACATCCAAAGATGCACCGATTGCTGCTGCCATTGGTTCTTCAATCAAATATACTTCTTTTGCTCCAGCTTGAATAACAGATTCTTCTACTGCTCTTTCTTCTACTTCTGTGATACCAGAAGGTACCCCAACTACCACTCTTGGCTTTCCTATACTGTATCTTTTTCCTACTTTTCCAATAATATTCTTAAGCATTAATTGCGTAGCAGTAAAATCTGCAATAACGCCATCTTTTAATGGTCTTACCGCTTTAATTTGCTCTGGTGTTCGACCGCAACATATCTTTGGCTTCATTTCCTGTTGCCATAATATTTCCCGTTTTTCTATCAATTGCAACAACAGAAGGCTCTTTTAAAACAATACCCTTTCCTTTTAATGTTACTAAAATATTTGCTGTTCCTAAATCTATTCCAATATCTTTAGAACCAAATGTAAAAAATTTCATATTCTTTCTTCCTTTCTTGTATTTAAGTATTTACCCTATTTGTATTTTGTCCTTTGTTCTCTAGAGCTTTCGTTAAAATACTAGTATACTTCATATTTCCAATCACGATATGATCCAGGAATTGTATTCCCATCAATTCACAAGCCTCCATAACACGAGCCGTAAAATCGATATCAGCTTGACTTGGTTCAGCCTCTCCTGCCGGATGGTTATGTACTAATATAATTTTAGGTGCTTGCAATTTGATAGGTTCTACTAATACTTGTTTTACCTGTAAAGATACACTGTTTGCTTTTCCGTGTTTGAACATCTACTATTTTCATGATTTGATTCCTATTATTTAATAACACTACTTTTACAATTTCTATTTTTTCAAATCGTAACTCTTGCATTAAAATATTAGCCAAATCCTCTGGTTTTTTAATAACAGCCTGTTTTATATTTAATGGTGCAGACATTCTGTTTGTAAGTTCACATACCGCTTTTAATTGTATTGCCTTTACTTTTCCTATCCCTTTAATTTTCATAAAATCTTTAATTTCTAAATCTTTTAAAAAATTTAATTCTTTTTTTGTTTGATTCAAATTTAATATCTTCTGTGCTAATTGTACAGAAGTATAATCCTTTGTTCCTGTTTTGATAATAATAGCTAATAATTCTGCATTAGATAGTCTTTTTGCACCATATAATTCTAATTTTTCATAAGGTCTTTCCATTTCTGGTAATTCTTTCATTTTTATAGACAAATTGCATCTTTCCTTTCTTGTTGCCCCTCCCCCTTTGTCTATCTTCAAATCTACACTTTACGATAAATAAATATGGCTAATAACATTCCAATAATACTTGCTACACTTATTTTAAACATTAAAGCAAATGTAATTTTAACAACGCTTAAATCTAACACAATAGGATTATCTAACCCAAAGCTTTGATTATAAGATAACCACCAAAGCCAATCCACTTTGGAAGCCAATTCTCCTAATAAACCTCCTATTACTAATCCTGATAAAATAAAGATAACTAATATCCATATATTTTTGTCTTTTGTTGCCATGTTTTTTCCCTCCATTATTTGTTCTTTTCTATTCGTGTTTTCCTTACGGCTATTTCCTTTTTCTCTACCTTTGTATTATATATTGATTTAGTAAATTTTTCAAGTAAATCCACACATTTTTTACAAAACCTGTTACTAGTTAATGACTTTCACTTATTATTATCCAAAAGTATTGATATATTAATATTTTGCAGGCAAGACCTGGATTGTTACGCCCAAGCTATGTTTTGCCAAATAATATTAATATAGCAATACTTTTAAAATTTTATTTTTTAAATTGCATTCTTTATTTTTATATGATATAGTATAAAAAATTAATTACCAAAATTTATCCATTTAAATATAATATTAATAGTAGTATAATATAATTAATAGGTATTAAAGGAGGATTTACATTTATATGAAAATTGAAAAACTTACAGAAAACAAAATCCGTATCATTGTAAATCATCAAGATTTAAAAGATAATCACATTGATTTACATACATTAATGACTAAAACACTCGAAAATCAATCTCTTTTTTTTGAAATGTTATCCAAAGCAGAACAAGAGGTAGGTTTTTATACAGATGGTTGTCGATTATTAATAGAAGCTTTTTCTTCTACAGATGATAATTTTGTATTTACCATTACAAAATACGAAAAAACAGAATCCGATTTATCAGATGAAAAAACTTTTTCTCCTAGAAAAAAACTAACTGTAAAAAGGAAATCCGTCAATTTAAAAAGCACAAATGCTATCTATTGTTTTGAAGAATTTGAAAATTTTTGTAACTTTTGTCAATTTTTAAATCATATACAACAATTTGAAAGCAAAAAAATGAGCAAAGATTTTTCTTTATATTGGTACCAAAATAAGTATTATTTAATAATATCTAATATTAACATTACATATCCTAATTTAAAAAACTTTTATAGTGCTATTTCGGAATTTGGAAAATCTATTCATTTTTCTAATAGTTTTCAAAACAAATTACTCGAATATGGAAAAGTCATTATGCGTAAAAATGCAATAACTACTGGAATTAAATATTTCTGCAATTAAAATATACATCAAAAAATCCACAAATTTTGAATTATTTGTGGATTTTTATTATCTTAGACAACAAGGTTCTGAGATACTTAAGCTACAATCTTTAATTCCTATGTCGGGTCATATTCTTATTTTTAATAAACATAGTTTTGTGGATTATAAGCCACTCCATTTATTCTTACTTCTAAATGTAAATGTGGTCCTGTAGAATTACCTGTAGAACCTACAGCTGCAATTGTTTGTCCTTGGGAAACTGTCGTTCCTGCTGAAACATATAATTTACTACAATGTCCATAATAAGTTTGTACATTATTTCCATGAGATATCACAATCATATATCCATAAGAACCTTTATAACCAGAAAAAGTAACAGTTCCTGATGCAGCAGCAGCAACAGGTGTCCCTTTTGGTGCTGCTATATCTAATCCTGTATGAGAAGACCTTCTTATACTACTAGATGCTCCAAAGCGAGAAGTAATCGTTCCTGAAATTGGTTTAATCAAAGAAAATCCTAAATTTACTTTTCCTCTAGAAGTAGTTGTGGCTGTATTTACACTACCAGTAGAAGTATATCTTTTAGTAGTAGCTTTAGAAGCTACTTCTACTTTTGGTGGTTCAATACATAATTTTGAAACAATTTCATCTGTAGCTGTAAAATCCTTTACTTCTGTTTCATACTTTTCCACAATAGAAATAGAATTTATATTTGTACTTTTTTTCTCTTTTAATGTATTTACCACATTCTCTGCTTCTTCAAACTTAGATACATAAAACTTTTCTTCTTGATTGTCCGTAATTGCATAATAACGATAATAAGGTGTTCCTTGTTCTTTTACTTTTTGAAAAATTTCTTCATCATTAGGAGTAATATCTTTTTTTAACAAGCATAATTTATATTCTGGAAGATTAGGTACTTGTACAAAAGCAATATTTTCATTATTATCTTCCCCATTTTCCACATATTCATTAATTCTATGCTGTAACTCTGATTTGTTTTCCGTATATCCTACTTGTTCTCCATTAATAAATACACTATATGTTGGCTTATACAAAAATGCAACTAATCCAATTATTAAGAAAATTCCTATCATAAAAAGAATAATAAATTTAATTCCTCGTCTGGTATGTACTAGAAACTTTTTTAACATTTCTTTCTCTCCTTTGTACATGATATTGTAATCATATTGTAATATTTTCTTTTTTGCAATGATAAGGATTCTCCATTTTCCCTAAGTTATTTTTATTTTTTTTTATTTATCTTGTTTATTTACTTTTTTTCTTCCATTTTCAAAATCTGCCAAGAGAGACGTTCCTTTTTGGCAAGTTTCATTTTTGGACTTATTAAAAAGTTGATATATTAATATGAATAGACAAAGACCCGGATTGTTACGCCCTAGCTATGTTTTTGTCAGGAATATTAATCTATCAACTTTTTTTAAATAAACTATATCAAAAAACTTGCCAAAAGGGACGTCCCTTTTGGCAGATTTTCAGTTAATTTATTGTTGTAATTCTGTTTTTACTGTTTCTACTTCTGTCGTAGAAGCTTTTTGAGCTGGTTTATAATAACCTTTTGTTTGTGCTATTTTAAAAAGTTCGTATTGAAAACTCTCATCATTATTTCTGATTTGTTGAAAAGTTTGTCTCAATTGCATATTTTCCGCTTCTGAAATTGCAGTTTGATAAGCAGTTAAATCTGCTTTTACACTTCCTAAAATATCATTTACCATTGTCTTTTCATCCATTTTCTTTTTCCTCCTTAATTATTTAAAAATGTCATTAATTTTTGTTTTGTGTTCAAAGCATCTTGTGCTGATTTTGTAAATAATTGTTTAATTTGTGGATCTACAGCTTGTGAAGAATAAGTGTTTAATTTTTGATACGCTGTTTCATGTGCTCCTATTAAATGTCTTAAATGTTGTAATTCAACTTGATTTAAATCTGCCATTTTCATCCATCCTTTCTTATTTTTTTATAGTATTTACATTTTTTATACATTTATACATCACCAAAATATTTTTTATCAATATTTTAGATTTTACTTTTTATGTAAATTGTAGTATAATAGAGATGGTTACTAAATAGTCTTTTTTATTTTAAGAAGGGAGTATCATCATGACAAAACCAAATCATTTAAATCCGTACACATTAGAAGAGTTTCCGCTTAATCCTGAAATAGAATATAACTATCTTCTATCTTACAAAGATAAACCCATCATTGGTATTTTAGAAGTAGCTGAAAAAACTTATCGCATAGATTTTCTTTCTCAAACTATTTCTTACCGGGATATTTTTGTACTGATAGGAAAAATGGAAGCTGTCATCGAAACCTTCTGCATCGATACTAGTGAGATTCCACGAGTAAAAATGCGGATGATAAAAAATGTGTTACGGGATTTGGACTATGTGTCTATCGGAAACAATATTTATCGATATAATTTTTATCGGTAACTCTTCAGTAACCTTAAACCGCTCACCCAGAAATCGGGGTGAGCGGTTTTCCTTGTCTTTATTCAATTATTTCTAATTTTGCAAATTTAGCCATCAATCTTTTATGTCCTACTTTGTCAAACTGAATATCTACTTTTAAGTCATCTCCTTCTGGTTCCACCATATTAATGGTTCCTTCTCCAAATTTCTTATGGAATACTCGAACTCCTCGTTCATATTGTGACAAATCCACTTGTGATGCTGCTACTTTTTTCTGCAATCCATTTAAAAAACTTTCTGCCGTTCTAAAGGCAAAACCTTTTGTATTTTGAGATGAACTAGCAGCTACTCTTGGTTCTTTCTGTTCTACTTGATAAGTTTTAACATTTCCGCCATTTTTGCTTCCATAGGTCCAACTATAAGAAGAATCCTTAAATATTTGACTCTTATGATTAGTATCTTCTCCAAATACTTCTTCATATCCATCTAATAATTCTTGTGGTATCTCTTTCAAAAATCTAGAAACAGGATTATAACTGGTAGAACCAAATATGGTTCTTTGCTTACTACATGTCAAAAATAAATTTTCCTTAGCACGTGTAATTCCTACATAACATAAACGTCTTTCTTCTTCTAATTCTTTTGGTTCCATCATAGATTGATAACCTGGAAAAATCCCTTCTTCCATTCCCACTAAAAATACTACTGGAAACTCTAGTCCCTTTGCACTATGTAATGTCATTAATGTAACACTATCTTGTGTCTCTTCCATATTATCTAAATCACTAGATAAAGTAATTCCTTCCAAAAATTCACTTAATGTATTTTCAGCAGATTCTTCTTCGAACTCTATTGCTACTGTTAAAAATTCCTCTAAGTTAGCTATTCTATTTTCTGCTTCAATTGTATTTTCATTTTCTAGTGCTTGCATATAACCTGTTTTCTTCAAAGTAGCAGTAACTAGTTCTGATATTTTTAGCTGCTCTTTTTTTACTTTTAATTCTTCAATTGCATTAATGAATTCTCTAGAATTTAAAAATACTCTATTTAAAGCATATTCATCTGCATGTTTAATAATTTCATACATAGATTTTCCAATTTCATTAGACAATTGTTCTATTTTATCTAAACTAGTTTTTCCAATTCCACGTTTAGGTTCATTAATAATTCTTTTTAAACTTAAATTATCTGAGCTATTTTGAATTAATCTTAAATAGGCAATTAAGTCTTTAATTTCTTTTCTTTCATAGAACTTTAGTCCACCTATAATTTTATAAGGAATATTTTCTCTTCTCAAAATGTCTTCAATTGCTCTAGATTGTGTATTCATACGGTATAGTACAGCAAAATCAGAATAAGAATAATATTCTTCCCTTTTTAGATGCTCTATTTGACTAACAAGATAAGAAGCCTCATCATATTCATTATCTGCTAAATAAACCTTTGGTAAATTTCCTTCTTCATTTTGTGTCCATAATTCTTTTTTATATTTTACCTCATTATTTTTAATAACACTGTTGGCTGCTTTTAATATATTTCCTGTACAACGATAATTTTGCTCCAATTTAATAATTTTAGTCCCTGGAAAATCTCTTTCAAAATTCAAAATATTAGAAATATCTGCTCCGCCTAAAAGAATAAATTCCTTGGTCATTATCTCCTACTACTGTAATATTTCCATTTTTAGAAGCCAGCAAAGTAATTAAAGTAAATTGAGATTTATTAGTATCTTGGTATTCATCTACTAAAACATATTTAAATTTATTAGCATAATATTCTAATACATCTGGATTTTCCATCAATATTTTAATAGTATCATTAATAATGTCATCAAAATCAATGGCATTGTTTTCTTTTAATCTTTTTTGATATAATTGATAAACGCTTGCAATTTTTTCTTTTCTAAAATCTCCTCTTGCTCTTATTTCATATTGATTTGGCTCCAACATCTCATTTTTAGCATTACTAATTTCAGATAACACACTCCTATCTGTAAGTAACTTATCATCTATAGATAGCTCCTTTAAACATGCTTTTACTAAAGTCCTTTGGTCAGATGTATCAAATATGATAAAAGAAGAATCAAAACCAATTCTATCAATAAATCTTCTTAAGATACGTACACAAATAGAATGAAATGTACCCATCCAAATATCCTTAGCATCATCTCCTACTAAATTTGCAATTCTTTCTTTCATTTCATTAGCGGCTTTATTCGTAAAAGTAATTGCTAAAATATCCCAAGGATGTACCTGTTTTTCTCCTATTAAATAAGCTATTTTATGGGTTAATACTTTTGTTTTTCCACTCCCTGCTCCTGCAATTACTAAACATGGTCCTTCTGTATTAACAACTGCTTCATATTGTTTATCATTTAATCCTTTTAATAAATCTTCCATTTATCTGCTCCTTACCTATCTATTTGCCCTTTTTTATTTCAAAACTCTGTTTGTATTTTACTATACAAAAAAGAAAAAAGCAAGTACTAATTAATGATATACTATTCTATGAAATCTTTTGAAGTAATAAATCAACACATTCCTCTATTTCTGATGCACAACTTCGATATGTTTCTATATCATATCCCCAAGGGTCTTTAATATCTATATCATCATGATATTGTCTATGGTAAGAAACATATTCCTTCATTGTGAAAACTTTTCCGTCCAAATTAGGGTACATATCTAGTACTGCAATTTTATGACTTTTGGTAGCACATAGAATAAGATCCATTTGGTTAATTGGAGAATTTTTAATATAAGTTGCTCTATGTTTACTCATATCAACATCATATTCTTCTTTCATAACATTTTTTGCTTCCCAAGTTGGAATATCTCCTGTTTGTGCATATATACCACAAGAAAACACCTCTATATCTTCTCTTTTTAAATCTTTTAGCTTTTTTTCTAATAAATGATGTGCCATCGCACTTCTACAAATATTTCCTGTACAAATAAACATGATTTTCATAATATAACCATCCTTTGTTTTTTAGTTATCATAAATCATATTTGCTATTTTGTCAATTAAAGTGTAGTAGCAAAAATACCAATTAAAAAGCCCAAAATATTACCGAATAGCAGTCATTCTTCCGTGATATAATTGATTAGATTCCGGAATTAATTCCCCTGATACAATATATAACATAGCTCCTGCTGCGAAACTTAAACAAATTGCTATTACTTCTTCTGAAATAGAACCTACAATAGCTCCAAAAAAAGCTCCTATTCCTGTTGTTACTCCAGACAGTATCACGAAACATAGAACTTTAGAAATTTTCATTCCACCATTTTTCATAGGAACTGCCATGGAAATTCCTTCTGGTATATCATGTAAGCATATGGCTATTGCCAAAGCCAAACCCAATTTAATAGATGCTTCAAATCCAGAACCTATCGCTAAACCTTCTGGGAAATTGTGTATAGCCAAACCTATAGATACAATTATGCCAGTTTTTAATAATGTATTTTCATGATTCGCATAAGTTTTGTTAGCATTAAATTTCCTTTCCACGAATAAATCACAAAAAATCATCATAATGATTCCTAAGACTATCCCCATTAATGTACTAACAATACTACTTATTTCTAAAGCTTCTGGCAACAAGTCAAAACAAATAACTGCCATCATTAATCCAGATGCAAAAGATAATATAAAACTCAAAAATTTTTTAGAATGCTTTTTAGTAATGACTCCTATGATTCCTCCTAAGGTAGTTCCAAAAGTCCCAAAAAATAATCCCATTAGTGTTGTTTTTAAAATACTTTCCATAAATAAAAAACTCCTTAAAATTACTATATTCTAGTTTATTTTAAGAAGTCAATTTTATTCCAATTCTGTTAGATTTTAATCCTCTTCTCCTTTTAACCTTTCTGCTCTATCAGCTGCAATTAAATTATCTATCATTTCATCTAAATCACCATTTAAAAAGTTTTCCATTTGATAAATGCTCATTCCAATTCTATGGTCTGTAATTCTTCCTTGTGGGTAATTATATGTCCTAATCTTTTCACTCCTATCTCCTGAACCTACTTGTGACTTTCTAGCATTTGCCACTTCACTATCTTGTTTTTGTTTTTCTATTTCATATAATTTAGTACGAAGCATTCTCATAGCATTATCTTTATTTTGGAATTGTGACCTTTCTGTTTGACATTCTACAACAATCCCTGTTGGTTCATGGATTAATCTTACGGCTGAAGAGGTTTTATTAATATGTTGTCCCCCTGCACCAGAAGCTCTAAACACTTCCATTTTGATATCTGCTGGATTAATTTCAATTTCCACATCTTCTACTACAGGAAGTACTGCAACCGTAGCAGTTGAAGTATGAATTCTTCCACTACTTTCTGTATCTGGAACTCTTTGTACTCTGTGAACACCGCTCTCAAATTTTAATCTACTATATACACCTTTTCCTGTTATCATAAAAGATATTTCTTTATATCCTCCAAGACCTGTTTCATTTTCATTCATCACTTCTAATTTCCAATGCTTCTTTTCTGCATACATCGTGTACATTCTAAACAAAGTTCCCGCAAAAAGTGCAGCTTCTTCTCCTCCTGCACCAGCACGTATTTCACACATAATATTTTTGTCGTCATCCGGATCTTTTGGTATTAACAATAATTTCAATTCTTCTTCTATTTTAGGAAGTTTTTCCTTAGAATCATAATATTCTGCCTCTGCTAATTCTTTCATTTCTGGGTCTTGCATTAATTCTTCTGCTTCTTCCATAGATTGTTTTATCTTTTTATATTCTCTAAATTTTAATACCACTTCTTCTATATTCGCATGTTCTTTCATCAATTTTTGCCACTCTGCTTGATTTGCAATTACCTCTGGGTCTGCTATCATTTTTGTCAATTCCTCATATCTTTTTTCTACCGCTTCTAATTTCTCAAACATAAATATTCTCCTTCTTTCTTAAGCTTGAATTATTATACTATATTTTTTCTGTTTTTACAAGATATTTTTTCATGCCAGTTCTTATCTTGTTACTAGCTAATGGTTT
Organism: uncultured Clostridia bacterium; assembly: GCA_944386715.1. Lineage (GTDB taxonomy): Bacteria > Bacillota > Clostridia > TANB77 > CAG-508 > CAG-269. The sequence continues at coordinate 107,382 of CALXCD010000001.1, forward strand.
TCACTTATTATTATCCAAAAGTATTGATATATTAATATTTTGCAGGCAAGACCCGGATTGTTACGCTCTAACTATGTTTTGCCAAATAATATTAATATATCAATACTTTTGACATTTTATTTTTATTCATTAACTATTAACCTTATCTTACCCATTTTTCTATAAATTTTTAAAGACCTATGATATAAATAGGTCTTCACTATGGTTTATTCCAAATAAAAATTTCAATTCCTCGTCTGAATTTCTATTAATGTCTTGGTCTTTTATATTTTCATTATCCTGTGCATTATTCCCTAATTCTTTTCCCTGCATTTTTTCTTTTTTTAATATATCTACATATTCTAATAAACTATCTATATATTTTATAACATCTTCTGAATATTTATATGCCAATATATTTTCACCTTTTATAATAAAAACACTTAATATAATATTAATAACAGTCGCCAATGCTAAAACAATATTAAGATTTCCAATTATAATAAATAACATAATAGATGTAATAATATTTAAGATTCCTGCAATAGGAATAACGTTATTGGTCTGTCCCATCATATTCTTTTTTTGGATTTCGTATAAAATCATCTTTTCCATTACTAATTTACACATTTCACCTCTTTGTAAATAGTACTTTTCTCCTTGATTTTTTTTAAATTCATTTAATTCTATTTCATCGTGAAATGCAAATAAGATTTTACCTATAAACATATTCTCATAAGAAGGTATCTCATCACTTGAATATTCTTTTATTTTATTACTATCGATTTTTTCCAATGCGTCTATTTGTTTAAATTTACTTCTATTTTTTAACCTTAATGTATGATTTTCTTTATTTAACTCTACATCTCCTTTTTCCATAAGATAATATACTTCTGCATTTAATAATTCATTATCTAATATAAATTCATTTTTTATTAAAAATCTTGTTAATATTGGGTCATATTTATTTTCAAAATTTTCTTTAGGTTTAACTTCTCTTATTTGATTTTCCTTTTTAATAATATATACAACCGTACCAATATATACAACAGATATCATATATAAAAAAATTGTTCTTAAAACTTCTATATTGGCAAACACAGATACTAATATTGTGATACATACATTAATCAAAACAAGTGTCATAAAAATTTTTGAAATTATTTTTCTATCATTTCCCCTTATTTTTATATCTAAATTTTTGATATGAAAATTCATAAAATTTTCCTCCTATTATTTTCTTCTTCCATTTTTATTTATTACCTAAAAAAACAAACTTTTACTTTTAAAATTTTTTATAGATACCTTATTAAATTTTTTGTAAATCTATCAAATGGTAAGAAATATTAAATGCATTCAATATTTCTTTTTCTCTTTGAGTACAGGTAAATAAAATAATTTGTCTATCCCTATATTTATTAGCTAAATAATTTAAAATATTTTTTAATCTTTGTGTATCATAATAAGCAAAAGCTTCATCTAAAATAATTGGCATTTTTTCTTCAGATAATTCTTCTACCATAGATAATCTTAAAGAAAGATACAATTGGTCAATTGTTCCTACACTTAATTTAGAAACTGGCTCATAATTTCCATTTTCCAATTCCACAATCAATCCTTCCTCATTATGAAAAACAACATTTGTATATTTTCCGTTTGTAATATGTGTTATGGTTTCTGACAAATTCTGTGTAAACTTAGGGGTAACTGATGTTCTCATTTTTTCATAAGCCGAATTTAAAACTTCTTTTGCTAAATTCATACTTTGTTCTAGGTTTTTAAGAGTTGACATTTCTTCTTTATGGTTAACTAATTCTTCTTCTATTTTTGCTAAATTATCTAACTTAGGTTCTACATTTTGTTTATCTATTTCTAAAGTATGTAATTCTATTTTTTCATGATTTATTTCATTTTGTATATTTTCAATTTGCAAATTTATCTTTTCTAATGTCATATTTTCCTCTAATTTATTTTTTTCAATTTTATTTAAATATTTATTTTTTATTTTTTCTTTTTCTAAATTCATTTTTAAATTAAAATTATTTTTTAATTTATTTATTTCTTTCTCTAATTCTGAATTATTTTTTTCTAATAAAATAATTTGACTATTTATATTATTCATTTCTAAATTTATTTTTTCTTCTTCTATTTTTTTATTTTTTTCTAATTTTTTTATTTTATTTTTTTTATTTTTTAAAAATAATAATGAAAAAATTAAATACATTGGGAGAGTAAGAAGAAAAATATATTTAAAAATATTATTTTTTATAAAAATAAATTGTAAAATACTAATAATTAATAATAAAATAAATACATAAATTATTTTTTTATTTATTTTATTTTTTATTTTCTTATTTTTTTCTAAATTATTTTCTAAAATATTTTTATTGTTATTTTTTATTTTTTCAATTTCATTTTTTAATTGATTTATTTTTTCTAAATTTTCATTTTTTATATTTTCTTGTAATTTTATTTTTTCATTTTCAATTTTCTCATTTTCAATTAATAATTTTAATTCTTTTAAATAATTATTTTCGTTTTCTAATTTTTCTATTTGTGTATTTAATTCTATTTTATTTTCTTCCATTTGATATTTTAAATCTTCATATCTTCCTAATTCTTGTTTTTCATTTTCTAATTTTTCAATTTCATCCATCAATTTGTTAATTGGCTTTTCCCTAGACCTTTCTGTTCCAATTTCATTCAATTGTCTCCTATTAATTCTATCTATTGCTCTTTGATAAGAAACGTTATCTTCACCCGTTCCAACTAAATTAGCAATTTTTTGTACCAACATATTTTGTTCCGTTTTTTCAAGTTTTACTTCTTGTTGATTAACAACTAATGTAGATAAAAATAAAGATTCATCTACTTTGGTTTGCTCATAAAAAAATTCATTTCCTTTGTTTTTATCAATATTAAATAGTTTTGAAATATCTTCTTTATTTTCATTAAAAATCTTAGGATTCTTCTTTTTGAAATCTCTAAAAACTTCAAAACTTTCTCCATTATCCAATTCATAAACAACTTTTCCAGAAAACTCTTCTTCTCCCCATGGTTTATATTTTTCAAAATCAGAATATTCTTTTCCCTTTTTATTTTTAGATATTCCATAAAAAGAATTCACAATAAAATGAAAAATAGTAGATTTACCAGATTCATTTTTTCCTTCCACTATATTAATTCCATTTTCTAATTCTAATTCTTTATCTTTCAATTTTCCATAAGAATTAATTTTTAATTGTTTTATCTTCACACATTTCCCTCCTATTTTAGAGCATCTAATCCTATTTCTATTGCTTTTTCTATCCTATCTTTTTCTTCTTGATTTAAATCTTTTTCTTCTAACTTTTCTTTCATCATTTTAATAAATATTCCTCTTAATGTATTTTCATTAGCCAATTTTTCTAAGTCCACTGCTATTTTTGTATCATTTTTTATTTTTATAATCCTTTCATTTGAAATTAATTTTAAAATTTCATAAGGATTGATTTCAAAATTTCGATTGCCTTTTAGCACAATTTTAATATATTCATTAGGCTGTACAGACAAATCATTTATTTTTTCAATTAAATCTTCTTTAGCAAAAATATCAGTCATATCTATAGCAATCTCCTTAAATTCCGCTTCATCTAAAACAATGAACTCATATTGTAAACTTTCTTTTTGTAAGTTTCCTGTTATCATTCCATGCTTTCCTAATTCATCAAATCCCAGAGAAACTGTAGAACCTGGATATACTATTTTTTGCATATTGTCACTATTATAATATGGTTTATGAATATGACCTAAAGCAATATAATCAAATCCTTTTTCTTGTAAGATTTTTTTAGCTATAGAATGGTATTGTTTATCTTCCAAAGAAGCTCCATCTAAAGTTCCATGCATTAATAATACATTTATCTTATTTTTATCTTGAATCTCCAAATTTTCTATCCCTGAACCAGTACAATAAAAATCACCAAATCCAAAACCATATATATCTATTTCTGGTAGTTCTACTCTTGTTATCTTATTTTCAAAAATAGTAACATTCTCACTCCAAGTAAATTGATGATAATATGAATTTTTCAAGTAAGGATCATGGTTCCCAGGTGCAATCCATATTCTAGTTTCTGGAATTTCTTGAAATAATCTATTAATATATTCAATGGTAGATAATTTTACATATTGGTGTTCATACAAATCTCCAGCAATAAATAAATGCTCTACTTTTTCTTGTTTGATATATTCAATTACCTTTTTAAATACTTTTCGTTGCTCTAATCTTCTTAAATCTCCCATAACATCTTTGTCTGATAAATTAACAAAGGGACTATCAAAATGCATATCTGCTATATGAACAAATTTCATGACTCTCTCCTTTTCTTTTTATTTTCCTATTTTATTATACTTTCTATTTTTTTGCAATAGTTCCAGGTTTGCATTGGTTCCAGGTTTGAATGCCAACTTTTTGGCGTTCAAACCTGGAACCAATGCAAAAAACGTAAAAACTGCCAAAAAGGAACGTTCCCTTTGGCAGATTCCAACTATTCATCTAGTGGACCAAATAACTCGTCAAATTTTGCTTCCAACTCTTTTTGTAAATCATAAGAGTCATCATCTTGTGGAAGCATTGGTGCATCATTAAAATCATTTAAATCTAAAGCTGGTGAAGTCTCTTGTTTCTTAGCCTCTGGCTCTGAAACAGATGTTACCTTTTCTGGTTCTTTCGTATCTTCTTTTTTTGTTGTTGGTACATCATCAAATAAATCATCTAAAGATTCCACTTTCAAATTTTCTACCTTATTTTGGTCTTTTTCTTCCACATAAGGATTATATGGATTATATTTTCTCCATTTACCCCTTTGTATTTCTCCAATATCATTATGACTAATTTCATGTACTGCTAATTTTTTTGCCATTGGATGTTTAAAGTAATAGAATTTTTTCGCCTTAACAGGCTTAATTCCTTTTTCAAAAATAATACAATCATCATTATCCATTCTACGAAGTTCATCTGGTGTCATTAACGCTCTTGCCATTACTTGGTCTGAAACACTTTTTCCTGTTTTCCAGTTTTGTCTATCTCTATTAATAGATACACTATCTCTTCCTATTGTTTTTTCTCCTAAAGCCTTTGAAAAATATTCCACCGTTTTATATGAGTTACTTCCTAAAAATACATGTGTATCACAGTTACCCATAATAGTCTCATAAGATTTTTCATAAACAGCTTCTAATTGGTCAATATTTTGTAAAATAACACTAAATGATATTTTTCTACTTCTAGATGTTGATATTTTTTTATCAAAATCAGGTATTTTACCAATATTTGCAAACTCATCTAAAATGAAAAATGTTTGTTCTTTTAATCTTCCACCATTTTGGTCTGCATAATCATATAATTGTTGTATCATCTGGGCAAAGAATATAGTTAATAAGAAGTCATAAGCGGTATGGGTATCTGAAGATATTACATATACTGCTGTTTTCTTATTTCCTATTTCTTCAAAATCGATCGTATCTGTTGATGTTAATTCTGCAATTTCTTTAGAATCGAATTTTCCTAATTTAGATTGCAATGTACTTAAAATAGAGCTATATGTCTTTTCTGGTGCAATCTCAATAGATTTATAATTCATACGAGCCGGATGGTCATAAGGTAATTGACTCATTAATTCGGTTAATAAGTTACTTCCTCCATTACTATTTGCTGCTCTTACTAATTCTGCACAACTTGCTAAGTTTTGTTCTTCTTCTGGTCTTGTAGCAATTAAGTAATAAATCAAAGCTTTTAGCAACATTTCTGCAGAATCATCCCAGAAAGGATCTGATTTTCCTCCTTCTGATTGTTGTCCTTTTACAATAGTATTTGCAATAACATCTACATCAATTTCTGATGAAATATGCATTAATGGATTATAACCATCACTATATTGTGGTCTTACTAAATTTAATACTTTTATTTCATATCCATTATCTCTCAAATATCCTGCTGTTCTATCATATAACTCACCCTTAGGGTCTGTAAAGACATAAGAACCTAACATTTGATAAGCATTAGGAATAGAATAAGAAGCAGATTTACCAGAACCTGATCCGTCCTACTACTAAAACATTAACATTTCCTCGTTTATCCACTGGCAAATAATTATCTTCTGCTAAAATAATTCCTTTATTTTTACTTAATATTTGATATTGCTCTCCTCTTTGACTCCAATCACTAGAACCATGTTCAATATCAGAATATTCATTTTTAGGCGCTGACCTAACAAAACCTATAAAGAAAAACACCGAATATATAATAGTTACAATTATCAAAGTAGAAAAATAATCTCCTATTGCCCCATCTTGTGCTAAATTTCCTAAACAGCCCAATGGATTTCCTAAAGATGGTCCAAATGTTTCAATAAATACATCTAATTTAAAATCACCTTCTAGACTTGCCATATGTGTACTATAGCTAAAAGGCGAAACAAATACTATGGCGATAAATATCCATAGTATTGCAAAAATAATAAAATTTTTTCTATTTCTTCGAATAGCACCTTCTATTTTGTAATTCATATTTTCACCTACTCTTTGGTAATTCCTGTTTATTCATATATTTCTAAAATGATATCTATCTTGTTGTGTCTGATTTATCTTGTCCTTTTGGTGATTTTGTCTTTAAAGTTCCTTGTCTAGCTTGCTTATCACGATATTCTTTTGCCTTTTCTTTAGAAGTTGTTTTCTTTACTCCTAAAGTATCTGTATAAGATAATTCCTGTGTTTCTGGATTATAGGCTACTTCATGAAAACCAACTGTAATAGGAAATTGTTGCCCATATTGTTCTAAAAATTCTTCTAATTCATTTCCTGTCATCATTTTAGCAGACATAACAGTTAATTTTTGACCTTTTTTAGCTTTTTCCTCATTATATTCTAACCCCGCAAATCCTGCATCATATCCATATTTACCTTTTTGGGGGTTCCCCATCTGTTTACTCATTCCTAATTCCTCCCTCATCTTCTTTATCCTTAATCTCAAAGGCAAAGTAAGACTTATATGGTTTCAACTTACATTTTCCTCTTATTTCATTTGTTTCCTCATCAAAATAAAGCACTGGCTTTACTTCTTCTGTTGTTTCTGGGTCTATAATACAAATTGGTCTTTTTAAGTTTGGTGTATATCTAACTTCTTTAATTTCTTGTGCTTGCTCAGAATAGATATTATTCAATTTTAATGGTATCGGTTTTTTGCTCATGGTAATCTTATCATCTTTTAATAATGCCATATTCACAACCACTTTTTCTTGTCCAAAAGAAAGAATAATTAATTGGTCTTCATCCACAGAAGGATTATTTAGATAAAATGTCTTTCTTGTCATTTCTCCGCGAATTTCTTCCGTAAAATCTAACCTATCCACTGTATATTTGGGAGAATCTTTTAAAAATTGTTTTTCTGTTTCGTTAATTTGATAAATAACTGTGTTTACTCCTTTTGGATCTGTAATACTAAAGTGTTTCCCTTGCCATGTTTCCATTTATTTTACACCCCATTCCTATGTTTTAATCCATAGCCTTTATCTTTTGTACGTCACTATCATTAATTATAGCGAATTTTAGGCGTTTTGTCAATATAGAATTTATGTAAATTCCTGTTTTTAAGCATTTCTTGGATTAAAACTTGATATTTCATTTAATTTTTCAAATATTTCTTTTTCTTGCTTAGTCAAATTTTTTGGTACCATTATTTTTATTTCTGCTATTAAATCTCCTCTAGAACCATTTCCATCCGGATATCCTTTTTTAGGTATTCTGATCTTTTCGCCACTTTGAATACCTTGTGGTATATAAATTTTAGTTTCCTCATCTATAGATGAAATATTCGTTCTTGTTCCTAAAGCTGCTTCCCAAGGTGTTAACATTAAGTCTGTATATAAATCATATCCTTTCAGTTGAAGTCCTGTTTCATCCTGTATCTTTATTCTAATTAATAAATCACCGTTTTTTCCACCATCTTTTCCTGGTTTTCCTTGCCCTATTAATCGTATTTTTTCTCCATCTCGAATTCCCTTAGGCACAGTTACCGTAAAAGTTTTCATTTTTCCTTCTATCGTTCTTAATGAAATTTTTTTATCTAAGCCATAATAAGCTTCCCTAATACCTACTTTTATTTCTGTTTCTACATTCTCTCCCCTTATTGGATTCTTCTTTTCTTTATGTTCTATTTTTGCTTCTAAGTCTGTTTTTCCTAAAAACATATTCAAAATAGAACCTGTTTCTTTTTTCACATTAAAAGTTCGCTTCGTTTTAGAAACATGGTGGGCATTCCATACTCTATCATATTTTCTTTTTGTAGATGGTGTTGATAAAATTCTATATGCTTCATTAATATCTTTTATTCTTTCTTCTGCTAAAGTATCTCCCACATTAACATCTGGATGATATTTTTTAGCAGCAGTCCTATATGCTACCTTTATTTGTTCATTAGAAACTCTACTAGTCTCTAAATCTAATATTTTATAATAATCTTTGAAAACCATTTAACATCCTCCCTAAAATCAGGTACTCCTATTATATCACAAAAATCAAAAAAATCCATAGCTTTTATGGATTTTTCTCCAACCCTCATAAAAAAACAAGAAGTACTTTATATTAATATTTGCAATCAAAGACCCGGATTATTACACCCCAGCTATATTTTTGATGAAAATATTAATATAAAGCACTTTCTAATCTTCTTATTAGATTATAATGATAAAATCTTAAACTATATCTATGATTCTATCTAAAAGCTCTTTCATAGGAACTCCACTAGCTTCCATCATTTTAGGATACATACTGATATTAGTAAATCCTGGCAAAGTATTAATCTCGTTAATATAAACTTTTTGCGTACTATCTTCCACAAAAAAATCAACTCTAGATAATCCTTTTCCGTCAATCACTTTAAAAGCTTTTATTGCAGATTCTTGAATTTCTTTCTCTTTTTCTTTAGAAATAGTAGCTGGTATTTGTGTTCTAGATGCTTCATTTTTATATTTAGCATCATAACTATAAAATTCTTCTGCTGATTTTATTTCTCCCACACAAGAAGCAATCACATCTTCCTTACCCATAACTGCACATTCTACTTCTTTTCCCACAATTGCCTCTTCGATTAAAATCTTACTGTCGAAACAAGCTGCATATTGAATATTTTCTTTTAGTTCTTCTTTGTTCTTTGCTTTTTTTACCCCAACACTAGAACCAGACCTAGAAGGCTTTACAAATACAGGAAAAGCTAAATTTTGTGAAATGATTGTAACAATCTCCTCCAAACACATTCTTTTCTCTTGAAATTGTTTATCTATATAAATATAGTCTTCTTTTACCTTTTTCACATATTCATATTTAGCTTGCATTAAACCTATTTTCTCAAATAAGATTTTTGTATAAACTTTATCCATACCAACACTAGAAGCTAATATACCACATCCTACATAAGGAATCTTCAATAATTCTAGAAGTCCCTGGATAGTACCATCTTCTCCATATAATCCATGTAAGACAGGAAAAACCACATCCAATCCTTTTAAATATTTCACAACGTCCTCAATTTTTTCTATTTCATCTAACGGTTCCCCAAATTCTATTTTATCAAAACTTCCTTGATAAGAATACCAAGTTCCTTCTTTTCCGATATAAATAGGATAAATATCATATTTTTGTTTATCTAAATTCTGTAAAATAGAAAAAGCAGACTGCACAGAAACTTCATTTTCTGTGGACATTCCCCCAAAAATAACACCTAATTTTTTCATTTTCATTCCTCTTTTCTTATTTTAAGATAGATTTAGCTTGTTCTGCCAATTCGAAAAACTTCATCCCATTAGAAGCTTTAAACAAAATAATGTCATTTGGTTTTACTATCTGTTTTAACATTGGCAAAATTTCTTCTTTTGCTAACATATATATATGTTCAGATGGCATCCCTTGATTCTTTGCTTCTTCTGCAATATAGCTTGCATTTTCTCCAGAACATAACAAAATATCTATTTTCTCTGTTACTACTTCTTTTCCTACTTTTCTATGTAATTCTTCTGCAAATTCTCCTAATTCAAACATATCCCCAAGCACAGCTATTTTTCTCGCATTAGGGTAAACAGACATATTTTTCAATGTTGCTTGCATGGACTCAAAACTTGCATTATAAGCATCATTAATTATTTTTATTCCGTTTTCTAAAGTTGTGATATCCATCCTCTTTTTTGTCAATTCAAATGTTTCAATTCCTTTTTTTATTTTCTCATCTTCTATATTTAAAACAGTTCCTACCAAAGCTGCACACAAACTATTTAAAATAAAATGTTCTCCTCCTACTGGAACCTTTATTTCTATCTCTTTATCCTTTAAAGAATATTGAAAAGAACTACTTTCTTCTTTCAGACAAATATTTTTTGCTTGTAAGAAACTTTTATTTTCAATTCCGTATGTCAATATATTTTTATTATCTTTATTACTTTCATACCATTGATGTAATAAATCATTATCATTATTAACAATGATAACTGGGTTTTCGCTACCATCTAAAATTTCTAATTTTGCTTTTAAAATATTTTCCCTAGAACCTAAATTTCCAATATGCGAAGTACCAATATTGGTAATAATACAAATATTAGGTTTTGCGATTCGGCTTAATAAATGAATCTCTCCTAAATGATTCATTCCCATTTCTAATACCATTGCTTCTTCTTCTTTTAATTTCAAAATAGTAAATGGCATTCCTATATTATTATTATTATTTCCTATCGTTTTTAATGTCTTAAATTTTTGAGAAACAACACTTGCTACCATATCTTTTGTACTTGTTTTCCCAACACTTCCAGTAATTGCAATTACCGGAATATCATATAAACTTCTTTTAAATGCTGCTATCTGATAAAGTGCCTCCAAAGTATCCTCTACCAAAATAATGATTTTATCTGCAAATTCTTCTAGATTTTCTAAACTAAAATCAATACCTTGCACAATAATACCTTTAGCTCCTTTTTCCAATGCTTGTTTCCAAAACATATTACCATCAAACTTTTCTCCTTTTATCCCTATGTAAATATCCTCACTTTCAATTGTTCTCGTATCTTTTGAAAATTGACTACATATTTCATTTTCTTTTCCCATAATTAACTGTCCTTTTGTTATTTCTAATATATCTTTTACAACTATTTTCTTCATAACTTCACCTCTCATTTGTGTTTTTTAGATTATATGATGAATACAAAAAAAATGCAACTATACTAAATGGCAAACTATCTACAAAATTTTTTGTCTTTGTCGACAATTTTCGACACATCCATTCAAAAAAACATGTTATGATAATAATATTTCCACTCACTATCACAAAAAACAATTTTTTATCATCATTTTAATACAATTATTTTTTAATCGCAAAAAATTTTTATTTAATCTAAACATTTTATTTCGAGAAATTCATATTATATCTTTTCAAAATTTAGTTCAACAAAATTATTTCATAAAAAAATCAAGAAAACTCTACCAAAGAAACGTTTCAAATATTACTTATAGATAAAAATCAATAAATATATTAAGAAAACTGTTGAAAAATAAAAATTAAAATGCTAAAATAAGGAGGAGATACATGGCAGATAATATAGAAGAATCAATAGAAAGATTGCCCTTAACCTCAGATTATGTATTTAAAAGAATCTTTGGGCAAGAAGAAAATAAAAGTGCATTAATAGATTTTTTGGAAGGTATTTTAAAAATAAAAATCGAAAATTTACAAATCAACAATCCAGAAATTCCAAAAGATTTTTATGATAGCAAATATGGTGTATTAGATTTAAAAGTTACTTTAGACAATAAGATAATCGTTAATGTAGAAATGCAAGTTCAAAATCAATATAATATAGAGCAAAGAAGTACTTTTTACATGGCTAGTACCTATACACAACAAATCGGAGAAGGAGAAGGATACGAAAATTGTAAAAAAGTAGTAGTAATCAATATTTTAAATTATAAATATTATAAAAGAAATAGCTATCATTCAGTTGCAAGAATGAAATTTGAACCAAGTGATAAAACAGCCAAAATAAATTTGGGATATAAAAAAGAAGATCTTTATGCAACAAAATATTTAGAAATGCACATGATAGAATTACCTAAATTTAAAGAAAAAAATCCAGAAATAGGAACAAAATTAGAACAGTGGCTTTGGTTATTTATAGGGGGTGAAGAAAAAGTGAAAAAAGCAAGTAAAGTTAATAAAGAAGTAGAAAGAATTAATAAAAAATTGGCATCTATGAGCTTAAGTCAAGAAGAAAGAAATAATTATGAATTTCGCTTAAAAGCTATACGAGATGAAATAAACTTCAAATCTAATGCACAACGTCAAATAGAAGAAATAGCCAAAGGAAAAAAAGAACTTGCCCAAGGACAAGAAGAACTTGCCCAAGGACAAGAAGAACTTGCTAAGGAAAAAAGAGAAATAACCAAAGGGAAAGAAGAGCTACTAAAAGAGCAAGAAAAAATAAAACAAGAAAGAATGAATGTAGTTAAAAAATTATTAGAAAAAAATTTTTCAATTCAAGAAATTGTAGAAATAACTGGCATATCAAAAAATGAAATAAAAAAATTTTTCCAAGAAAATGCAGAATAAGCTAAGTTAAAAAATCCCCCCATATTAGATATGGAGGGATTTTTAATATAACTATTTATTTTCTACTGCTCTATTTGCTATTTCTATTGCTTTTTTTACAATATTACCACAATCCCTAGATGAAACATTTTCCCAACTGCCACCATCTTTTTTGACTTGTTCATATACTCCTAATTCTTTTGCTATTTCTTCTCTCAAATTTTTAGATATTAACTTACTATTTTTGGACATAACATCCTCCTTATAAGCTAAAAATAAATTTATTTTCAATAAAACTTAAATTTAAGTTTTATTAAAATTAGTATTTACAATTTTTCAGATTTTATTTTGTCAATTTTTATATTTTTTTGTAACTTTTTATAGGTTTATATGGTATAATAAAAGAAGAGATTTTACAAAAAGGAGAAAATGATGAGTATCAAAGAGTTAGAAACAAAAAAAGAAAATACAACTGAAAACTTAGAAAAGACAAAAAATAATACGATAAAAAACAGCATCATTGCTACTAAAGAAATAGAAAATGATGAACAAAATAATCCATCTACAACTAATGAACCAAATAAAAAACAAACATCCTATACACCAAATGAATTTCACACTATTTCACCACAAAAAACCACACTAAGCACATTAGGAATCTTAGGAATAATCGGTATCATCCTTATTATTATTGTAGCAATATGTTTTTCTATATTTACTATTTTTAACAATACCAATGAAAATATAGTATCTGGAATTTCTATTAAAGGTATTGACGTTTCTGGACTTAGTAAAATACAAGCTAAAGAAAAACTAGAAAGTTATATACAAGAAAACTTACCAGAAAACATCCTATTAAAACATAATGATTTTGAAACTTCTATCCCACTATCTTCTATCGAAGTTAATTTTGATATAGATGGAGCAATTGAGCAAGCACTACAAATTGGAAAAAACGGAAATATGCTACAAAATAGTTTTGAAGCACTTAAAACTATGCTTTACCCTATAGATATTGAACCAACTTTTTCTATGAATGAACAACTTTTAATAGATGCATTAAATGACATATCCACGAAATTGCCAGATACCGTAATAGAAAGTAGCTATTACATAGAAAATAATAACTTAATTTTAACTAGTGGAAAAGAAGGAAATGTAGTAAATATCAATCAAATGGTATCTTATATAAAAAACGGTATCATGAATTTAACTTTAAAAAATAGAACTTTAGATATTGCCACCTCTATAAAACAACCATCCAAAATTAATATAGAAAAAATTTATGAAGAAATTCACAAAGAAGCAAAAGATGCTTATTATACACAAAATCCTTTTTCTGTTTATCCAAGTGAAAATGGTATGGATTTTGCTATTTCACTAGAAGAAGCAACTCAAATGTTAGAAGAAGAAAAAGAAGAATATACAATTCCTTTAAAAATATTATACCCAAAAGTTACTACAAATATGATTGGTACAGAAGCTTTTCCAGACCTACTTTCTAGCTTTTCTACAAATTATAATGCTAGAGATACAGATAGAACAACCAACTTAAAATTAGCAGCAAACAAAATTAACGGAACTGTTTTAATGCCAGGAGAAACCTTTTCCTATAACCAAGTGGTAGGAGCTAGAACAATTGCAGCAGGATATAAAGAAGCACCAATCTACGTGCAAGGACAGGTTGTAGATGGACTAGGTGGCGGAATTTGTCAAATCACTTCAACTTTATATAATGCTGTTCTTTATGCTAATTTAGAAATTGTTGAGAGAAGCAATCATCAATTTGTACCATCTTATGTTACAGCAAGTCGTGATGCTACAGTAGTTTATGGTTCTATTGATTTCAAATTTAAAAATAACAGAAATTATCCTATTAAACTAATTTGCTCTGTAGCAAACGGAGTTGCAAGTTTTCAAATATTTGGATTGAAAACAGATAATGAATATGAAGTTGTCATCTCTTCTTATGAAACAGGTAGAACTTCTAATGCTATTTATTCTGAAGCTTATAAGATTTTAAAACAAAATGGACAAGTAGTTGATAAGCAATTGTTATCTAGAGATGTCTATAAAAGACATTAACTTGGCAAGAGGGACGTTCCTTTTTGGCAGATGTTGCATAATGTTTTATTTAGAAAAGTGGATATATTAATATTTTTGACAAAAACAGAGCTGGGGCATAACAATCCGGGTCTTTGTCTACAAATATTAATATATCCACTTTTTATGATTAAAATAAATCTATAAAATTTGCCAAAAAGGAACGTCCCTCTTGCCAAGTTAATTACATCGTTAACGTTCCATTTGGTGTATCTTTAATTACTAAAATATCCTCTTCCCTACCATTTTCACAATTAATATATACTAAGAACTCACTATCATCCACTTTTCCTTTAAACTCATAACAATATATTTCTGATTGCCATTCTGTTGGAATCACAGCCAAACCTTCACTTTCAATTTGCAAATCTTTATTCAACGTATTTTTTGCTTCCTCTTTACTAATCTTAATTTCAGGAAGATTTCTCTCTTCATGATTATTCAAATATCCAGAAGTTTCTATTCCCAGCACTTCTCCATTGTCTAATGCCACTTTTACTTTAATCAAATCAGGATACATGATAACTCCATCTTGAGAATAAGCATAATTAATAGTAACAATTCCCTCTTGTTTTAAAAAGTAAGTTTCTTTCATGTTTGGAAATCCTTTACCCGTCAAAAACTGTTTACCTTTTTCGTTTGCTTCTTCTTGTGATATTGCTTCTATCCCTACCTCTCTATTAGAATTATAATACACAACATGTCCACCTTTTTGGGAAATAGATATATTAGAACTTTGGTCTTGATTATTTTTTAATGAGAAATCATAAACTGGTATCGTAGCATTTTCAGACAAACCTAAACTTGAAATTTCTTTAATTTGGTCCTCTCCTATAAATTGTTTTGCAATTTGTGTTGCTTGCTCTTCTGAAATATCCTCACCTGTTAATCCCTTTTTATCTTGTTTTGTTAAATGTTCTGAAAATGCACCATCATAAATAAGTCCAGAATATTCATGAAAATTTTCTTCTAAATTGCTAAAGCTCTCTTTTGAAATATTATCTACTTGCTGAGCAAATGCTACCGTTCCTTTTTTCGTTAATTCTCCCCACTCAAATCTTCCTGAATTTAAATCTTCTGATAATTGATTTAATGTGTTTTCCAAATCTTGACTATAGCCGTGCAAATCTTTCAAATTTTTCAAATCTTCTTGTGATAAACTTTCATTATAAATGTTTTTTCTAGATAAAGAATAACTATAATCACTTACTTGATTTAAAAATCTTTCTGTATTTTCTAATTCCTGACTTTCTATTGGCAATCTAGACAAATATGCTTGAGCAAGATTTGCTTCTCTCCAAACATTTGTCAAAGTTTCTGCTCCATGTTCAGGTGTCGTAGAAATTAAAGATTTAGCAAGATATGTTTCTACATTTTGCACATAATTCACCAATTCATAAAAAGCCATATTGTAGGAATTCTCAGATGCTTGCTTATACTCTCTTTGCTTTTGATATAATATAATTCCAAGTATAGCTACAACAACTAATAAAACACAAATGACACTTAACATATGTCCTTTTTTTAATCTTTCTTTCCAATCCATTAATTTATTCATTTTGACCTCTCCTTATTTACAAAATCTATGTTTTCCTATTGTTTTTACTAATGGTCTAGACCAAATCCACTTATTCGTAGCAGTAGATGGATTAAAATAATAAATACATCCTCCTGTTGGATCCCATCCATTCATCGCATCTTGTGCTGCCTTATAAACTGTAGACCCCTCATCTATTGGTGCGTTAATTTGACCATCACTAACAGCCGTAAATGCTCCTGGTTGATAAATAACACCTGCGATAGTATTTGGAAATTGAGAACTTTTCACTCTATTTAAAATAACCGCTCCCACTGCAACTTGACCTTCATAAGGTTCTCCTCTAGCCTCTCCATTAATTGCTCTTGCCATTAACTGAATATCAGATGTTCCAGAAGATGCCGCATAACTAATATTTTCTGTACCAATGCCACTTCCTAAAACAATTAGAAAAACAACTGTTATCACAAATATAATACATAATCCAATTGCTTTTATTATTTTTTTCAAAATATCACCTTTTTCTTTTTAATTTTAACTTAATTTTATTTTTTACTTTTTTTTCAAAATTTATTCCATTTTTTGAAATTTTCATATATTTGTGATAAAATAAGCAAAAAAATAGGAGAATAGAATATGAAAAAAGTACTTATTTTTTATGCATCTTACGGAGGTGGTCACTTAAATGCCGCTAAATCTATCTATGAATGTATGCAAAAAATGGATAAATCTTTAGATATAGAACTGATTGATTGTATGAAATATGTCAATAAAACCATTGAAAAAGTTACAACAGCAGCTTATCGTGAAGCCGCTAAAAAAGCACCTTGGGTCTGGGGAAAAATATATAATGATTCTCAAAAAGGTCCTTTAGCACATCTTTCCTCTAGGTCTAACAAAATCATGGCAATTAAATTACTAAAATTATTACGAGAAAAACAACCCGATTTAATCATTTCTACTCATCCTTTTGGTAGTCAAATGTGTAATTATTTAAAAAGAAAAGGAAAAATCCATTCTAAAATTGCAACTATTATGACAGATTTTGCACCTCATGACCAGTGGCTTGTAGGGCATGAATTTACAGATTATTTCTTTGTAGCACATTATAAAATGAAACAATATCTTATCGAAAAAAACATTTCTGAAAAAAAAGTTTTTGTTACAGGGATTCCAATTTCTAGTCGCTTTTTAATAAACTATAACAAAAAAGAAATTTTAGAAGAATTTCATTTGTCTGAAAGCAAAAAAACAGTATTATTTTTTGGCGGTGGAGAATTTGGTCTTGGAAAAAATAAAACAGTAGAAATTTTTAAAAGCTTTGTGGAAAACTTTGATACTCTACAAATAATAGCAATTGCAGGAAAAAACCCAAAAATGAAATCTGCTTTTGAACAAATTGTAAAAGATAACAATAAATCCGATACTGTTAAAATTTTAGAATATACCAATAAAGTCCCTGAATTAATGGCAATTTCTGATTTAGTAGTAACTAAACCAGGAGGACTTACAACCAGTGAAAGTTTAGCAAGTAACCTTCCTATGATTGTAATTAACCCTATTCCCGGTCAAGAAGAAGAAAATGCAGAATTTCTGGAAAGCAATGGTATTGCTATTTGGATAAAAAAAGACGATAATCCAACAGCAATCTTAAAAGATTTATTTGCTCATCCTTTCAAATTAGCAGAAATGAAAGAAAGTACAACTTTGTTAGCACAAAAACATGCTACTGAAAACATTTGTAAAATATTATTAAAATAAGGAGAAGATTTCATAATCTTCTCCTTATTCTTATTGTCTTAGACAACAAGGTTCATTTTATCTTATATCAACATAATTTTGTGTTTTTCCTAAATTTATTAATTAATCTATCGTTACCTTTTTCTATCTAGTTTCTTATTATATAAAGAGGTGAATGTATATGTGTACTAATTCTTTATCTGGATGTAATTTACTAGGATTATCTAGCACTCTAGCTATCACATTAAGCCAAAATCTATCTACTGAAGAAATTGGAATTCTAGGAGCATTTTTTACCTCTCTTGGAGATAATCTTGCACTACTTGCCATTACAAAATCTTCGGATAACCAAGATAATTGTCAATTTGAAAACTTTTCTTAAAGTTCTCTTCTTCCCTCTAATGCTTTTGTTAAAGTAATTTCATCTGTATACTCTAAATCTCCTCCTACTGGTATTCCATGAGCTATTCTAGTCACCTTAATTCCAAGAGGTTTTATCAATTTAGACAAATACATTGCTGTGGCTTCACCTTCTACCCTTGGATTTGTTGCTAAAATTACTTCTTTTACTTTTCCATCCATTAGTCTTGCTAACAATTCTTTGATTTTTATATCATCTGGTCCAATTCCATTCATAGGAGAAATAGAACCATGTAAAACATGATATACTCCTTTAAATTCATGCGTTTTTTCCATCGCAATAATATCTCTAACATCTTCTACCACACAAATAGATGTCTCGTCTCTTCTAGGATTACTACAAATACTACAAGGGTCAGTATCTGAAATATTATAGCATTTACTACAATACTTTAAATTTTTCTTTGCATTAACAATAGAAGAAATAAATTCGTTTGTTTCTTCTTCTGATGCATTTAAAATATAAAAAGCTAGTCTTGCAGCAGTTTTATGTCCAATACTTGGTAATCTTTCAAAACTTTCTATTAACTTTTCAATCGATGGTGAATACAATGACATTTCTAACTTCCTCCACTATTTATCCATATGGAATATATTTTTTATGCAATAGAAATTTCAAAGAATTTTCCTATCACATAAAAAGGCATCCTTTTTACTTATTTGAATGCCTTTATTTGCTTTACATCAATCCTGGTAAATTAAATTTTCCCATTTGTTCTGCTTGTGCTTGGTCTACTTTTCTTAAAGCCTCATTTACACAAGTTAAAATTAAATCTTCTAGCATTTCAACATCTTCTGGGTCTACTACTTCTTTATTTAATTTAATCTCTTTTAACAATTTTTGTCCAGAAACTTTAACACTAACAGCACCTCCACCTGCTGTTGCATCAAATTCTTTACTTGCTAATTCTTCTTGTGATTTTTCCATATCTGCTTGCATTTTTTTAGCTTCTTTCATTAAACTATTAATATTTAGGCCTCCAAATCCTCCCATTCCTCCTGGGAAACCTCCTCTTTTTGCCATGTTACATTCTCCTTTCTTGAATTTTTTTTAATCTATTACTTGAAAAGGAATACCAGATTCCTTTGCTAAATTTTGAATATCTTCTTCTTGCGTTTTTGGTATTTTAGGCTGAGTATCTGCCATATATTTAATATGCATTTCCTTTCCACAAGCCATAGATACCAAGTTAGAAATTTCTCTCATATTTTCTTGTTTTTCTAAAACTGTTTTTCCAAAAGATGTCAAACCATTTGGAAATTGTATTCCTACCGTCATATCATTTAATTCAACAGCATGTGTATGCATCAAATTAGTATATAAAACAATTTTTCCACTTTGCTTCAACTGGTTAACAATTTGTGGCCAATATTCTTCCACTTTATTAGAAAACTTTTTAGTAGCAGTCGAAACTTTCGTATTATGATTAGATGTATTTACTTGATTCGTAGGACTAACGGAAGTAGCAGTCACTCTAACAGCTGTATTAGGTAAGGAATTATCTTGAGAAGATATATTCGTTGTTTTCATAGATTTCAAATATTGTTCTATTTTTTGCACTCTTTCTTCTAAATTTTTATTCTCCCCTACTGTATCATTTGTGCTAATAAATTGTTTTTCTACTTTCGTATTTTCTTGTCTTTGACAACAAAGCTTTATGATTCCAGCTTGGAACATAATCACCTTTTGTGTAGACCATTTTAGATTATTTTCTAATTCAGATAATTCATAAATAATAGAAATAAGTTTTTCTTTTGAAACTTTTTGTGATAATTCTTGTATTTTTTCAAGTTCTTCTGGACTATATAAATCTAATTTTCCTGCTGTTTGAAATACCAAAACATCTTTTACATATTTTATCAATTCCCACAAAAAATTAACAATATCTTTTCCTTCATTCAAAACTTCATCTATACTTTTTAATGCTTTTTCTACATCATATTGTATGATAGCTTCTGTTAAATGATGAATATATGTTATTTTTGGAATTCCTACTAAATCTTTAATTTTGTCCTCATCTATTTTATTCTCTCCATCTTGAATACATCTTTCTAAAATAGATAAAGCATCTCTCATAGCACCTTCTGACAAGACCGCAATAATCTGCATTGCCCCTGCTGTAATTTCAATATTACTTTCCTCACATACAATCTTTAATCTTTTAATAATATCTTCATTAGAAATTCTCTTAAAATCAAATCTTTGACATCTAGAAAGAATTGTCGCTGGTAATTTTTGTGGTTCCGTAGTTGCTAAAATAAATTTAACATGTTCAGGTGGTTCTTCTAAAGTTTTTAACAAAGCATTAAAAGCCCCTGTAGAAAGCATATGAACCTCGTCTATAATATAAACTCTAAATTTTGCCTTTGTTGGTAAAAAATTCACTTCTTCACGAATGCTTCTAATATCTTCCACACTATTATTAGAAGCAGCATCCATTTCCACAATATCTGTTAAAGAGCCAGAAATTGCTCCCCTACAAATTTCACACTCATTACATGGTTCTCCGTCTTTTGGATTTAAACAATTAATTGCCCTTGCTAATATTTTAGCTGCTGAAGTTTTCCCAGTTCCTCTTCCTCCATTGAATAAATAAGCATGTCCCACTCTATTTGCAATAATTTGATTTTTTAATGTTCTAGTAATATGTTCTTGACCTACCATTTCAGAGAAACATAAAGGTCTAAATTTTCTATAAAGAGCTGTGTACCCCATCCTTTCACATCCTTTATATAAGATACAAAAAGTATGAATTTTAATCTTTCTATGGAAAGCATCTCACATAAAGATAACTACTTATTGCTGCTTCCTTCCGGACCTGACAAGGTTCATAGGTCTTTATTGAAATACTCTCCATACAAAGATTAACTCTCATACCTTTTGTATTATATAATGATTTTAAAAAATTAGCAAGTATCTTTTTGAATTTTATGAAGTAATTATTACTCTTTAATGGTTTCCACCTACTACTAAAAAGTATTGATATATTAATATTATTTGGCAAAACATATCTGGGGTATAACAATCCGGGTCTTGCCTGTAAAATATTAATATATCAATACTTTTAGTATTCATTTTCAAATCATGAACTAGTAACAAATAATTATTACTCCTGTACACGTTTAAAAATAAATTCTTTTAAATCTGTTCTTTCTGAAGAAGCCACACCATCTTCAATTACATTTTCATTTGGCAAATCCAAAGTTATTGTAGTCTTATATTCCTTCTTACTTTCTAATTTAATTGTTAAGTCAAAAGTCAATTTTACTTTAATATCTTCTAATGTCACATTTGCCTTTTTTAACAATTCCGTATGTAAAATCTGTTCCTCATCTGATTTAAATTCTGCCAAATTATCATAAGAACAACGAAAAGCAACTAAACCTCCTTGATTAGAAATTTTTAATGCCTTTAAATCAGACTCTACATCACCTAAATATTCTAATTTATCCACCCTATTTTCTTCTTTATTTTTAAAAATCACTTTTTCCTCTTCTGTATCAGGTCGATAAATCTTAATTTTTTCTTTTTCTTTTGCCTCTACTTGTAGATTATCAATACAAACAGATTGAATAATTTCTGTTTTTTCATAATCACTATTCTTATCTATATATAAATAAATATCATTACTTTGATAAACATCAAAAGCCCATTTTGTATCTACTGCTTCTTTATCTACACCTTCACAAGAACTAATCACAGAGATTTTAGATAATGTAAAAGGCATATTCGTTTCTCCTTCAACATGATATCGTAACACTAACATTCCCACTGTACAAATAATAACAGTAATAATAATGATTAACATGACAATATGAAAAGATTTCTTATTCGTTAACTCTTTTAATTTTTCTTTCACATTTCCCTCCATCATTTATGAGACATTCCCTTTTTCACTTTTCTCAACATTTTAAAAAAATCTTTTAATTTATTTTCACATTCTTCTTGTAAAATTCCTGTTTCGTATTCCACTTTATGATTAAAAGTATAATCATCTAATAAATTAAAAACAGAACCACATGCTCCTGTTTTTTCATCTAATGCTCCTATATATACTTTCTTTATTCTTGCCTGAATCATCGCTCCTGCACACATAGAACAGGGTTCTAATGTTACATACATTTCACAATCCAGTAATCGCCATGACTGTAATTTTTTACTAGCCTTTTGTATAGCTAATATCTCTGCATGTTTTGTGGTATCTTGTTTCGTTTCTTTTAAATTATGTGCTTTTGCAATAATTTTGCCATCTTTAACAATCACACATCCTACCGGTACTTCTAATTTATCAAATGCTTTTTGTGCTTCTTTTAATGCCTCTTTCATAAACTTTTGCTGTTCTGTCATTCATAACCTCTTTCTCTTTTTTAGATAACTATGTTATTTGGTGTGCCCAGAGGGACTCGAACCCCCATCGGTCGCTTAGGAGGCGACTGCTCTATCCTGCTGAGCTATGAGCACATGTATAGAAATATCTTACACCATTTTCACTTGTTTGTCAATGAAAGAAAGCTCTCTTTTATACCCCCTTGACATCCTTTGATATAATAAAATAGGTGATGAAAATGCAAAGAATATTAAGCCATTTTAGAAAGGCAATTGAAGAATATAAAATGATAGAAGAAGGAGATAAAATTGCAGTATGTTTATCTGGTGGAAAAGATTCCATTACCATGTTGCAAGCTTTTAAAGCTTTACAAAGATTTTATCCTAAAAAATTTGAACTTATCGCAATTAGTATAGACCCTGGATTTGATTTTTTTAATACAGACTTTTTAAATACCATTTGTAAGCCATTAGAAATTCCATTATTTATTGAAAAAAGTAATGCAAAAGAAATTGTGTTTGACATTAGGAAAGAAAAAAATCCTTGTTCACTGTGTGCCAATTTACGTAGAGGAGTAATTAATTCTATTGCTATCCGAGAAGGATGTAATAAAATAGCTCTAGGTCACAACCAAGATGACGTATTAGAAACCTTTTTATTAAATCTTTTATACACCGGAAGTATTAACACATTCTCCCCTGTTAGCTATATGGACAGATCGCAAATCACATTAATCAGACCTTTAATTTATACACCAGAAAAAGAAATTAAAAGATATGTGAAAAAAAATAATATTTCTGTGATGCCAAAAGTTTGTCCTATGGATGGCGTATCTAAAAGAGAAGACATGAAACAACTCATTTTTTCTCTAAGTAAAAATATTCCTATGGTTCGTGCTAACTTATTCGGTGCCATTCAAAGAAATTTAAAAGATTGGTAGGCAATGGTTCCAGGTTTGAATGCCAATTTTTTGGCATTCAAACCTGGAACCATTGCTAAGTTTATCCTCTAACACAAGCTTCCATCGCTTCTCTCAATTCCTTTAATTTTTTATCTGCGTCTTCATTACTAGAACCCTTTACTCCCATATATAACTTGATTTTTGGTTCTGTACCAGAAGGCCTTACACAACACCAGCTATTATCTTCTAAAGCATAATATAAAACATTAGAAGTAGGTAATCCCGTTTTCGTTATTTCACCTGTTTTCATATCTTTTACAATATCTTTTTCAATATCTTTAAATGTTAATACTTGATAATTTCCAATTTTTTTGATTTCACTATTTCTCATTTTAGTCATCATATCTTTAATCTCTTGTGCTCCTTGTGGACCTTCTCTTACAATAGAAACTTGAGCTTCTTTATAATATCCGTATTTTTCATAAATATCTTGCATTGCATCCCACAAAGTCTTTCCTTTAGATTGATAATAACATGCAGCTTCACAAAGAGCCATAACTGCTGCAATTCCATCTTTATCTCTAGCATAATCTCCAATTAAACAACCATAACTTTCTTCAAATCCAAATACATAAGTTTTATCATGATTTTCTTCTGCTTTTTTCATGACTGCTCCGATATTTTTAAAACCTGTTAGAACTTCAATACATTCTAAATGATAATATTTTGCGATTGCTTTTGCTAAATCAGAAGAAACAACAGTTGTAATAAACATACCATTGTCAGGTAATATTCCTTTTTCCTGCATTTGAGAAATTCTATATTCTGCAATTAAAAGTGCTGACATGTTTCCTGTATATTCCATATATTCACCAGTTTTAGTATCTTTTGCAAATATTCCCAATCTGTCTGCATCAGGGTCAGTTGCAAGCACAACATCTGCATCTACTTTTTTAGCTAACTCTAATGCCAATTTAAATGCCTTTTTATCTTCTGGATTTGGATAATCTACTGTTGGAAAATTCCCATCTGGCTCTTTTTGCTCTGGTACCACATAAACATTAGCTAGTCCTAATTCTTTTAATAACCTTTCAGCTATAGTATTTCCTGTCCCATGTAAAGGAGTATATACAACCTTTAATTTTTTCCCTTCCTCTTTCATAATTTCAGGATTTAATACTGCATTTTTTAAAACTGTTAAATATTTTTCATCCATTTCTGTCCCAATTATTTTTAATAAACCTTTTTCTTCCGCTTCTTCTTTCGTTATTTTTTTAATTTCTGAAAAGCTCTTAATATCTCTTACTTTTTGAATAATATCCTTATCTCTTGGAGCTACAATTTGAGCACCATCATCCCAATATACCTTATACCCATTATATTTTGGAGGATTATGACTTGCTGTAATCATAACTCCTGCTGTACATCCTAAAGTTCTTACAGCAAAAGATAACTCTGGAACTGGTCTCAAATTTTCAAATAAATACGCAGTAATTCCATTGGCACACAAAATTAATGCTGTTTGCATACTAAATTCCTTTGACATTTTTCTAGAATCATAACTAATAGCCACTCCTTTTTCTTGTGTTCCCTGCTCCAAAATATAATTAGCAAGTCCTTGTGTTGCTTTTCCTACTGTATAAGGATTCATTCTATTGGTACCAGCTCCTATAATTCCTCTAAGACCTGCTGTACCAAATTCAAGTTCTTTGTAAAATCTATCTTCTATCTCCTCTTTATCGTCTTTAATAGCTAATAATTCTTTTTTGGTTTCTTCGTCAAACTCTGGGCTCTCACACCATTTTTTGTATTCTTCTAAATAATCCATTTTCATCATCCTTTCCTTAAATTTCAAAATTTATTTCTTGTATATATTATCACAAATAGAAAAAGGATGAAAGAGTAATCTAGAAATAAATAATAAAAAAAGACAAACCCTTTCCTCTTTTGCATAAGGAAAGGGTTAATAGATATTAAAACATTACAATGTCTTAATTCGAGAGATTTGTCCTTTTAGATATCCTTTTGGAAGAGCATAAATACCTTCAATTTTTTCAAGTTCATCCTCACATGAAGGCAATTCAAATGGGCCATAAAACATACCATCAATGGTAATGTAGTTCTTTCCGCCTAGCATTTCTGCCATGATGGTGTGTGTTCTGTAAAAAGATGTCCGTTGCTTCATATATAATATCTCCTCTCTATGATTTAATCAAAAAAGATTGTAACATAATTCGACATAAAAGTCAAAAAAATCATAAAAAAAGAGACTACTTGGTCTCTTTCACATTTCATTTAATCTAAATGATAAAATTTTTTATATAACTGTCTTGCCGTTCTTGGACAATCCACATTAGCATCATCAGAATTTTTAACTGGTGCAAATTCTTCCTCTCTCTTTACACGAAGTACTGCCATTTTATCTACTGTACCAAAAGCATCAAATAAAAATGCTTCAAATTTATATGCATTTGGAGAATCAGGTACAACCAAATTTCCGTTTTTATCAATATATTTTGCCTTTTTATAAGCTAAATGATATGGCAATGGAGCTTCTCCCATTCTTTCAATTGCGGAAACACTAAATAAATTACACAAAATATGAGATTCCCCATAAAGTAATTCTCCATTTTCATCTGTAGATTCTGCCATTTCATCTGTAATTTCTGAATATTCAATAACATTAGGTTTTCCATTTCTTCTGCAAAAAACTCCCACTTTTTCATGAGGATTTGCTTTTACAACTGATTTACAAGCAACTGTTACTTGTTTATCAATAGCAATTCCCATCAAAACAGGGTCTACCATTTTAACTAAACAATTATCTACTCCTCCAATGAAAACCCATTCTATTCCTAAGTGCTTCATTTTATCTATCATTCCACTTTTTACTAAGGCTTCATAAATACCACCATGACCATTTGCTGCTTGTTTTACTAATCCATCTTCTCCAATTAGGATTTTTCCTTCTGTATCCATCATTGGTATTTCACCTTGTTCAAAGAAAAAGATATTTTTATCTTTCTGATAACCAAAATATTTATGTTTTTCGAAAAAAGCAATAGTTTCTTTATTATTTTCTTTACTCGTCATAATAAACCAAGGAATAGTAACATCATATTTTTTACTTTCTTCTTTTAAATTATCACATAATAATTCAAATAAAGATTTATGCGAATCTAACCCGATATCAAAAGTTCCTTTTGGTCCATCATGCCCTAATCTTGTTCCTTGTCCTCCTGCCATTGTAACAGCTGCAAGTTTTCCTGCTCGAATTGCCTTTTTCCCTATATTTTCATAATATTTATATTTTTCATTTAATTTATATTTATCTAAATAATCCATTGGTGTTATTTTATCTTCACCATGTTTATTCTCTTTTTTAGTAGATTGATATAAAGATTGCATTAATTCGAAATCAATCGATTCAATTTGATCTAATAACATTTTTTTATGAACATCATCCAAATTTTCATATTGATTTAATAAATGTTCTTGCCCATATTTTTTCAATACTGTTTTTATTTCTTCTAATCTTCTGTCCATTGCTATCTCCCTTTCTAGCATTATTTTTTGATATGAATAAAACAGATAATAAGATTATCTGCTTTATATTTATACACCATTTTTATAAAATTAGCAACACTTTCCCTATAATTTTTCTATTTCTTTTTCGCCTGAAGTACTTAAAATGCTCTTATAAGAAGCCATTACAGTATCTATATTATTACCAATTTCTTCGACATCATAACAATCCACAACTTTTATGTGGGAACTTTTATTAATCCAACCTTCTATATTTTTATTGATATTACGAATATAATTTTCTTTTCCTTTAATAAAAATAGTAACTTTATTTTGATTTTCTACTTCTCTTTTTATCTCTTTAAATTTTGCAAAATCATCATTTTTCCAATTAATGGATAATATTTTCTTTTTCCTATCTTCTTTAAAATTCATTTTAGAAAGTAAAGTTTGAATCGTATCTTCTAAATTATTTTCTGTCAAAATAATAATCTCTTCATTTTCTTCTAATTTTTTATCGATATAAGGTAAACTTATCATTTCAAAATGATAATCACTTGCAAAAAATGTACAAATTTTTTCTTTTGTTTCTTTATTCATGAAAAACATTCCTTCTTTCTCTTTCAGAATTATTACGGAAATCTAAGTTTTCTTTATTTTTGCTTACTGGTAAATTTTACCATTTATTATCAAATATGTCAATATTATTTCAAAGAAAATTTGTCGTGTTTTTTCGACAATGTATAAAATTTTCAAATTTGTTAATAATTAAAGTAAAGAATTTTTTTGAAAAAAAGTAGATAGGAGGCAAAAAATGAAAAATATATTTCATATCTTTAAAAATCCCAAGGTAAAAATGGTAATTATTCTTAGTTTTCTTTTATTTATATACAGCACAATTTGTGCTATTTCATACGCAAAATCAGTTTCTTCCGATATTGCAGAAAGTGTATTTAGGTTACACGTTATTGCTAATAGTGATAGTCAGGAAGACCAAAATTTAAAATATATTGTACGTGATAATTTACTTTCCTATATGAATGAAATTTGTGCAAATGTAAGTAGCAAAGAAGAAGCCATAGAAATTGCGAAACAAAATGAAACAGAATTCAAACAAATAGCAATTCAAACAATTCAAGAACAAGGTTATTCTTATGATGTTAATGTTCGTATTGGTAATTTTGAATTTCCTACAAAACAATATGGCGATATTAGCTTGCCAGCAGGATATTATGATGCTTTGAGAGTAGAAATTGGAGAAGCAAAAGGACAAAATTGGTGGTGTGTCATGTTCCCTCCTCTTTGCTTCGTAGATGTCTCTTCTGGTATTGTTCCAGAAGAATCTAAAGAATTAATGCAAGACAATTTAAGTGAAGAAGAATTTGCTCTTGTTTCTGACCATAATCCAGAAATACAATTTAAATTTAAATTATTAGAATTCTTTACCAATAATGGATTAATCACTGCAAAAAAATAAGAATAAATTGCTTATTATTCAGTCTACCATATAATTATATAATTTTGAAACATTGCGTAAGCGACCAAACGAGCAATAGCGAGTGCGATTGGAGCAACTTTCCATTTTTTATTTTAAGAAAGTTGCGACAAACAAAATGTAAAAAATTATATAATTATATGGTAAAATAGTAATAACACAAATAATAAAGGAATCACTCTTAATCCTTTAAAAAATATTGCAATAATTTTAACTTTATGTTATATTAATTTGTAGAATAGAGTGTTATATATATTTACACTCTATTTTTAAATGGATTTTATAAAATAGATATATTTATTGGGGGTAATTTAATTGGAAAAATTAGTAGTAACAGGACCTACTTCGCTAAAAGGTGAAGTAACCATTAGTGGAGCAAAAAACGCAGCAGTAGCAATATTGCCAGCAACACTTTTAATAGAAGGTGTTTGCACGATTGAAAATCTACCAAATATAAGTGACATCAAAATTTCATGCACCATACTAGAAAAACTAGGAGCTAAAATCACTTGGAATAATAAAAATAGTATTACCATTGACACTTCAAATATTACCACCACAAAAGCACCATTAGATTTAACTAGTAAATTTAGGGCTTCTTACTATATTATTGGAGCCATGCTTGGTAGAAAAGGAGAAATAGAAGTAGGAATGCCAGGTGGTTGCAAATTAGGTGCAAGACCAATTGATCAACACATCAAAGGATTTGAATTATTAGGTGCTAATGTCACAGTAGAAAAAGGAAAAATATATGCAAAAGCCAAAAAACTAAAAGGTAGTCCTGTTTATATGGATATCGTTTCCGTAGGAGCTACCATTAATGTCATGCTAGCTGCTGTCCTAGCAAAAGGAACTACTATCATTGATAACGCTGCTAAAGAACCCCATATTGTAGATGTTGCCAACTTCTTAAATACGATGGGAGCTGATATTAGAGGTGCCGGAACAGATGTTATTAAAATTAATGGTGTTGAAAAATTACATGGAAATGCCACCTATTCTGTTGTGCCAGACCAAATCGAAGCAGGAACATTTATGCTAGCAGCTGTTGCAAGTAGAGGAGATTTATTAATCAAAAACTGTATTACAAAACACTTAGAATCTATTACTGCTAAAATTATAGAAGTAGGCGGAAATGTAGAAGATTACAGTGATAGTATTCGTGTTTGGTGTAACAAAAGACCTAATAAAGCTAATATTAAAACATTACCTTATCCAGGATTTCCAACAGACTTACAACCTCAAATGGGAGTAGTATTGTCCCTTGCAAATGGAACTAGTATCATTAATGAAAGTATTTGGGATTCTAGATTTCAATATACAGATGAATTAAATAAAATGGGAGCTAAAATCACCGCACAAGGCAAAACAGCCTTTTTTGAAGGTGTCAAAAAATTATATGGTGCTCCTGTATATTCTTCTGATTTAAGGGCAGGAGCAGCTCTTGTTATTGCTGGAATTGTTGCAGAAGGAGAAACCGATATTTATAACTTACAACATATTGATAGAGGTTATGAAAATATTGAAGAAAAATTTAGAAATATCGGAGCTAAAATCAAAAGAGTAACAGAATAATTTTTATAATAAACAAAGGAAAGAAGAGAAAAACATGCTAAATTTTTGTAGTTTATATAGTGGTAGTAGCGGAAATAGTTTACTAGTAGAAACCGAAAATACAAAATTACTAATTGATGCAGGTGTTAGTAGCAAAAAAATAGAAAATGCTTTGCAAGATATCCATATTGAACCTAGTTCTATTAATGGAATTTTAGTAACACATGAACATACAGACCATGTACAAGGCTTAGGCACTATTTCTAAAAAATTTGATTTACCTGTTTTTGTTAATCAAGAAACTTTAGATGCCATGCCTAAACAAAAAGATAAAATAGCATCCAAAAATATCAAAACATTTAAAATTGCAGATAAATTTTCCATTGGAGATTTAGAAATCAAACCATTTTCCATTCCTCATGATGCTGCAAATCCTTGTGGTTTCAATATCTGGAAAGAAAATAAGAAAATTAGTATAGCAACAGATATCGGTCAAATGACAAATTCTATTTTAAAAGAATTAGAAGAAAGTCTATTTATCTTGTTAGAAGCAAACTATGACCCAGATGTATTACGTTGCTCTTCTTATCCATTTCCTTTAAAAAACAGAATTGCAGGACCTACTGGACATTTATCCAATGAAATGGCAGGTAAAACTATCTCTCATCTATTAAAATCTGGATTAAAAAATGCAATGCTTGGTCATTTAAGTAAAGAAAGTAATTTTCCAGAGCTTGCTTATCAAACTGTAATAGATGAACTAATTTCTAACCATTATGATGAAAATACATTAAACCTAAGTGTCGCAAGTAGAAATTTACATAGTAAATTAATCACCATATAGGAGGAAATCATGTTAACCATTCAAATTGTTTGCATTGGTAAAATAAAAGAAACATATTTAAAAGATGCCATTGCAGAATATACAAAAAGACTTTCTAAGTATTGTAAATTAACAATTCTTGAACTTCCAGATGAAAAAATACCAGAAAAGTTAAATGCATCTATTAGTGATGAAATTAAGAAAAAAGAATGTGATTCTATCTTAAAACATTTAAAAAAAGATTCTCATATCATCTGTTTAGATTTGACAGGAAAACAATTCTCTTCTGAAGAATTTTCTGTACATATTCAAAATTTATCTATGCAAACAAGCCATCTTACTTTTATCATTGGTGGTTCTCTTGGAATAACAGAAGAATTATTGAAATTATCCCAAGAAAAAATCTGTTTTTCTAAGATGACATTCCCTCATCAGCTAATAAGAGTTTTTCTATTAGAACAACTTTTTAGGGCTTTCAAAATAGCAAATGGGGAAACTTATCATCGCTAATATATATGGTATTGTAGAGGAAATATACAAAGAATTTAAAATAAAAATAGGGGCTTTTTCTTTTAAAACATAAATTTAATAAAGGGGGAATATATTTCCTCTACAAATTTAAAAACTTTTTTAAGATTTTAAAATTTCTTTTAGGATTTTTTTAGTAAGAATATAAATCATACATTTTCTTACGATAAAAAATAAAGAAATAAATATTAAAATTTTTGTCATCATACAATTTGTCCTATCTAGAATAAATTTTTTCTCATTATACTCTCTATTTAGCTATTTGTCAACAAAAACTTTTCGACAAATTTCGACATTAATGATTCCTTGTTACCATTCACAGCTATCTTATATGATATTAGAAAAACCTGATATATAGATATTTTTAATCAAAACATAGCTGGGGCGTAACAATCCGGGTCTTGATTTTCAAATATCTATATATCAGGTTTTTTTGAATTATTAATCCATTAGCTGTGAATTGTACCTAGAATAAAATTTGACAAACAATCACACTAACTAAAATCCCCACTATATCTGCAATAAGAGCAGCAGCTAAAACAAATCTAGTTTTCTTTATCTTAACACAAGCTGTATACACTGCAATCGTATATAATGTTGTTTCCGTTGACCCCATAATCACAGATGCCATCATTCCCAATGTACTATCTACTCCATAATTTTTCATAATATCTGTTGCAACAGCAATAGAACTACTTCCAGAAATAGGTCTAAGCATAGCAAGTGGCATAATCTCACTTGGAAATTGAATAATATTTAAAAATGATGTAATAATATTAATAATCATATCTATTATTCCAGAAGCACGCAAAGCACCTATTGCCACAAATAACCCCACTAAAGTCGGAAATATACTAAGTACAATTTCTAACCCTTCTTTTGCACCTTCTAAAAAATTATCAAATACTTTCGTTTTTTCAATTAAACCATATAACACAATCCATAAAATAATAATTGGCATTGCTAAACTAGAAACAAAATTAACCAATGGCATTAAAGTTTCCCCTTTTTACTAAATTTAATAAATAATTTTGTTGCTGTCATTCCAGCAATCGCTGCACAAACTGTTGCAATCCAAACAGGAAAAACAATACTTGTTGGGTTTCCCGAACCCAAAGAACTTCTTATTGCAATTACTGTTGTAGGAATAATTTGAATAGAAGCAGTATTCAGAATAATAAAAGTTGCCATCGAATTTGTTAAAGTATCTTTTTGAGGATTTTCCTTTTGCATGGACTTCATGGCTTTTAAGCCTAAAGGTGTAGCAGCATTTCCTAATCCTAAAATATTAGCTACCATATTCATTGCTATTTCTTGATAAACGATACTATTACCTTCTATTTCAGGGAACAAAAATCGAATCACTGGTTTTAAAAATCTTGTTAATTTTTGCAAAATAGTCGTTTTACTTGCAATCTGCATGATACCATTCCATAAACATATTGTTCCTAATAAATTAATACATAAATTAACTGCATCTGCTGTACTTTCAAAGATAGAATTATTCAATTTTTCTAGATTACCTGAAAAAATAGCATAGGAAAAAGACAAGATAATAAACACTGGCCATATTATATTTAACATGCTAATCACCTAGCTAATTTTATTCTATCTTTCACTTTTTTATGACGTTAGTATAAACTTTTAGTAGGGAAAATTTAATAAAAAAATTGAATAAGAGATACCGATTTGATAGAATATTTTTA
>CALXCD010000002.1 GCA_944386715.1 uncultured Clostridia bacterium
ACCATAGCATATTCCATTGTAGTATCTATTTTTATATGCCCTAATAATTTTTGTACTTGTTCTATTGGCATACCTTTGTCTATTGCCATTGTCCTTCTAAATTTATGTGGATGTACTTTATTTATATTTGCTTCTTTTCCTAAATTTCTGATTACAATTTCAATTCTTGATATTCCTAATCTATTATATGGTTTTATTAATGATACGAATAGTGCTTCATTATCATCTGTTCTATTCTCCAAATATTTTTCTATGTACATTTTACTTTTGGCACTAAAATATACTTCTCTTTCAGTATTTTCTTTTCCTAAAACTATACAACTTCTTTCTTGAAAATCCATATCAGAAATATTTAATCTAGTTAGTTCTCCTACTCTCATACCAGTAGATATCAATAGTTCCAATATTGTTAAATCTCTTACATTTGAACAAGTATCTCTTAATTTTTCTAAATTTTCATCTGTTAATGTTTCTTTAACTATTTTGGTAGTCTTCACTTTATGTATTCTTCTAACAGGACTTTTTAAAATATAATCTTCATTTTTTAGCCAAGCAAAGAAACTTGATAATGTTCTTCTTATGTTGTCTATCGTTACCATTCCTGCTTTAGAATTATTTTTATAATCAGATAAATAATCTCTTAATATTTCGGTAGTAATTTCTTCAATTGGTAATTTTACTTTTTCTAACTTCTTTGGTTATTGTCTAAAAAGTTTTCAGTCTTATCAATTACTTTTTCTACAAATAACTCTCTCAAATAAATTACCTCCTTACACTTTAAAATATCGCAATATAGAACTACAACTATATTATACAACATTTTTTGTGTTTTAAATAATTAATAAAGACTTATGAGAAACTCCACCTTATTTAATTAAAAATGAGCATATCAAAACTAATATACTCACTTTAAATCTTATACAATTATTTACCCATTTTATTTAAATTTAAAATTACAACTTGCCCTACAAATTACTATTTTACTTTATATTATATTCTAAACATTTTTCTTCTAGTAATTTAAAATTACAACATCTTGATTTCATATTATCTGGTAGTTTTCCGCTATTGTATAATTGATATAATTTAAAAGATTTATTTTTTACTTGGCGGTAATGAGCATTTAACCAACTTAATTGCTCTTTTAATAACTTTTGATATTTTAGTTCTGCTATGGTCAATGTTTCTTTATTTAAATCTACTAAAGTATAATTTTTATCGGTTACAGGTATCATATTATTAAAATTAACAGCACCTAATTCTCCATCTTTTATCTTGAAAAAGTCTATCATGTTTTTCATTTTTCTATGTTTAGGTTTGGGACTAGATAAAGGGGCAAAATATTTACAAGTATCTATTTCAAATAATATACCTATAAATGGTCTTAATTCTTTTTCATGTTTGTTATAAGCTACTTTATTATCAAATTTTCTCAAATAATCACAATAATATGAATCAACTCTGACTATCTCTAAATTTAATATCATTATATCTTCCTCCTTAAATTTAGTCTATTGTATATTATTTTTGAAAAAAAGACAATTAAAAATTGTAGCAAAAATTAAAGATTAGAGCCTAAACTCTAATCTTCTTTTTTAAATTCCAACTTATGGCTGGATACACCGCTTTTTTAAGTTCCATTTATTGGCTGGATTCACCGCTTTTTTAAGTTCCACTTATTGGCTGGATTCACCAACTTTTTAGCTATTTTGTATAGCAATAATATTATATGCAATTCTTATAAATTTATTGCTTACTGTACATTAAATATATCATATTTTTGTA
Organism: uncultured Clostridia bacterium; assembly: GCA_944386715.1. GTDB lineage: Bacteria > Bacillota > Clostridia > TANB77 > CAG-508 > CAG-269. The sequence goes on from CALXCD010000002.1 coordinate 1,786, forward strand.
GAATAATCAATATTTTCTGTTAATTTTATATAAAAACGCTCGATTATCAAAGTTTTGTGCAATAAGGAGTGGGAGAAAAATATAAATCAGCCATAAACCCATCTGCTTCTGTTGTTTCAAGGCTTCTAGCTGTTTTATATATACTAATATTCATTTATATATCTTTATTATATTATGACTTTTTAAAATCAATTTTTATAGACAATAAACTTGTTAAGTTTATAATTAAAATGTCTTAAAAACGATTCTAAAGTTTAACAAATTATAATTATTTAACTTATAAACAATTTAATAAATTAAAATGATAAATTACATTATTAATATTAATTCATTTGAATCCATATTTTTCATAAAACTTCTGAGCTGCTATCATATTTTCCAATGTTTCCAGATAACATCTACTATAATATTTTTTTGCTTATTCTAATGCTAGATCCATTAATTTGTGAGATATTCCCGTACCTCTTGCTTCAGGTAAACAATACATCTTTTGCAATTCGCAAACATCATTAAGCCCTTCTAATGTTCTTATTCCAACACCACCAACTATTTTTCCTTCTTCAGTTTCTGCTACCCAATATTTATTTCCGTTTGGAGTTATATATTTCAGAAAATCTACCTAAGTTTTCGTCTGTCCAAGCAGTTCCATCGTGATTTGCTCCAAATTCTATTAGGCAGCTTCTTATTACTTTTTCTATTCCTTTATTGTCTTTAGGTTCAATTTCTCTAATTTCGTATTTCATTTCAGAAAATTCCTCCATTTTCATATCAGTTTATTATATCCATATTTACACAAAAATTAAACGACTTTTAATGTCTTTACATTTTGTAATTTATTTTTAGCCTCCTAAAGGGAAATCTATTTTAGTAGATTTTACTATATTATTTTCATCAAACCTTATAAAAAGGTCATAAAATTCTATTTCACCGAAAAATAAGTAATCAGTTAACGTTCCTGCATCATATATATAAAGATTATCTTCAGAGCTTTGTGGCTCACCTAGTAATTCAATAACTTCTTCTTTTGATAATCCTATAAGCTTTTCACTATCATTTAGTTCTTTCATTTCGGTATAAAGTTTATCAGGTTTTTCACTTAAATATTGCATAACTGGATATCCTAGATTTCTACATACTATTATACATACTATTATGATAATTGAGTATATAAAAATTTTAAAATTTTTATTTTTATTCTTTAGTTTTTTTCTTATTAAAAATATTATTATAACAGAATAGGTGCATTATTTAATTCAGCCCATAGTTTTGCAGTTTTCTTTCGCAACTCTTGATCATCGTTTATTGTTGCAATATATGCATCACATTTTTCACAATCTAGTCCACAATATGCTATCATTTTATTCATAACCTACTTACCTCCACAAATTACTATTTTGCTAACCAATTTGCAATATCATATATTTGAATTCCTTCATATTGATAATCTTCATGTCTTGTTCTTGCTATTATTATCTTAGGATATGCATCTCTTATTTGAAGTAGTGGAGTTGTTTCTCTTTTCAAAGTGCTATCATCACCAATATAATCAGATACTTGTATATAAAGATTTTCATTACGCTTTTTAGCAATGAAATCTACTTCTTTTTGGTACATAGTCCCTACATATAGTTTATATCCTCGTCTTAGCAATTCTATTGCTACAATATTCTCATATGTTCTTCCAAAGTCTATATTATTTGTTCCTAATATGGCATATTTAAATGAGTGATCTGCTAAGTAATATTTATCTTGTGTACTTAAATATTTTTTACCTTTTATATCATATCTCTTGACTTTATAGAAGGCAAATGCATTACATAGATAATCTATATAGTTCTTCACCGTTTTATCTGTTATATTCACTTTGTTGCTATTAAGAAAATGAGTTATATTGTTAGACGATGTAAGGTTTGAAATATTATCTATTAAATAATTATTTAAATTATTTAATACATCTGTATTTTTTATATTATATTTTTGCTTAATATCTCTTATAATTAATGTGTTAAAAATATCAGATATATATTGATATTTTTCTTCTTGAGTTTTATAAATGTACGAACCAGACATTCCACCTTCTTGGGTATATATATCAAACGCTTTTTGAATATCATTATAATTATAATATTTTAGATATTCCTTAAATGAAAATGGATAAACTTCAATTTCAAATGTTCTACCAGTAAATAATGTTGCCAAATCACTACTTAATAAGAAAGCATTTGACCCAGTTATATAAATATCATATTTTTCTTCTGCATGTAGTCCATTTAAGGCTTTTTCAAATCCATCACACATTTGTACTTCATCAATTAAAATAAAATTCTTTTTACTTTTAATATAATTTTTAGAAATATACTCATATAATTTATGGTATTCTTTTAACTCCTCAAATTTAGGCAAATTAAAATTAATGTGAATAATATTATAATTTTCAATATTATTGGTTATATATTCTTTAAAAGCTTCAAGTAATTTAGACTTGCCGAGATCTTCTTATTCCTGTTAATACCTTTATATCTGGTGTTCCTAATACATTAATTAGTTTATCTAAATACATTTCTCTTTTTATTAATTTCATATTTTTCATTTCACCTCATAATTAGTGTATCACTATATTCCGAAAATGTAAATATTTTTTAGGTTTTCGGAATGAATTCTTTTTTATTATATACACTATTTTATAAAGTATTCATTTTATTACTTAAAATTCAATATTCCATTATTCTTAATGCTATATGTATAATTTTTGGTTTGTAGTATCAAAGTTTTGTGCAATTAGATGTAGGAGAAAAATATATAATAGCCTAAAAATTGTTCTACAGTTCTGTCTATTTTTAATTACTATATATCATTAGTGTAAATTGAATTTATAATTATTTTATTGTTTTAGAAAATTAGGTACTCCCCCCTCTTCCCTTCTTCTTTTTTCTACTTTGATAAAAAAATAGAGAATATTAGTATTTTAATATTCTCTGTATAAATTTGTTACTACAATTTTATATAATTCTTTCTTTTAATTACCATTGCTAGACATAAAGTATGTAACTATAGGAATTTCATTATCAATAGTGTTTTTATCTAATTTTATTTTTATAATGTCTAGTGCTACCTCATCTAGTTGTTCTATTTTATTAATTCCTCCTTTGCATTCTATTACTGTATCTGAATTAATTTCTACTTTCATTTCAAACTTTCCACCATCAGTATTATAATCAGGTAATAAATCGTCAAAAGTTATAGTCAATATTGCTTTATCTTTATTTACTATTTCCATATTCGTACCTACTGGTGAAACTGTTAAATAAAGAGGATTTTCTAATGCAAAATTTTTCATTAATTCTTTTTTTAATTCTTCTTCTTTTATATTACTTAGTATAGTAATTACTTTTGATTTTTCATAAGTATATGCGTCTATGTAATAGTCAACTTTTATATCATTAATATTCATTTCTTCATTTGTTCTTCCATTTATAAACTTGAAATTACTATTTATATCTATTGAATACTTTTCATTATTTGAGTGATTTTCAAAAACTATATTATTAGAATTTATCTCTGTTATTACTCCATTATAGCTATAAGAGTTTTCTTCTATATCATTAGTAATATTTTTAATAGAATCCTTCTTTTCTATTTTTTGTCCATTTTTATATATTGTTATCTCTTCGCTAGTCACGATAATCTTGGTGTTTTCATTTGGATTTATATAATCTGATATTTTTTCTGATGAGTTAATTTCATTAGAATATCCGTTTACTCTTTTTCCATGTCCCTTTTCATACTTTATTTTAGTTGTTTTATTTTCATCAATATCAATATTTATAGTAAGTAAACAAGCTTTATTTTGTCCATCATAATTATTTTTATAAAACTGAAATTGAGCTTTTTTATTGCTTTCCTCTATATCATATTGAGCAAAAGTTAATTTTAATCCTTCTTCATATTCCTGTGCTATTTCTGTCAGTTCTCTTTTTATTTCTGATAAATCATATATATCAGAATGTATATCATAAACTTTATCATATTCTTTATTTATATATGGTGCAAAATCATCATTATTTTTAGTGAAATTGTAAAAAATAATAGGTATTATTATAATAAAACTTACTATAATTGCTATTGACACTTTCTTTTTCATGACATATCTCCTCAAACTTCAAATTATTTATATTCCTTTTAGCTTACTTACATCTGGCATTATCTACTTGCTTGAAAACCATCACATACAGAATTTTGTTAGTCTAAATCTAAGTCAACAGCATAACTATCCTCTAACAAAATATATCTATTATTATATTTCTTGCACATTTCTAAATTATATTTATTTTCTTTTATTAGTTCATCAAGATTTAGCATTTCTGTTACTTTTCGATTTTCAATTACATTTTCATATTTGATAATGTTTTGATAATTATTTTTTATATATTTTTCAGTCATAATTAAACAAACATATTGTTAATCATGTTTTCCCTGTATGTGTACCACCTGTTATTAAAACAACCATTATTTCCTCCCAACTTATTACAATACCATAATTTTATTATCTCCTCTACAACTTACTATTTACATATTTTAACATAGGCTCAAGATTTTCATAAGAAACATAATTAGCTCCCTCTTTAAATATTTTTATTATTTCTTGATTTTCTACCTTATTTTCTTTTTCCATCATGTTTCTTACAAATTGTAATACTTTTTTCTTTAATCCTGTTAATTTATTATAGTTTAATCCTCCTCTTAAATAAAATAGTTCGGCATTCAATTTATTTGTTTTTCTTAAACTTTCAATATAATTTTTCTCTGTTGGATATACTCCTACTGCACCTATACATTTAACGTTATAATTTTTTATTTTGCTTAATCCTTGTATTTTTGTGGCACATACCCATCCTAAAAATACAATTTCATCATGCTTTTTTAATTTTAATTTTGCTTCTTCTAAATTATAGATTGGGACTTTTAAAGACTTACTTAACATTTCAGCATATTGTTTTGTATATCCTGTATTACTTTTATATACGATTGCTTTAATCATATTTACCTCCAATTCTTGTAATGTATTTTTATTATCATATCATAAAAAGAAAAATTACTCTATACTTTTGTATAAAGTAATTTTATAAGACTATTTTTCTAATGATAAATTATAACCTATTAATTCAAATAATCATTGCTGTTTACTAGAAATTTATAGCTTATATGATTTTATTTGCTATATATAAAGTTGCTGGACTTGGAATTTCGTCTATTTTTTCAATATTTGAGAAATTACTATCTTCTAATAAATTTCTAATCTCATTATGGGTATAAACTTTTCCATTTTTAGAATTTACAAGCATTTCTATTGCAAACTGAACAGAAAATTCAGGGCTTATTTTATCTTCATTTAAGAAAAAACTTGTCAAAAATAACCTTCCATTAGGCTTTAATATATTATAAATATTATTTAACAATTTTTTCACATTCTCTTTTGGTTCTTGATGTACCACTGCAAATAAAAATACATCATCATATTTTTCTTTTGGGAAACTCTTGTTATAATCACAAGAAATAGATATTAATCTATCTTTCAAATGTTCTTTTTCTATATTTCTATTTTGAATTTTTGAAACTTGTGGTAAATCTATCATTTTTCCTTTAACAGATGGATATTTTTTTGATACCGTTATTAGATATGTGCCTGCTCCTGCACCAATGTCTAATATATTGTGATTTTTAAAATCATATTTACTTGCAATGTATTCTGCTTGTGATATCGCGTTTGCTTGCATACCTTTCATAAAACTTTCAGCTTGTTTTTCAGTTAGTTCTTTAAAGTTATCAAATGAAAAATTATTATCTTTTATTGCATTTTCTAAGTTGTTATATTTTTCCATGATTGTTTGAGCAAAATCTATATAACCTGTTTGATTAAATTTGGAATCTTTTAATAATACATCTTTATATTCATCTAAATAATATCCTTTTTCATTTTTTTCTATTATTTTATGAAATACTAAACCATTTAAAATTGGTTCTATTCTATCGCTTTGAACTTTAATTTCTTTTGCTATTTGTTCTAAATTCTTCGTATCTTCACTCAGACTATTAAAAATCCCTATATTATTTGCTGTTATCATTAAGTTTGTCAATTTATAACTGTTTACCATTGATTTGAAGTTGCTTATTTCTTCTTTTAAATTCATCATAACCTCCTATTTTTTCTCTTATATTTTAATACTAAAAGAGGATTGAAAAATCCTCTTTTATGCAATATACTTTAATCTTTTTATTTTATTCTTACTGGTAATATATAGTAGAATTTTTAATTTTCATCTTTTATCTCTTCAAAACGGTATTTTTGTTTTACATCTGGATATTTATCATGATCTACCTCTGATAGAAACATTTCCAATGGTCTTGCATAAATACCATCTTTATGATTGGTTTTTCCCTCGTTATCCATGCAATAATATACCACCAAATCTTCTCCTGTTTCACTATGCTTAGCAGTAGTAATAACGAATGCTTTTGTTCCTTTAAAATGCTTATATAATGTATATGGTTTTATTTCTCTCATTATATTTCCCTCCTTATTCTTTGAAATATTATCATAATTCATCTTGAAAAGCAACTCAAAATTATGTTGCAGAATTTGTTGCCACAGAGTTAGTAGTGTTTGTATTAGAATTTATATTGTTAGAAGAACTATTTGTAGTAGAATTAGAACTATTTACATTATTATCGTTATGAATGCCATTATCAATATTATTAGAGCTACTATTAGTAGTATTGTTTGAAGTGTTTCCGAGAAGTGGAATTGTTTTTATTAGTATTATTATTGGAAGTATTTCCGTGAAGTATTTGTTGTATTATTATTGTTTGTGTTGTGGTGAGAGTTATTGCCGTGATGAGGTTGTTTCATTTCCTGATGTTTCTGGCTCTAGAGGTTCTTTTGGTAACATTTCTTGAGGGTCTACAGCATCAATATCTTCTGTAATTCCTTGTATAATTGTATTTGTATTATTAGAAGGAGTAGTATTATTAATATTGTTTGTGCTGTTTCCTACTTCTGAACCAGAATGTTTATTACAAATTCCTGGTACGGTTAGCCATAAAAAGTATTCTTGATAAGTATTTGGGCAACCTGTTCTTGCTTTTTTTCCTGTTTCAGCACAAATAGTAGCTGTTGTAACAGTATTCGGTACACTGAATTTGGCACTTTGTAGTCCTGTATGAATTCTAGACATAATGTTTGCCCATAATAGACCTGCAGGATTTCTTTTGTTATATTCTACAGTTTCATTTTGGTCATATCCATACCATGTTACAGCTGTATAATAAGGAGTGAATCCACATAACCATCTATCATAATTTTCATCTGTTGTTCCTGTTTTGGCAGCAACATCTACACCAGAAATAGCACAATAAGTAGCTGTTCCATAAGTTCCTTTTACTGGCTGTGTAAGGAGTTGTTGTAATATACAAGCTACCTCTTTTGAAAATACTCTTCTTTTTTTCTGTTTAGGTTCTACAACTGTGTTATTAGATTTATCTGTAATCTTTGAATAAAAAGTAGGTTCTATGTATTCTCCGTTGTTTGCTATTGTACTATATGCTCCTGCCATTTCTAATGGGCTAATTCCTTTTTGCAAACCTCCTAAGGAAAGAGCAAGATTGTTATCTTCTTTGGTTAAGGATGTTACTCCCATTTTTTCTAAATAAGAAATTGCATTCTTAGGTTTTAGTTCTTCCATTATTTCTACAAATGGAATATTTTGAGATGATTCCACTGCTCTTCTTACAGTGATTTCCCCTAAAGACTTACTATAGTCTACAGGATGATATCCTCCCTCAAAATCTTTTTCTGTATCATCATAAATAGAAGCAGCAGTTATGATTTTTTTATCAATGGCTGGTGCTAAAACAGCAATAGGTTTTATTGCTGAGCCGGTCTGTCTAACGCTTTGTGTTGCTCTATTTAAGGAACGTGCTGTTTTCTTCTCCCCTAGTCCTCCGCACACATGCTACTACTTGACCTGTCTTATGGTCCATAATTACCATTGCTGCTTGAGAAGAATCACCTCCATTTTTAGAAGGAATACTATATTTACTTTTCTCAAATTCTGTTTCTGTTTGGTCTTGGATTTTAGAATCCTGTGTACTTTGAATTGTTAATCCTGCCATATTTAAATAATTCATTGCAAATGTTTCTGAAATATGATATTTTTCTGAAATATCTTCTGTTATTTCATTAATTAAGGCATCTGTGTGGTAAGAATATACTCCATCCCCTGCAGAAACTTCTCCTTTTTTGAAAGTTAGTCCTTTTTCTGTTTGTGCAGTAGCTTGCTTATATTCTTCTTCATTAATATATCCTAATTCTTCCATTTTGGCTAATACGGTTTTTGTTCTTTTTTCGATTTTTTCTGTATTATCTTCTTCTTCAAAAGGATTATAAGAATTTGGAGAATGATTAATTCCAGCTAAAAAAGCACATTCTTCTAAGGTTAAATCTTTAGCTGACTTATTGAAATAGTACTGGCTTCCAGCTTCTACACCATAGGTATTAGGTCCGACATAGATGATATTAAGATAGGCTTCTAAAATTTCTTCTTTTGACAAACAAGTTTCTAGTTGCCATGCCTTCCACCATTCTTTTACTTTTCTGGTAATACTATCTGTAGAATCACCTGTTAGGTTTTTTACTAATTGCTGTGTAATCGTACTACCACCATAAGAGGAAGAACCAAAGTGTATGACATAATTCAAAATGGCTGCTCCTGTTCTTTTGATATCAATTCCCATATGAGAATAAAATCTTTCATCTTCAATGGAAACATATGCATCTTTTAAGTTATCTGGCATATTCTCTAAAGAAATAGCTTTTTGTTTTCTTTCACTTCCTAGTTTTGCAATTTCATTTCCATCTATATCTATGACAGTAGAGTTTTCATTTGCAATCATTTGTTTCGCTAATGATTTCCATTGATGAGCAGAAATTCCTAGTGCAATTCCTAAAATGAGGATTATAGTAAGGGACACTATAAGGATTATCTTTTTGATGTTTCTTTTTTTTGAACTATTTTCTTTTTTGTGTTTATTTCTTTTTGATGATGCTTTTTTTGTTTTTATATTATTTTCCTTTATGGTTTGTTTTTCTTTTTGAAAAGCTTTTGGTATAAACTCTTCTTCTGCTATTTGATTTTTTGTTTTTTTTCTATTCGACATTTTCATCACTATCCTTAAAAAAATATATTCATAGTATATCATAAAATGCATAAAATAGAAATAGCTATATATCAGGTTTTCTGATAACAAATAGAATACATTTTTAGAAAGGAATTCTATATCGTGAAGATTCGAAAAATTGAAACTAATATAAAAAGAAATCTATATTTACATTCTTCTGAAATTTCTTTTTCTCCTCTTCCCTCTTCTTTAGAGTCTAATATTATTAGAATTTATCCAGAATATCATTTCCAATCTCTTTTAGGGTTTGGAGGAGCTATTACAGAAAGTGCAGGATATGCATTTCATTCTTTATCTAAAGATTTACAAGATGAAGTCATAAAAGAATGTTTTTCTCCTAATGGTTTGAATTATGTGTTATGCAGATTACCTATTGGGAGTTGTGATTTTTCCATTCAAAGTTATTCCTATTCTTATCAAGAAAATTTGTCTGATTTTTCTGTCAAACATGATTTGAAATATATGATTCCTACTATTAAAGCTGCTCAAAAAGAAAATTCCTCTCTCTCCTTTTTGGCATCTCCTTGGTCCCCTCCTGCTTTTATGAAAAGTAATCATCGTCTTTCTAATGGAGGAAAATTGTTAGATAACTATAAAAAAGTATGGGCAAATTATTTAGTGAAATATATTAAGAGTTATCAAGAATTAGGCATTCCTATTGATTATATGACGATTCAAAATGAGCCTAATGCTAAACAACCTTGGGAATCTTGTCATTATACTGCTGAAGAAGAGGCTAATCTCTTGAAATACGAAATTTATCCTGTTTTTCGAAAATATAATCTAAAAACAAAATTTTTGATTTGGGACCATAATAAGGATAATATTTTAACGAGAAGCACAGATATTCTTTTGAAATATCATTGTTTAAATGAAGTGGCAGGAATTGCTTTTCATTGGTATACAGGAGGACATTTTGAGAATTTACAATTACTTTCTCATCTTTTTCCTAATCAATTGCTATTGCATACAGAAGGTTGTACTGGTTATTCTCATTTTAGACCTAGTGATGAGTTGTTTAATGCTGAAATGTATGCTTATGAAATAATAGAAGATTTTAATCATGGAGTTCATGGTTTTATCGATTGGAATATTTTATTAGATTATCATGGTGGACCAAATCATACCAAAAATTATTGCAATAGTCCTATTATGATTTCTAAAAAGAAAGATAATTACATTAAAACACCTGCATTTTACTACATTTCCCATATTAGTAGATATGCTAAACCAAATGCTAAAAGAATTCATTTTAGCAAATTTTCTGATAATATTTGTGTAACATCCTTTCAAAATCCAGATAAAAGTGTTATGATAGTATTATTAAATAAAACAGATAAATCCATAGAATATAATTTATGTTATCAAAATAAGACTTTTCATGACAATTTAGATAGTCATGCTATTGTAACATGGATAATAGATGAGGTGTAAAATATGATTTCAAGAGAAAAAAATCCGGATTTTTTAAATGCTTTTTTAGATTATTCCATTACCATTTTAAATAAATCTCCTAATAGTGTGAAAGAATATAATTATGATTTGTCAACTTTTTTGAAATTTATTAAACTTCATTTTAATTTGACAAAAGAAGAAGATTTTAAAAATATCAATATTGAGGATATGACAATAGATACTATTAAGAAAATCACTTTAAATGATATTCATGCTTTTTTAGCTTATTTAACCAATACTTATCATAGTAAAGCTGCTACACGCGCAAGAAAAGCATCCTCTATTAGAATATTTTTCCAATATTTAAGCCAAAAAGCAGACGACATTTATAAAATTCAAAATAATCCTGCTCAAAATTTGGAAACTCCTAAATTAGATAAAAGATTACCTAAATATTTATCATTAGATGACAGCAAAAAGCTTTTAGATGTTAGTTCTAATGAAGATAACAGAAATTGTGAACGTGACCATGCTATTCTTACCTTGTTTTTAAATTGTGGTTTACGTTTGTCTGAATTAGTGGGAATTAATTTACAGGATATTAATTTTGAAGATTGTAAATTAAATGTTATTGGGAAGGGAAATAAAGAAAGAACGATTTATTTAAATAAGGCTTGTATGAAAGCAATTGCTGATTATTTAGAAGTTCGTCCTAAAGAAGGGGTAAAAAAAGATAAAAAACTTTCTGACAAAGCCTTGTTTTTGAGTGAAAGAAAAGAAAGAATTGGTAGAAGAACGGTTCAGTATATAGTGGATAAAGAATTATCATTAGCTGGATTAGATACCAAAAGATATTCTGTTCACAAATTAAGACATACAGCAGCTACTTTAATGTATCAATATGGGAATGTCGATATTAGAGCATTGCAGGTTTTGCTTGGTCATGAAAGTATTTCTACTACTGAAATTTATACACATGTGGATAATGAACAAGTTCGTAATGCGGTTGAAAAAAATCCTTTAGCTATGTTAGATTGATTGCCAAAGGGGACGTTCCTTTTTGGCATATTTTTTCTTATTAGTTACTATTGAATAAATTTAAAAAGTAGGTATATATTCATATTTTTGGACAAAACATAGCTGGGGTTTAACAATCCGGGTCTTGTCTGCAAAATATGAATATATACCTACTTCTTTATGCTATTTATAAAACATGCCAAAAAGGAACGTCCCCTTTGGCAATCAATTTATAATTGTTCTAATACAGTTTGTAACATTTCTTTATATTTAGCAAGTTTAGCTTTTTCTTCTTCAATTTTACTTTGAGGAGCTTTATTAACAAATCCTGGATTGCTTAGCATTTTTTCACACCTAGCAACTTCTTTTTCTAACCTTATTTTTTCTTCTTCTAATCTTTTTCTTTCTTCTTCAAAATCTATTAATCCTTCTGCAGGAAGGTAAAATTCGATTCCTTCTTCTATGATATGAATAGCGTTTTCAGGGATATTATCTTTATTGTTTTGTATTTTCATACTATCTGCAAAAGCCAATTTTAAAAGCATTCCTTCTGATTCTTGTATTTCTTTCGTGTTATCTTGTGTTACTATAATTAATTTTGCTTTTTTACTTGGATGAATATGTTTTTCGTTTCTAATATTTCTTATCTCTATTATCATTTTTTGTAATTTTTCTATTAATGCTTCTTCTTTATCAAAAGTAATATTCTCACTTTTGTTTGGCCAATCAGAAACCATTAATTCTTTTTCATCCTCTGTTATTAGGCTACTATAAATTTCAGAAGTAACAAAAGGCATAAATGGATGTAGTAGTTTTAAAGAAGTACAAAAAACTTCATTCAATACAAAAGATACTCTTGTTTTATCTTCTCTATCTTCCCCATTTAATCTTGTTTTTACCATTTCGATATACCAATTACAAAAATCATTCCAAATGAAATTATATATTTTGTCTAGTGCAATTCCTAAATCATAGTGTTCCATATTGTCTGTTATTTCTTCTACTAATTTGTTTAGTTTGTTAAGAATCCATTTATCTTCTAGTTTTAATGATTTGTCACTCATTTTTTTGAAAGAGATAACTTCTTCGTCTGTTACCATATTTTTCGTAATAAATTTAGCTGCATTCCATATTTTATTTGCGAAATTAGAAGCTTGCTCTAATTTTTCTGGCATATAACGAATATCATTTCCCATCGTGGTACCAGATAATACAGAAAATCTTAAACTATCTGCTCCATATTGGTCTATTACTTCTATTGGGTCTACTCCATTTCCTAATGTTTTTGACATTTTTCTTCCTTGACTATCACGTACAATACCATGTATTAAAACATCTTGGAATGGTTTTTGTTTCATAACTTCTAATCCTGAGAATATCATTCTTGCTACCCAGAAGAAAATGATATCATATCCTGTTACTAATACATTAGTTGGATAAAATGTTTTTAAGTCTTCTGCTTCTTGATTTGGCCATCCAAGTGTTGAAAAAGGCCATAGTGCAGAGCTAAACCAGGTGTCTAGTGTGTCTGGGTCTTGTTTAAAATTAGTACTTCCACATTTTTCACATTTTTCTGGCATTTTTTTAGCAACATGAATATGTCCACATTTTTGACAATAATATGCTGGTATTTGGTGACCCCACCATAATTGTCTAGAAATACACCAATCTTGTATATTTTCCATCCAGCTAAAATATGTTTTTTCATATCTTTTAGGGATGAATTTAATTTCATCTTCTCTTACTGCTTTGATTGCTGGCTCAGCTAGTTCTTTCATTTTGACAAACCATTGTGTAGAAATTTTAGGTTCAATTGTATTTTTACATCTTTCGCATTTTCCCACATTATGTGTATAATGTTCTACTTTTACTAAATTTCCTAATTCTTCTAGTTTTTCTACGATTTTTTCTCTTGCTTCTAATAAGTCCATTCCCTGATATTCTGGAACTAAATTTCCCATTTTAAAGTTTTCATCAAATACTTCTATGATTGGTAAATGATGTCTTAAACCTGCTTGGTAATCATTCATGTCGTGTGCTGGTGTGATTTTTACACATCCTGTTCCAAAATCTTTTTCTACAAATTCATCTGCAATAATTGGTATTTCTTTATTCATGATTGGTAAAATACAAGTTTTTCCAATTAAGTCTTGATATCTTTCATCTTCTGGATGAACAGCAACTGCAGTATCCCCTAACATGGTTTCTGGTCTAGTAGTTGCTACTGTAATATATCTATTTTTCTCTCCTGTAATTTGATAACGAATATGCCATAAATGAGTATCTTCTTCATGATATTCTACTTCTGCATCAGAGATAGAAGTATTACAATTGGTACACCAGTTTACCATTCTTTTTCCTTTATAAATAAATCCTTTGTTATATAAATTAACAAATTGTTCTAAAACGGCATCAGATAGTCCTTCATCTAATGTAAATCTACGTCTTTCCCAATCACATGAACATCCTAATTTTCTTTGTTGATTTTGAATGGTTCCTCCATATAAATGTGTCCAATCCCATGCTTCTTCTATGAATTTTTCTCTTCCTAAGTCTTGTTTTGTCTTTCCTTCTGCTTTTAATTTTTGTACTATTTTCATTTCTGTTGATATAGATGCATGGTCAGAACCAGGAAGCCATAAGGTATTATATCCTTGCATTCTTTTAAAACGAATTAGAATGTCTTGAAGTGTGCCATCTAAAGCATGCCCCATGTGTAATTTCCCAGTTACATTTGGTGGTGGCATCATAATACAATAACTTTCTTTGTTTTTGTCCATGCTAGGTTTGAAAAATCCTTCTTTTTCCCAATGTTCATATAAATCATCTTCAAAATTTTTTGGGTTATAAGTATCTGCTAATATTTTTTTACTCATTTTTCTTCCTCCTTTTTGTGGTAAGTTAAAAACATTATTTTTGCATGATGAGAAATTGTTTTTTCTATCATACAAAAAGCTCGCCCCAATATAAGGGCGAGTTTAATTCTCACGGTACCACCTTAATTATTATTTTTCAATAATATCTTAATTAGCTTTTAACGCAGCTCACACGGATATCTTACTTATATTTTCAGAATATCAACTAAAAAAGCTACCTTCTGTTTACCTTTTATTTAAGAAGCTTCCAGCCTAAGACTTCTATTCTCTAGAATTAAGTATAAACATACTCCTCTTTTTTCTTGTTTTTTATTATTGTGCCTTAATTATATCTTATTTATTCAGATTTGTCTAGTATTTTTCAAACAAAAATAGCACCTTTTAAAGGAGCTATCTCATTTAAGCATTTTCAGTTTCTTTTTTAGCAATTACTTCTTTACCATCATAGTAACCACAATTTTTGCAAACTCTGTGTGGTAATACTGGTTCATGACAGTGTGGACATGTTGCTAATGTTGGTTTTTCTTTTTTCCATGTTGATCTTTTGCTATGTGTTCTTGCTTTTGACCATCTTCTTTTTGGTTGTGCCATTTTTATTCCCTCCTTGCTATTCGAAATAGATGTATCTATTTTTTTATTTTTCTTTTTTAGTCACTATAAGATTATACAGGTAATTTGATTATTTGTCAATACTTCCCTTAACAATATTTTCATATACTTGTTTTATATTTTTCTTTGTGTAAGTTTTATCTAAACCATTTTCTTTTACTTGTGTAAAAATTTCAAAAATAAATTTGTCCATTTTTTCATGAATTAATATTTTTCCTTTTTCTTTTTCTAAATAATAATTTAATTCATATTCTGGAGTCCAGTCTTCTCCCGCATAGATAATTCCAGCTGCCATTTTGTCACATATCATTTCTGCTGCATAAGGATATGGCATAATAGGTGTTTTTTCTGGTGCATCTAAATCTACCCAATATTCGTAATGATGTCTATTTCTTCCTTTATGATGAAGCCATGCTTTGGAATATCCATTTTTTTCTCTACATACAATAATAGGACTCCTTTTCCCATTATAATATTTTACACTTTCCCAAAATTCTGTTGGAGAATATTTGGATAAATCATGTACTAGCCCCCTCCATGGTATTCCTATTTTACAACATAATTTGAATACTACCCATTTATGTTTGGTGATTAATTTGAAGTGTTT
This sequence comes from uncultured Clostridia bacterium, assembly GCA_944386715.1. Lineage (GTDB taxonomy): Bacteria > Bacillota > Clostridia > TANB77 > CAG-508 > CAG-269. Next base: position 17,524 of record CALXCD010000002.1, read on the forward strand.
TAGTGTGTTTGCTAATGTTATTTTTTCTTCCATTTTTGGTCCATTCCTTTCTGTGTAATCCTTTCTCATTCTAGTTTACTACATTAATTCTTTAAAATCAATAAATTTTATTTCCTTTTTTGCATATACTAATATATAACATATAGAAAAATAGGAGGACAAAAAATGTGTGGACTTGTTGGATTTTGTAATTTCCAAAAAAATCTTACAATAGATAAAAATATTTTAATAAAGATGAATCAAACTTTATCAAAAAGAGGACCTGATGAAGAAGGTTATTACATAAAAGAACATATTGCATTAGGTCACAAAAGATTAATTGTAATAGACCCAGAGGGTGGCAAACAACCAATGGTAGAAACTTTTTATGAGAAACAATATGTTATTTGTTACAATGGTCAAATTTATAATACAAAGGAATTAAAGCAAATTTTGCTGGAAAATGGATTTACTTTTCAGGGGCATAGTGATACAGAGGTTTTATTGAAAGCATATATTTACTATGGTAAAGATGTTGTACATCATTTGAATGGTATTTTTGCTTTTGCTATTTGGGATGAGAAAGAACAGGAACTTTTTTTAGCAAGAGACCATTTTGGAGTAAAGCCTTTATTTTATACTATTCAAAATAATACCCTTATTTTTGCTTCAGAAATAAAGGCTATTTTTGCTTATCCTGGTATCGAAAAAATATTAGACAAACAAGGAATTAGTGAATTGTTTGGAATTGGTCCTGCTCATACTGCTGGAACTACTGTTTTTAAAAATATTTATGAAATAAAACCTGCTCATTTTGCTATTTTTAATCCTTCTGGACTTCATATAGAAAGATACTGGAAATTAATTTCTAAACCTCATGAGGATAATTTAAAACAAACTTGTGCAAAACTAGAATTTCTATTAAATGATTCTATTACACGTCAATTGGTATCTGATGTTCCTTTATGTACTTTTCTTTCAGGTGGTTTAGATTCTAGTATTATTACTAAATATGCTGCAGATTATTGTCAAAAAGAAGGTTTACCTCCTTTAGATACATATTCTATTGATTATGTAGATAATGATAAAAATTTTGTTAAAAGTGATTTTCAGCCCAACTCTGATAGTTATTATATTGGTCTAATGAGTAAGAATTTATATACCAAACATCATTCCATTGTGATTGATACTCCTGAACTTGCTACTGCTTTAGAAGATGCTATGATAGCTAGAGATATGCCAGGAATGGCTGATATTGACTCTTCCTTATTACTATTTTGTAAAAATGTTAAAAAGGAAATGACAGTTGCTTTAACTGGTGAATGTGCTGATGAGATTTTTGGAGGATATCCGTGGTTTTTTAGAGAGGATGCTTTACATAGTAATACTTTTCCTTGGTCTATTGCAATAACAGAAAGACAAGAATTATTAAATCCGTCTATTAGCTCCAAAATTAATTTAAAACAATATATTGATTATCGATATCAAGAGAGTTTAAATGAAGTAGAAATATTAGAAACAGATTCTACCGAAACTGCCGAAAAGAGAAAAATTTCTCATCTTACTTTAAATTGGTTTATGCAGACTCTTTTAGACCGTTCTGACAGAATGGCTATGTATCATGGTTTTGAACTTCGTGTTCCTTTTTGTGATTACAGATTGGCAGAATATGTATGGAATATTCCTTGGGAGATGAAAGCTTTGAATGGTCGTGAAAAAGGATTGCTTCGCTATGTTTGTAGAGATTTTCTTCCTGCTGAGATTGTGGATAGGAAAAAATCTCCTTATCCTAAAACACATAATCCTACGTATTTGGCTAAAGTAAAAGAAATGCTTTCTTCTATTATGCAAGACAAAGGGGCTCCTATTAATGATTTGTTAAATAGGGATTCTATTTTGGATATTTTAAATACAGATGGTAAGGCTTTTACAAGACCTTGGTTTGGGCAATTGATGACTCGGGCCACAGCTTATGGCTTATTTGTGCCAGGTTAATATGTGGCTTGAGAAGTATGAGCCTAAGATTGAACTATAATTTATCCACTTTTAAATTTGAGGTCGCAATTTGCGACCTCAAGTTTCCATATTTTTTTACCAACCATATATAGAAAATGGTTCATTATTTTGTAACCTCACGAAAATGGTTATCAACATAATTCTAATTGTTTATCTTCCTTCATATAGCTTCCTTCAATTTTTTTATATATTCTATATCATCTATTTTTGAAATTGCAAAACATTTCTTTCCCAAATCTTTTAATGATGCTCCTATATGATACAGTTCTTTATTATCTATTACGATAAATCTATCATGAAACTTATTCGTCATTGCTACTTTTAAGGTTGGATATTGTTTATTAAATTTATTTATATCCAATTTATTCAAATTACTATTTTGCGAAGTCAAAATCACAACTTTTACATTTTTATTTTTCTTTGATAACATTTTCAAAATACTATCATCTATGTAATTATCAATAATTAATACTTTTTGTTTTGCTTTCTTTATAATATCTATAACTAAAATATATGCATCATAAATTTGTCCATCAAAAAATATGCTTTGTCTACATTCTGATTCTTGTTTTCTTTGCAATTCATCAAATACTTCGTCAAACTTCTTATCATGCTCTAACAATTGGTCTTTAATATTATTTATTTCTTGGAAAAATTGACCATTTGTAATTATAAATTTTCTCATTTCTATAAAAGCTTTCATAATGCTAATACTAACATTAACTGCTATGTCACTTTTTAGTAGCGCTGAAAGCATTGCTATTCCTTGTTCTGTAAATACATACGGCATATATCGTCTACCACCATAGTTTTGTTTTTCAAAACTTGAGGTGACAAATTGGCACCTCAAGTTTTGAAATTCTTTTTGTTCTAATTGAAAACAAAATTCCTTTGGAAATCTTTCAATATTTCTTTTTACTACACGATTTATATATTTAGTTTCACAATGATATAAATTTGCTACATCACTATCTAGCATTACTTGTTTTCCTCTAATTGTATAAATCAAATTTTTTATGTTTTCTGTTTCATATTTTACTACATCTGATTCTTTATTTACTAGTATAATATTGTTGTCTTCTTTTTCCATAATTATCACTTTCCTTGCGAAATACTTATAATAACATATTTATATCATTCACCGCTTTATTTTTTAGTGCATTTATTATAATTTTTATGATATTACTGTGTTATATATTTTAAAACAATTTGATCGTATATTTGATATTAAAGGCAATGCTGGCTCAGACAAATTATAGCAAAAATTAATAATTCCTGCATCTTTTAACCATTCTATTGATGATGCATACTTTCTTTCTCCAACATTTTCTTCATCTTCCTTTATTTCTGAAAACAAAAATTTCTTATTCTTCTTTGATAATTGTATTGGTATGCTATTAAATGTATTTATAATTTTTTGTTAATTTATGCAAATTTTTATGAGGACTTTTAAGCCGCTTTCGCAAGTTTTTACGATGACTTTTGGAATTTAATTGCAAGTTTTTACAACGACTTTTTACGTTTGATTACAAGCTTTTAAATAACTTTTTATAGATACCACTCCAGCTATAGTTAGATTATTTTATCCCATGGTAAAAAAATGATGGTAAATACTAATCTAGTTTACTAGTTATATTTATGATAAACAGATAATTCATTTGAATGGTTATACACCAATTAGCAAAAAAATATTCTATACTTATTTCTAAATATAGAATATTTTATCATCTTATTTTGCAAACAACACTTTTTCTGATTTATATTGTTTTATAATATGTACAAACACTAAACTGATATAAATAATTGTAGATATTGCCATCAAACCAATATTTAATAAATCTATTGTTCCATTGTTTATATCTGTAAATATCAATGTAAAGTTTAAGAATGGTACTATTGAAAGGATTGGTGTTGTTGTTATTCCCATCATAAATGCTATCATACCTGGAAAGAATGATATAAATGTTAATGGTGTTAATGCACTTTGAGCTTCTTTAAATGTTTTAGATGTACTTGCAATAGCAATACATAAGCCACTTATAAAGAATGAGTATGCTATTATTACGATTACTGCAAATAGTATTGTAATTGGCGAATACATTACATCCATTCCTTCATAAATGCTAAACATATTCTTTGTAATCATCAATGATATTATTGCTAAAGCTAAACTTATTAATCCTGTGATAATTGATGATACTGTAACTCCTAAAAACTTTCCTACAATTATATCTCTACTTTTTATTGGAAATGTAAGTAATGTTTCTAATGTTCCTCTTTCTCTTTCACCTGCTGTTGTATCTGTTGCTGGATATGTTGCTGAAACTGTTATTGCCATCATTATAAAAAGAAAAGCATAATTTTTGATATAGTCCGCAAAGTAATTATCCTGCTCTAATACATTTTCTTCAACTGTTATAATGTTTAACACTTCATTTGGATTCATATTGTTTTCTTGCAAATAGCTTTGTTGTAAATATTGTTTATATGTATTAAAATATGTTTCCATTAAACTACTTGCAAATGTACTATTATCAGAACCATCTGTATTTATAATGTATTTATTATCTTGTTTTGTTATATAAAGATTAATCTCACCATTATCATACTTTTGTTTTAATTCTTCTTCATTTCCATTTATCATTTCAATATTCATTTCTTCAGCAATACTTTTTTCTGCATCAGCCATTTCATAAGAAAATCCTATTTTGTTATATTCACTTACATCTTTACTAACTTGTGATTCAAACAAGGCTGACATTCCAATTACTAAAAGAGGTATAAATATTGGTATTACAAGCATCATTGCTAAAGATTTTTTATCTCTAAATAATTCTCGAAGTTCCTTTTTTAATATATTCCATAAATTATTCTTCAACTGAAACACCTCCAATCAATGTAAAAAATGCATCTCTTAAATTTGTTGTATTTGTATCTCTTTTTATTTCTTCTGGTGTACCAGTTTTTATCATTTTACCTTTATTTATCATAATTACTCTATTGCATATATTTTCTGCTTCTTCCATGTAATGTGTTGAATAAAGTATTGTTTTCCCTTTATCTCTTTCTTCTTTAATAAAGTTTAATATAATTTGACTAGATATAATATCAAGTCCTGTCGTTGCTTCATCTAGAATGTAATATTTAGGATTATGTACTAAACATCTTGCCAAGTTTACCTTTTGAGTTTGTCCAGTTGATAAATTTGCAATTTTGTTATATAAAAATTGTTCCATACCTAATATTTTTGTGATTTCTTTTATTCTTTTTTCGCTATTTTTTTTATCTACTCCATATATATCACAACACATTTTTAGTAATTCATAAGTTGATAATGTATCATAAATTTTTGTATTTCCTGATAGATAAGCAATATTTTGCTTGATTTCAATTTCATTATCTTTATAATTCATTCCATCAAAACTTATTTTTCCTGTTGTTGGTTCTAATATTCCTGCTATCATTCTAAGTAGCGTTGTTTTTCCTGCTCCATTTGGTCCTAATATCCCTATTATTTCTCCGTCATTTGCCTCAAAGGTGATGTCATTGTCTGCATAAAATTCTTCTCTTTCTTTTTTGTTTTTGTTTCTAACAAATTTCTTTGTTATATGCTCTACAGTAATCATCACTTTCTCCTTCCTCTTTTTATTCTTACATGCAACATTATGACATATTATTAAATAAAAAACAAGATATTTGACTCACTACTTTTAGTACATTAAAATAGACCAGTCGTGAAACTGGTCCATGAAAATTATATGATTTTATCCGCTAATTCATATTGTTTATTATATAGATATTTATTTGTTATAACTGTTGTTACTATATATAATATTCCTAATATTCCAATTCCTAAATATACATTTATATCTTTCAATAAAAATACCAATCCTACCATTATTGCAATGTTAAACATTGCAAGTAACATTGGAAAAATTAAATTTAGGTTTTGTTTTGCAACTGCATATTCAGAATCCCAATTTAATTTTGGTCTTTTTAAATCTACAATAATCATTACTATACTTTGAAAAATTCCCATTATAGTTGCAACAACAAATAATGCAATTAAAGTCATGATTGGTAAATTCAAAAGATATTGAGCTATTCCTAATGTAACAATAATTGTCACAATATTCATTATGATATTGGGAATAATTTTATACATATATTGCTTATACAAAGATACAGGTATATATTTCATAAATACTGCATTTTCTCCATCTCTTGATATAGCTGTAATTGAAATATAGATAAACATGGTAAAGAATTGTATCACTCCTAAAATAATACAAGCAATGAAAAATGTATTTGTAGGCATTTGTTGTAACATCTGGGTAATTTGCTCTAATCCCATTCCATCGCTATTAAATCCTGCAAAAACAACTACAACCATTACAATTGGTATTAAAATTGCTGGTAGTAAACATTGCATTAAAAATACTGGATTTCTTGCCATATTTTTAAATTCTTTTCCGACATAACTTTTGTATAATTTGCTATTTCTATATTCTTTTTGGTTAATTTCTTTGTTTGAACTAGATGTTCCTCCTCCAAATAGATTACCTACTAACCCTTTAAAGTATATTTTTTGAGCAATTACCATATATAAAATAAATCCTACTATTGTAATTCCTAATGTTTTTAATATTTCCACTATTGCAGTGAATAATGAATTTGTTGTTAATGCTTCCATTAAATAATCTACTGTTGGAACATACCCCTTGACTAATTCTATCATTCCATTTGCCTTAACTATCATTTGTGCCATTTCTTCATTTGTTAAATCCTGTTTCATTCCACTAGTTGAAATGGATAATGCGATAATAATTGCTAAAACTAAAAGTGTAGCAAATAACTGAAATTTGTTTCTATTTTTTGTAAGTTTTGCAAAACTCATAATAAACATTACGATTATACTGATTAACAGTACTGGTAATATTGGCACTAGAATAACTGCAAAAATCGCTGTTAAGTAATATATAATTCCTGCTCCAGTTAATATTCCATACATTATAAGAGGAATAAAGCCTACCAAAAATATTATTAAATATTCAGCAATTAGCATTACATTTGTTCTTGCAAGTATGATTTGATATGGCTTTAATGGTAGTGGCAGTAGATATTCACTATCTTTTGTAAAGTATAAAATATTGATACATGAAAATATGGTTTGTATTATTACTAAACCAAATATCATAAATAAAATCATTCCTACAAATATTGTTTCTTGGTGTATTGCAATTAGTCCATCTAGCAAGTTATATCCTAAAAATATAATCAGTCCTGCAAAGTATAAAAATAATAATCCATAAACTATAATTTTACTTTTTGACTTTGTAGAAATTCCCATTCTAGCATCCATATTAGAAAAGGAATTTTTAAGAAATATTTTTGTTAATTTGATTACTTTATCCATCCACTTTCTTCCTTTCCCATATTATTTTTCTGTAATTTCTAAGAATAAATCTTCTAATGAAGCATTTTCTTTAAATTTTTGTTTCATCTCATCAAATGTTCCTACAAATACTAATTTTCCTTTGTTTATAATTCCTACTCTGTCACATAATTTTTCTGCTACTTCTAATATGTGTGTTGAGAAGAATACTGTTTTTCCTGACCTTGCGTGTTCTCTCATCATTTCTTTTAAATCATAAGATGATTTCGGATCTAGTCCTGTCATTGGTTCATCTAATATCCAATTCTTTGGTTCTGAAAGTAAAGCTCCACATATAACTATTTTTTGCCTCATACCATGTGAATAGCTTTGAATTTGATTATTTAACTCATTATATATTCCAAACTTTTTAGTAAGTTCTTCTATCTTTTCCTTTCTCTTATTTTGTGGTACATCATAAACATCTGCCATAAACATTAAATATTCTATTCCCTTTAATTTTAGAAACATATCAGGACTATCTGGTACAAATCCAAAATTTTTCTTTGCTTCTAATGGCTCTCTTTTTATACTTTTACCATCTATTAAAATATCTCCTTCATCAATATTTAATATTCCTGTTATCATTCTTATTGTTGTTGTTTTACCAGCTCCATTTGGTCCTAAAAACCCAAATATTTCTCCATTTTTAATTTCAAGATTTAAGTTCTCTACTGACTTTTTCCCTTTTACATAGGATTTTGAAACATTCTTTATTTCAATCATTTTTCGTACCTCCCCTATTTTCTATTTTTATAAAATAAATATGACGAATATATTGTAGTTAAAACAGCACAAACTATAAGTATTATCATTAATATAAAAGACACTATTGAATTTAGAAATGCTGAAATTATAAATAGTAATCCCATTATCACAAAGAAATATCCTGCTGGTCTTTTTACTTTTTCCCAAAAATCTTTTCTTACATAATACATTTGTAATTTATTGATTTCAGTTTTGGGCATATAATTTCCTATAATCATAAAAATTATTCCCAATGTTATACATACAATTATTCTCATATCTAATTCAATTCCTGCACCATAAGCTAACATTGTTAAATAACATACCATTCCAATTATAGGTATTATCCATTTATAAATGGTTATATATTTCTTATTTTGCTTTTTTTGTTCCATACAATCACTTGATATACAACAAATTATTTGTAATGCTGTCATAAGTAGTGGAATACCAAACAAAGCAAATTCTTTAGGTGCAAAACTGTTAGGTTCATTGTTTAGTCCAAAGTGTACTGCCATTTGTTCTGGTAATTGATTATATAAAATTACTCCAAATATTGTTGGTACTATGCACATTAAAGTTGTTATAATTAAAATTTTCCAATCAATTCTTTTCTTCATTGTTATTATCTCCCTTCTTATCATCTTTTCCAAATTGATAAATCCAAACTAGTATCTCTTCAAAAACAGATGTGTTTAGTTCATAATAAATATAATTTTTATATTTCTCTTCTTTTACTAAATCTGCCTTCTTTAAATAGGATAAATGATAAGATACTGATGCGTTTGTTATATTAAATTTATCTGCTATATCACCAGCTGTCATCTTTCCTTTTCTTAACATTTCTAGTATATTTCTTCTGACAGGGTCTGATATAGCTTTTAATGTTTCTGACATTCCCATATACTCACCTTCACTATTTAGATATTTGTCTAAATAGATTTTACTATTTTAATTTTATAATGTCAATAGATATTTAGAGATTTATCTAAATAGTTTTATAAATAAAAAAATACCTATATTTCAAACTGTTTTTTACATTTATACAAGTCAATTTCCTTGAATTTTACGATAAAATATAGTATAATTTAATTTGAATTATGTATTTGAAACCATAAAAGCAATCACTTGGAGGTTTCAAAGCCTCCAAAAAATTTTAGGAGGTTTGACATGAGGAAAAAATCTACTGCATTATTAAATTTGTATTCTTATCACGACAGGAAACGGTCTATTACTGAACATTGGAAGGATAAATCATCTAGATTAAATGTATATTTAAATCGTTCTCATAGTGAAAGAGCAAAAAAGAAATAGTGCATATTTTAAGAGGATTAGTTTGAAATATAACCAATCCTCTTTTTCTATTTCCAATATTCACTTATTATACTTGCTAATTCTTTTGGATTCTCTGTATTTACTTCATGTCCTGCATTTTTTATAATTTCTAATTTACTTGCTTTTATATTCCTATTTAATTGTTTTGCACTTTCCATATTTACATTATCTTTTTCGCCACATAAAATTAATGCTTGGCATTTTATATTATCTACTTTTGATTTAATATCTAAATCTGCCATTGAATTCGTTAAATTGATAAAATCATTCTTCTTTATTCCCATATTTTCAAATGTACTTTTAGGCATAAATCTGAATATGAGATTTTGCAATTTAAACATCTTTTTTGATATTTCGTATGGTGTACCTACAAGTATTATAGAATTTACCTTTTCTGGATATTCTATCGCATAATCAATAGATAATATACCTCCTAATGATAAACCACATAAGTTTATTTTTTCTTTAAAAGAATTACAATAATCACAAAAAGTTCTATATATATTTTCATAATTTATTTCATAATTTTTAGCTAATTCAAATAAATTTGGATTTTCTGCTTTTATATTACTTTTATCTAATTCTTCTATAATCTTATCCCAACTTTTTTCTGTTTGACCTAATCCATGTACTAATATATGTTGTTTTTCCTGCTCTTCCTACTCCTATTATCACTATATTTTTCATTACTTTATTTTCCTTTCATATTTCACTAATAAGTTTGCCACTTCTACATCCATTCTTGCCACTGCTTCCATTGTTACTCCTGCTATATGTGGTGTTACGATTACATTATTTCTTTTTATGTTTAAAATATCTTTATAATTTTCGGCATCAATATCTAAACCAACATTAAATGTCTTATTTTCATCAGCATACTTAATTAATTCAGACATATCTACAAGTTCTCCCCTTGAAGTATTTATGAAGGTGGCTGTTTTTTTCATTAGTTTAATTTTATCTTTAGAAATTAAATTTTTATTTTCTTCAGTTAAAGGTATGTTAATTGTTATAATATCAGCATTTGATAACACTTCATCTAAAGACACGAATTTAATTCCTTGTTTTATTAAATCTTGATGTTTTTCTGGATTTAATGTATTACAAATAATGTTCATATTAAATGATTTCGACATTCGTATTACTTCATGAGAAATTTTCCCAGCACCAATGATTCCAAGTGTACTACCAGTTATGTCATTACTTCTCATAGATAAATTTCTTCTATTTTCGCCTTTTAATGAAATATCATTTGCTTCTATAATTCTCTTTTTTAATCCTAATATTAATGCAAATATATGCTCTGCTACTGATATAACATTTGAATTTTGGCAGTTAATTATTTTGATTTTATCATTTTCTAGGAATACTTTATCTATATGATCTAATCCAACAGATAATGTTGCTATTATTTTTTCCTTTGTTGTTATTGGTAACATATCTTTTGTGAATTTATCTTCTATTCCGATTATAAGGATATCATATTCATTTAATAATATAACCAATTCATTTTTATCTGGTCTTTTATCTGAATTTGAAATATCTAATTGTATTCCTGCATTTCTAATTATTTCACATGCTTTTTTATCTAAATTTTTTATTATACTATATGCTTTTAACATCTTTTTCTCCTTAAACTAATTTTCTTTCACATATTATCATAATAATAAAAACTTTTCAATGCACATAATTTCTGAAGATAGTATCAAGTTATTTTATCATCTCTTTCATTTGCGTTTATTATGTAAATATGATATAATACTATTTGAAACTTATTAATATGATATTGCTTTTTTGCAGTATCTTTTGTAACTATATGGAAAGAGGTATATCATGACAGAAAAATTTATGGCAATTTTAAACTCAATAGGAACTTATCCACCCAACTTTGTTACGGATTTCTCTATCTATCGGAACTGCTATGCACATGCTTTAAATTGTATGTTTGAAGATAGAGATTATTCAGTATATTCACCTGGTGCTATTTGTGCTACTTTTAATGATAGTGATGTTATGAATGATAGCGTTGATGGTAGCTACTATTTTAGAGATGACTTATTTATAAAATTGATAAAAAGAGATTGTTCTGTTTTGTCAATTAAGGCTGATTGTTGCAATTTTGATTCTAAGATAGAGGAAAATGCTTATAAAATTGCCCTGACTTATTCTAAAGCAGAAAATGATTTTCATTTTATCAGGCAAAATGCTGATGGTTTATGGTCTCATAAGCCTGGTTTTGGCAATATACATCACATAATCAAAAGTCAACTTATTCCTTATCATGGTGAATCACACATTGAAGTATATGGTGCTCCTTACAGAGTTGTTGAAATTATGAAGTTACAGAAGTTTTAATTTTAAAAGCAGTACGCATTAATATAAAGGGCACACTGCTTTTGCCATATGTAATAGGTATGGTTAAGAGGTCACAATGTGACCTCTATTTTAAAAAATGTTCAATTATTCTGTCCCATATTATCTTCCTCCTGCCAATTTTGGCTTTTTGTAAAATAACTAAATTTAGGCTTAACAGATATCTATGATATTTCCTGCTTTAACCTTTAGCCTTATTGCATCTCCACTTCTTTTATTTTTCCAAATTTTTCGGTAATCAAAATCGTATTTGTAAAATTTTTTTGAAAACCTTCTTCCATTTTGAAAAACAAATTCAAGTGTAATGGTATCAATATCTTCTTGTTTTGTTTGTACATCTTTTATTGTTGTTTCTAAAACTTCAATAGGTGCTTCTGATTGCTGTACTAAAAATTTTCTTCTCCTCATTTTGTTTTCTCCTTATTGAATTTTATATTAAACACTTTGTTCCTGCATTATCTCTTGATTTTAGTTATCTCTCCTTTCTTATTGTTTAATGAGGATATATTCTACATCGTATTTACTTGTATCTTTTATAGTTTAACATATTTTTATGATTATTTTGAAGATATCCATAAGTAAATATTAGTTTTCCTTTTCTATGAAAAAAATCCAGCTCTTATCGAGCTGGATTAGATTCCTATTCAGCAATCTAGAGTGATGAGAGTTTTCAATTTTCATTTGATTACCAAATAATCACCTGCATAAATAATATTTGCATTTGTGATGTTTTGGTTTTGTTTTAGTAATTCTTCTACTGAAGTATTATACTTTTCGGCTATTGTATTTAAAGTATCTCCTGGCTGTATTACGTATTTACTGACTGCAATTTCAACAGTACATATAGTATCATCAAAATCGCATTCATTTATTTCCCAGTAAATTGGAAGATTTTTTCCCTTTAAAGTATTATATAAGTCTTTACTTTGATACTCCATAGGAACAATCGTAACAATAGCCGCTTTCACTGCATCTTTCTCAAACTTACTTTTTAGCTCATCCATTTCAGATATGCTAAACCATGAAGCAATTTGGATAAAGTCGCATTTATCATCTATAGAAGATACAACTTCTTTGTATGTTTCGGCTCCTTTACTTTTAAAAATTTTGTATTGAACATCTTTATGATGATTCAAGGAGCTTACAGTCCAAACTAACCGGTCTTTGTTGTTATCTTGTTGCTTCTGTTTTAAACAATATGTTTTTACTATATCTGAAACATAACTGAATCCGTTATAAACGGAAATTTCTGATAAGTCATATAACTTTTGATGTCTTTACTTCAGTGTCTTCCCCTGATGTTAAATCATCGGGTGATAAAGCATATATTTTTCTATTTCTTCCTTGTATTTATTAATATGGTTATTTTTGTCATCATATTATAGAAAAAGTCAAAATAAATAGATGAAAACAAAAAAATCCAACTCTTATTTGGTCGGATTTTTCTGTTTTTAAACTCTATCCCTATTTAGGGGATGGCTTTTTTTGCGAGCTAGCTTTTTGTCAATGGCAATTAGCAAATATCCCAATGTAAGGATAAATATTGCTATTCCTATAATCCAATAAACAATTCCTTTTATGCCTAGCACTTTATAATCTAAAAAGAAATAGGCAAATTCTCTAGAACCACCAATACTGTAAAAAACACCTCCTTTTGCATGAAAAAGATAGACAAAACAAACATATGCACCTGGTAGTATTAGCCACAACCATGGGTAATATATTTTATAAGTACCTTTTTCATCCAAAATCAAGTAATCCAAAACGACAAGTACAGGAGACACTATGTGAACAAGTATATTTCCAATTGCTTTGCCTGTTATGCCTTCTGATACTTTGTACATAGGGAAATCATTTGGCAGTAATGCCACTAAATTTTCTGTCGGGAATTTACTGTCGCAAAATGCTACTTTACAGTAGAGCTTTTTTTACCAACAACTGCAAACCTACCATCTTCTACATGATAAGAACAAGTGGATAAAGTAATTAATTGTTCTGGATATGTTGCAGTTGTATCTATGGTATACAAAGATGCTTTTTTCGCATTTTCTACGAATTCATTATACTCTTTTTCTGTTGGTGCATTTACAAAATAATAATATCGAAATACATTTTTTTCTGATTTATAATATACCCTGGATTTAAAAGCAGAAATAATTTCATATTCTGCATCTTCCTTTTCTGTGGTAAAACGAATAACAGGATGTTCTTGATAAAATTTTTTATTTTCATATTTTAACAATTCTTGAAACATGGTGCCATTTTTTAAATTGTGCCCATACATTAATAAGTTACTACTTGGCACTTTCCAATCATAATCTTTTGTTAAAAAAATAGAACCATTTTTAGATTTTTCCTTTTTATAATTATGTGTCATATAATATTCATTATCCGTACCTTGTAATACAGGATAATTGATACTGGTCCCTTCTATTTCAATCCATCCAATTATATCTGAATTTTCTTCTTGAAGTGTTTTTACCTGAAGCATTCTTTCTGTTTCTTCTTTTGTATCCTCATTTGCTTCCATTTTTATATCTTCTTTTATTTCTTCTTGTATATTTTCTGGTTTTTCCTCTATCTTTATGGTATTTAATAAATTGTTCTCTTCTTCCGCTTCTTTTTTTAATGAAAAAAAGTCTATGATATATATAGCAGATATGATAATAAGGAAACTAAAAAACAGAAAGATTAAATAATATAATACTTTGTTTTTTGCCTTTAAATTCTTTTTCATTTAACTCTCCTAAGATTATAATAAGAATCTGGCTCAGGCATTAGCAATCAAAGATTACAGCCTAAGTACCCCAGAATCTTGTTATCTAAGATAATAAGGATAGACATTTTGTCTATCCTCTTCTATCCTTTTTTTTCATTAAAATAATAACTGTTGTTGAGAATAACATTACTAAAGTAGCAATTCCTAAATAGTTTTCTATACCAGTTTTTGGGGTTTCGTCTTTTTCACCTTTTCCTGTTTCTGGTTCAGGTACTACAGGTTCTGGTTCTGTTTTTGCTTCAGAAATTTTTGCATAAATTGTTGTATCAGCATCTAACGGATTATTAAAATCAAATGCATTTGTAAATCCTGCATCTGTAAAGAATCCCTCTACTACCATATTTCCTTGTAATGTTACATGTGATTTTAATAAATCTTCTGTTATTGTTTTACCTGCATCTACTACAATTTTATTTGTTTGGTCATTTGCAATTAATGTTATCATTACTTTTTGCGAATCTGTATTAGGTGTTGCCTTTTCTGGTAAAGCAGTTTCAGAGATAACATTATCAGCAGCATCTGTTAAAACAACTTTATCTCCTGTAACGGCAACTTTATTGGTTGTATTAGGTGTATTGGTTATTGTGAATTCTGTAAGATGTCCATTTTCAGCAGCTCTAACTACATTTTCATTAGTATCAGATGTTAATACACCATTCATGACTAAACTTGGGTTATTGGTAGCAGCAGCTCCTTTGTCTATTTCAATACCATTATTAGCCCCTGTACCATTATATCCTAAATGTAAATTTCTTACTTCTACATTACCACCATTTGCAAGAACTGCTCCATATTTAAATCCTGTAATAGAAACATTATCTAGTATTACAGTTGCACCATCATAAGATTGTACACCATATTTAGGTCCATTTTGTAAGTTTATATTTTTTAGTGTCAATTTAGCAGCAGAGAATTGTGCTGTAAACATAGTTTGATTTCCTGATGTTGATGTCCAACTACTAGAACCTGTTATGGTATATCCATTACCATCAATGGTCATTTCTTTAGCAATTACAATAGGTTTTGTTACTGTTATATTGCTTTGTAAAGTGACAGTCGCTCCTACATCTGCACTTGAAATTGCATTATTTAAAGATTCTTCATCTGTTACAGGTGTTTGAGCATTACTGAAATTTGGGATTACTAAAAATATAGTAAGTATTAATAAGAAAAACATGATTAATTTTATTGTGTTTTTCATTTTTTCACCTCCTTATTAATTCTATTTTCTCTCTTTTTCTTCATTTTTATTTATTTTTTCTTAAATTTTTTAAATTAAATTTTTCCAGTATAAATAGTATTTTTAAGTGATATTTCTTATCACTTAAAAAAAGATTAGTTTTATCTAACCTTTTTCAAATATGATTAAAGTTACACTGTTCCAAAGCATCTTCCAATAGAAATTTTTTGAATCTTTATTCTCATTTTCTAATTCTTCTTGTTTAGATGATTGTTCCACTTCCTGAACACTATTGGTTGTAGATAATAGTTCTGGGTGTTCTTGATAAATTTTATTTAATTGGTTTCGATTTGCTTCTTGTTCTTCTTGATATGTTTTTTCTTCTTCTGCATTTCTTTTATAAACATCAACTGTATATATTTTTTGAGTTTCTCCTCCTTTTGAGGTAACTGTAATAGATATGGTATTGTTCCCTTCTTTTAAATCTTTATTTCCTATGACATTAACTGTATTCTTATCGTTTTGTGGTACTGCTAATATTTTTATATCTTCTGTTGCATTAGAAATTTCTGCCTTATAATTAGTTATATTAGCATCAAATGGTGGTGTTAATAATACATTTTCTATCGCTAGGTTTTCTAAATTTGCATTTATTTCCTCCGCTTCTGTTGTACTTGTACTAACATTGTTATCTTCTCCAATGGAAATCGTAACATTTTGAAACTCTGTTTCTATTTCATTTCCATTTGCATCATAAAATTCTCCATTTAATACAAAATTACAAATACCTTCTCCTATGGCTTTCCATTTAAAATTTGCAATAATGCCGTCTATTTCATTTAGTCCGCCAGTTTCATCATACCAAACTTTTGTTACTTTATTTCCGCTAATAGAAGTATTTTCATCTTGCTTAATATATTCCACTTTCGTATCATCAAAATAGATTTCTAGGTTATATGCAGCACATTTACTACCTTGTATCAAAATATTGATTTGGGTTTCCTCTTCTAATTTTATATTGTTTTTTGTAGTGGTTGCTGTTACTTTCGCACTTGCTGCAATACTATTAGAAAAAGAAAGTACAATAAAACTTAAGGTTAATACTATAATTTTATATTTTTTCATTTTAAAATTCATTCCTTTCTTACTTTGCTCTAAACACATACATTGATTTTTGTTGGAATTCATAATTGTCTTATTATGATATTAGAAAATCTGATATATAGCTATTTGAAAATCAAGACCCAGATTGTTACACCCCAGCTATGTTTTGATTAAAAATAGCTATATATCAGGTTTTTATTAATTGTTATTAATATTATTGTTGCAATTCACAGCCGTTTTATATAATATTAGAAAAGCCTGATATATAGATATTTGAAAATCAAGACCCGGATTGTTACGCCCCAGCTATGTTTTGATTAAAAATAGCTATATATCAGGCTTTTCTGAATTATTAACTTATTTACTGTGAATTGTAACATATTATTCTTTGCAAACTATTCTTTTTTATTGCTCTATTGTTTTTAGCCCCAAAATATGTCTTTGTATTAGTAATAAATCAACAGATGTTGGTTTCTTTCCATTTTTATTGATATTTCCGGCCTTTTGGTAAATAGGTTCTAGGAATTGAAGTTCTAGAATATGTCTTTGTAAAACTAATAAATCCACACTATTTATTCTTCCATCTCCATTGACATCTCCATATAAAATAAATTCATAACTTTTTAATAAATTTTCGTTTTCTTTTATTTGTAGTTTACAGTTGGTTCCTACTTTATCTTCATTTGACAAAGCTTCATTTTTACTATTTACGATTTCTGTTTCTAAATTGGTTATGATATTTTTCTTTATTTCTGAAACCGTATTGTTGTTGTCAGGAATTCCTGTTATATAGATTTCTTGATGTTTTAGTGGTTCTTGAAAAATAATTTCATTTTCCCCTAAATTTCTTGTTACAATAACATGACATTCTGTTTGGATATTATTATTTTCTTCTGAAATAACTTGTATTTTGCTATTTCCTTCTATGAGAGCTGTAATTATTCCATTTTCATTTATTGTAAGCACATCCTCATTTTCTACTTTATATAGGATATTAGGGTTATCCGCATCTTCTGGTTGTACTTTAGCATTTAAAGAATAAGTTTCTCCCACAGAAAGATAAATTTCGCTTTCTTCTAATTCTATTCCTGTTACTTTACTTGTTACCTGAATAGATATTGTTCCCTTTACATCGCTACCTTCTGCTTTTGCTGTAATAACAGCTGTTCCTGCACGTAGTGCTGTGATATTCCCTAAATTATCTACCATGACAATAGAAGAATCACTAGAAGACCATTGTATTTTATTATCCTTTGCTTCTACTGGAAGGATTTCTATCTCTATTTTCGCCTTTTCCCCTTTAGAAATTATTGGATTGTCTATTTTTAAATGGATTTGTTCAATTGGCATAATAGGAGCGGTTTCTGTTACATAGTTTTGAAAAATATATCCAATGATTCCATTTTCTAATTTTACTTTGTCCCATTTTTCTCCATTTTGAATACCTTTTCCTATTCTTGTCATTTTATCCCATTGATTTACTTGTGTAATGACCTCATAAGAGGTACTTGGACCTGTCCTGATATTCACTTTTGAGCCATTAGAATATACAGTTGTATTATCTGTTTGATAATCTGATTCTAAAATATTAGGATTGCTTGTTGCAATCTCAGGCATATTATTGTAAATAGGAATAATAAAGTGCATTGGGGAATCTATTAATCCATTATTTTTATATCCTTGATAAATCGATTTTGATTCACTATATGGTGCTAAAACATTTGTCATGTATTGATGCCAAAATAGTTCTCCTCCTTTTGTATCTGTTACATGAAATTTTTGAAAATAAACTGTATTTTGTCCTACATTGATATAACTAGAACCAATAAAAATTCCTCCACCTGTAATAGCTTTTTCTTTATTATCCCATGGAATTAGGTATTTATTTTTTGTTTCTTGACTAGCACCTTTTCCATCTCTTGCATATTTTAATCCATTGATAATCGCTCCCATTGGCTCTGCTGAACTTGTAGCACCAATATTATAAAAATTATATAATCCCTTAAATCCTTCTACTGTTCCGCTAATAGAACTGTGAGATAAGAATGGTCCTACTTCTTGTTTGATACGGGATGCTAAATGATAAGGGCTTACCTTGGAGGTAATTGCTGCTTTTAATATTAAATCAGCATAAGTTTCTTCCATATTGTAATTATTTCCGGTTGCTATCCAGATAGCTTACTTTTTGCCTATAAAATTCTGTTCCATATAATATTTTTTCAATTCCTTCTATTTGACTCATATTACTATCATAAGACAATGTCTCAAATTGAAAAATTCTAACTTCATTTAAAAAGTTTCTTGGGTCCATACAATATTCTACTGCTTTTTTGGATGCATCTACCCATCCAGCATCTACTTCTACATTATATTCTCCTGGTTTTGTATTTTTCCAATTATCGGAATAGTTTTTAGGTACTAAATTTTTTCCAAATATGTTTTCTTGTTCTATTACATAATTCCAATCCAAATTCGTATATAGGGCTGTAAAACTCCAATTAGGATGTTTGTTTTTTAATTCTTGCAAATAAGGTTGATAGGTACTCGGAAAGATTTCAATATCCTTACTTTGCTTTTCAGAGGCATGTGTAAAAAACATCATACTGAAAAACAAGATGACTAATACACTACATAGAATAAAATATTTGTATTTTTGTAAAAATTTCATTTTTGTTCATATCCTTCCTCAGGACTTGCTTTTACAATAATTCTTTCTTTGGAATCTTTTGTACAAGTGATTAATGTGGTTTCTATTTTTCCATTTGTTTTTTGTGATAAACATTTTGTCTGTTCTGGAAAAACTGTATAAATATCATTTACTTTATACTCAATTTTTCCATTTTCATTATCAGAAATAAATAGGGTGTCTCCTATTTTTAATTTATATAAGTTTTTAAACATATTGTTGTTTTGAAAATTATGTCCGACTACACAAAAATTTCCTATTTCATTTGGTTCAGTTCCCCAGAATTTAACAACTGATACTTGCAAAGCTTGTTCTGAATAATTTTTTAAAATATAGGTTTCCAGTTGAATGGTTGGAATTTCTAATTTCGCAATGACATCATATCCTTTCCATTCTTTTGGTACTTCACTTTCTAAAGGATGTTTTGCATTTTGTAGTAGCATTTCTTTTGTGGATATTTTTGTATCTTCTATTGTAGTATTTGTCTTACTTACCTGTATATTTTCTTTTAGACTTTCACTTCTATTTTGTATCTTTTTTTCTTCATAAATATTCCATATTATCATTATCAAAATTCCGAGTAGTATTGTTAACAAAGTAATACTTATTACTAAGCGAACTTTTTTTGTCATTTGCTTTTCCTCCTCGTGCTTTCTAGTTACAACTTTCTTTTTATTATATATTAAAGTTAGATTAAAAAACCTGATATATAGCTATTTGAAAATCAAGACCCGGATTGTTAAGCACCAGCTATGTTTTGATTAAAAATAGCTATATATTAGGTTTTTATAAATTGTTAGTATCTTAGTGAATTAGTAACGTTTTCTAAAAATTATGTGTTTATTTTTGTTTGTTTTTTGCTTTTTGGTTAAAATACCATATAGATATGACTAATAGTATTATCATAAATGCTATTGGAAGATAAGTGTTAATACCTGTTTTTGGTAATTGAGCTGGCAATTGTTCTTCTTCTTCATTTTCTGGTGTCATTTCTACTTCTGGAGTAGTTGGTGTTTCTTCAGGTAGCGGAACTGTTGTTTCTTCATTTTCGCCCGGATTTGTGTTTTCTGGTGGTGTAGGTGTTGTTGCAGTTTCTAATACTGTAAATTGGAATGTTTCTTCTGCAATAACGTTATCAGAGTTATCTCTATCAATTAATTTTAAAGTAATGCTATAATCTCCTGCTTCACTAAAGGTCGCATTTACATTTAAAACTTGAGAAACATCTTTTCCTCCAATTTTATACCCTTGCGCATCTCCCCATCCACTTTGTATAATATCATGGTCTAATTGTGCTTGATCTTTTCCTATTAATGTTACATTTCCTGTTCCTGGCGTTGTTGCTTCTGCAATAAGTCTTGCATGCTCATAGTATTTCCCCATTGGTGAAGAATAAGATAATGTCATTTCTTTTGCTTCCCCTTTAATGATTTCCCCTGTATGCTCTAATTTTAATGTATAATCAATATATTCTGGTTCCACTGTTACATTTTTGACAATAGGTATGGTAATGTCATCATAACTAACAGAGGCATCTGCATTTGCTAAACCTTCTGCTGTTACACTGAATTCAGTTGGATTTGATGTCGTGATATCTGCTTTTGCTCTAAATGTTACACTCATATTTGTTCTAGGACTGGTTCCTCCTGTTGAATCATAAAATGTTACTCTTACTTTTGTAGATGTATCATTGGCAGTTCCTCCTTCTGCTGAAACATATTCAAAGATGTTATTATCATAAGCAATATCAAATGTATAAGCACCTAAATCTTGTCCGAATTCTATCATTACTTTTACTTCTTCTCCTGGACGTACTGTTGTTTTATCTGTTTGTATATCAATTCCTCCTAATGGTGCTGCATAACTTTTGATGGAAAATACAGTGAATAATAAAATAAGTAATATGGATATTATGCTAATTATTTTTTTCATAAAAAATTTCCTCCTTTTTTGTTTTTCATTTCTAGTATGAGAATTTTTTTTATTTTGTATGTTAGCAAATTTTTTCTTTTTTTCTATTTTTTGGAATAAAATTGGCATGATAAAAAACTTTTGTCATAAAAAGAAAACCTCTCACTTTCAAGTGAGAGGAAAAACTTTTTTACTCGAAAAATTATTTAATTTTTAGTTCTGATGTTAATAGTTTTGGTGATTGATATTTTCTCAAAAGTCCATGATAGATTTCTTGTAATCCTTCTAATTTTTTAAAATCCTCTGGTCTTACAATCTCTGGCAAATTTGTTTTTATGCCCGCTTTTTCTAAGAGATATTTGACAAATTCGGCACAATAAAATGTGTATTTTTTCTGTATTTTTATATGAAATCCGACTGCAAATAATCCAATAATATTAAATTTATATTTCTTTTTTTCTCTTTCTATTTGTTTAATAGTATTTTCTATTTTTTCATATTGTTCGTCTGTTACTTCAAGTGCATATATTTTTGCAGTTGTTTTATAAAATCTTTTGAAAGTTCCCTTATGAATATATTCTTGTACAAATCCAGCCCAGAGTGGTGTATATGGGTTTAGCCTTCCAAAACTATACATATGTTTTAATTCTATATCTAATGCGATAGATACATGTGAAAATTCATCTTTTGTATAGCTTTTTATTATTTTAGATATCATGGTTCCTGTATATGTTAAAACAATATAAATTTTCTTCACTTCACCTTTTCCCCTTTTATCTTTTTCTATCCCATTTTCTCTTTTATTTTTACTAGCGTATTTAAAGCATCAATTGGTGTTAATTCATCTAAATTAATTTTATCAATTTCATGTGCTATTTCTGCAATTTTGTAATTAAACATATCAAATTGACCTTGCACTTGTTTTTTATCTTGTTTTTCTTGTTTCTTTTCTGATAAAATGCTTTTTCTTTCTAATGTTCTTAAAATTTCATTTGCTCTGCTAGTTACTGCTTTAGGCACACCTGCCAGTTTTGCAACATGAATTCCATAGCTCTCATCTGTACCGCCTCTTACAATTTTTCTTAAAAAGATAATATCTTCTCCTTTTTCTTTGACTGCAATAGAATAATTTTTGATTCCTTCTAATTTTTCTTCTAATTGTGTTAATTCATGATAGTGTGTAGCAAATAGAGTTTTTGCTCCGCATTTTTCTTTGTCAGCAATAAATTCTGCAACTGCCCATGCAATAGATAATCCATCATAAGTAGAGGTTCCTCTACCAATTTCATCTAAAATAATTAAACTATTGGGTGTTGCTTCTTTTAAAATAGTAGCTACTTCCATCATTTCTACCATAAAAGTACTTTGTCCCATACTTAAATCATCAGATGCTCCTACCCTTGTAAATATTTTATCTACAACTCCTATTTGAGCTTTATCTGCTGGTACAAAACTTCCTACTTGTGCCATTAGTGTAATTAATGCTACTTGCCTCATATAGGTGGATTTTCCTGCCATATTAGGACCTGTTATAATAGATAGCCTATTTTCTTCTTTATCTAAATAGGTATCATTTGCAACAAATGCTCCTGCTCCTAGCATTTTTTCAATAACAGGATGTCTTCCGTTTTGGATATCAATAACTCCTAAATTGTTTACTTCTGGCATACAATAATTCATATCTTCTGCTACTGTTGCAAAAGATACTAATACATCTAGACTAGCTACCGCTTCACTTGTTTTTTGCAATCTACGAATATTTTTTGCAATTTCTTCTCTAATTTGTGTAAAAGCATTATATTCTAAATTAACTACTCTTTCTTCTGCTCCTAGAATTTGATTTTCTAGGTTTTTTAATTCTTCTGTAATATATCTTTCTGCATTAGTTAATGTTTGTTTTCTAATGTATCTTTCTGGTACTTGGTCTAAAAATGATTTCGTAACTTCCAAATAATAACCAAATACTTTATTAAATCCTACTTTTAAGTTTTTGATTCCTGTTTTTTCTTTTTCTTCTAGTTCTAATTGAATTAGCCAATTTTTGCCTTCTATTTGAGCTGTTTTTAAAGTATCAATTTCAGGGTCATATCCTAATTTAATGATACCTCCCTCTTTAATTGTCATCGGTGGGTCATCTACAATTGCCTTATCAATTAATTTATGGATATCTTGTAATTCATCCAGATTTTCATTAATGTCTTTTAATAATTCAGTTTGACAGTTACTAAGTGCATGTTTTACTTCTGGTAATTTGTATAATGAATTTTTTAAAGTTATCATATCTCTTGCATTGGCATTCCCATACGCCATTTTTCCTGCTAAGCGTTCGATATCATACACTTTTTTTAAAGCTTCTACTAAATCTCCTCTTAGCATGATATTTTCTTTTAATTCTTTTACTGCATTTAATCTTCTATTAATTTCTAAACTATCAATTAATGGGTCATTTAGCCATCTTCTTAATTGTCTTCCTCCCATAGAAGTGGCAGTTTTGTCTAGTACCCAAAGCAAAGTTCCTTTTTTGCTTTTATCTCTCATTTTTTCTGTAATTTCTAAGTTTCTTCTAGCATTGATATCTAAAGACATATATCTTGAAATTTGATAAACAGTAATTTTGTTAATATGACCTAATGTTGTTTTTTGTGTTTGTGTAATGTATTCTACTAAAGCATTGATACTTGGTACTGCAATATTTTTGTTTTCTATATTGGATATTTCTTTTCCGGTACTATCCACAAATTGAAAATTCTTGTTTAATTCACTCGTATCTTCTTTGAAAAATGAATCATTAAAATTGGTTATGTATAAATCAAACCTTTCTTTTATTTTATTGATTTCTTCTGTGCAATCTCCCATCATGGAATTAACAACTAATTCAGATGGTGTATATCTTGCAATTTCGTCTAATAATTGTGGGAAATTATGATTATCTTTTATTTCTGCTGCATAAAATTCTCCTGTTGAAATGTCACATACACTAATTCCAAAATAGATTCCTGTTTTGAAAATAGACATGATAAAATTGTTTTTTCTTTCTTCTAACATGTTGCTATCTACAATGGTTCCTGGTGTGACTACTCTAATAACTCCTCTTTTTACAATTCCTTTTGCTGTTTTTGGGTCCTCTAATTGTTCACAAATTGCTACTTTATATCCTTTTGCTATTAATTTTGCAATATAGCTTTCTGCTGCATGATATGGTACACCTGCCATTGGTGCACGTTCTTCTTGCCCACAATCTTTTCCTGTTAATGTGATTTCTAGTTCTCTGGATACTAATATGGCATCATCAAAAAACATTTCATAAAAATCCCCTAAACGATAGAACAAGATACAATCTTTATATTGCTCCTTTGTTTCTAAATATTTTTGCATCATTGGCGAATATTCTGCCATAAACTGTCCTCCTTTTGCATCATCTTTTCTTTATATGTATTAAAATCTTCCCCTTCATATTTAGGTAATTCATATGTTTCTTTTAACTTTTCATCTAAAATTTCTTTTCCTTGGTATATAAATTTCACATTTTGTAAATTGCTAAAATCTTCTAATGTTACTAACATGCTATTTGATGTTTTTTGGATATAACATAATCTTTGATAAATTTCTTGTACATCATGATTTAATAATTCACTATGCCCTTTCACAATATACTCCAACAAATTTACAATTGTATTTTCTATTTTGATAGCAAAGCAGGATAAAAAGGTTGCATATATTTCTAAATCTAATAGACTTATATTAAAAATATTGGGATTTTTTTTAATCAGTTTGTTTGTATCACTTGCCGTCATAAAATAATAGCTGTCTAATGTTTGGCAAATTGGTTTTATTTTTTTGTTAATATCTAATGCAATTAACTTTTTGTTTTTTTGAATCATGTGAATTACATCTTCTTTGTAAATAGCTTCCTGTGTTTCATCATTAATATCCTGATTTCTTGTTTGAAAATATTTTAATATTTGTGTTAGATTTTCAATAAATTTTTGTTTTGATATGTCTTGTCCTTTTTGTGTTACTACAACATAGATATTGGCAATATCTTTTACATCTATTCCTAATTTTACTAATGCTTTCACATTTTCTTGATTAATTTCATTTGTTTCCATCTTTACTTACATTCCTTCCTTTTCTTTTGCTTATTTTTCACCTTTTAGATACCACATATGTTCTGATACGATTTTTAAATCTTGCATGGTACCTATCCACTCTTTTGGTCCTTCAAAAATAACTACTTTATTACTATCAGTTCTTCCTGTTAGCATTTTACTGTTATTTTTGCTTTCTCCTTCTACTAGAACTTTTTGGGTTGTTCCTATATATTTTTGATTATTTTCTTCTATTTGACTTTCTACTAAAGCTTTTAGCCTATTAAATCTTTGATGTTTTATCTCCTCTGGAATTTGGTTTTCCATTTTATCTCCTGGAGTTCCTATCCTTCTAGAATAGATAAACATATATACTTGTTCAAATTTTACTTTTTCTACAACATCTAAAGTGTCTTTAAATTCTTCTTCTGTTTCTCCTGGGAATCCTACAATAATATCTGTAGAAAGTGTTAGATTTGGGATTTTATTTTTCATCTTTTCAACTAAATTCAAATATTGTTCTTTGGTATATTTTCGGTTCATTTCTTTCAATACTTTTGTATTTCCAGATTGAAGCGGTAAATGAATTAATTTACAAACTTTTTCGCAATCTGCAATGGCTTGAATAACATCATCAGTAAAATCTTTTGGATGTGGAGATACAAAACGTATTCTTTGTATTCCCTCTATTTTGTTAATGGCTCTTAATAAAGTGGCAAAAGAGTTTACTCCTTCATATTCTTCAAATGGAATTTGTTTTTCTTTTTCTACTCTTAAATAAGAATTCACATTTTGACCTAATAAGGTAATTTCTTGATAGCCTTGTTTTGCAAGCTCTTTTACTTCTTCTATAATAGCTCTTGGTTTTCTACTTCTTTCTCTTCCACGTACATATGGTACAATACAATAACTGCAAAAATTGTTACATCCATTCATAATAGTAACAGATGCCTTTATGCTACTTTCTCTTTTGATTGGTAATCCTTCATGAATTTCCCCATCAATATCTATAATATCTTCTTGTTTTCTTTTTTCTTGTAATGCCTGATATAAATCTTCTGGGAAACGATGTAAGGTATGTGTACCAAATAAAATATCTACAAAAGGATAACTTTCTTTTATTTTGTCTGTAATATGTTTTTCTTGCATCATACATCCACCAATTGCAATAATAATCCCTTTTTCTTCTTTTATTTTTTTTAGTTCTCCTAGTTTTCCAAAAAGTTTATCTTCTGCATTTTCTCTGACGCAACAAGTATTAAATAGAACGATATCTGCTTGTTTGGTATCTTCTGTTTTATCATATCCCATTTTTTCTAACATACCACATAACTTTTCGGAGTCATTTTCATTTAATTGACATCCCATTGTTAAAATGTGGTATTTTTTTTCTTTGTTTCCGAGATAATTGTTTTACTTTTTCCATGTATTTTTGTTGTATTTTTATTTCCTCATTTATTTCCAAATTTTTTCTCTCCTTTTTCATTTTGAACAGTAACATTTTATTACATTTTGTCACTTTTTGCAACTGTGGTCGCAAAAATTTTATAAATATTTTATGTGAACAGTTAAAATTGCTTTTGTGATAGATTTCGTTTAAAATTAAAAGCAGATTTTATCTACTCTAAATTCATACTTTAAATTTATGAGACGTGTTTTTCTTGTAAATATATCTGTTACAATCAATCAAAAAAGAGTTCAGCACTTTTCTTGCTAAACTCCATATTTTATCGGTTAATTTTTATATCACGCTTTTCTTACATAAATGTCTAATACACTATTTTTTTATGCTGCATTAGTAGACTTTTTGATAACAAATTTTTTATATAAGAAATCTGTAGTATTTCATTAAATAATATCTAATAATTCTTTCATTGATCTTATTTTATAATCTGGCTCTATTAAAGCTTCTTCTTTTTTCTTCCATTTGTTATTTATATTTTGCTCATACCATATAGTCTTTACACCTAATACTTTTACTCCTAATAAATCTTCTAGTAGCTCATCACTTACAAATGCAATTTTATTATATTCTTCTTTTGGAATTTCTTCAAATGCTTTCATATATACTTTTAAATTTGGTTTTCTTTCTTTTACTTCTTCTGAAATAACTACTTTTTTAAAATATTTTCTTACATCTTCACGTTTTAAAATATATTCAACATTCCTAATAGAATTATTACTTATAATTCCTAAATAATAACCTTTTTCATATAATTTAACAATAGTCTCTCTTGTCTCGTCATCTAAAATATGAGATTCTAATAATAGCATATCGATTTTTTCTAAATCTTCTTCTGCTATATTTAAGATTGATGATAAATCTTTATATATTTCTCTTTCTGTAACCTTTCCTAGAGAATTTAAAATTTGATAGTTTTTCCATTTTCTAAATATATCATCCCATTTTAAATTATATTTTTCTAATATATTATTTATTTTATCATCAACATTTTCAAATTTACTGATTAATGTATATCCCCAATCAAAAAATATGTATTTATATTTCATCTTATCTTTCTTCTCCTTTATCTTTTATATTATGTATTTCTTCAATAATCTCATGTTCAAAAAATCTTTCTTGAAATTCTACTAATGCCTCAATTTGTTGTTTAGTATATATCCTTTCTTCAGGAGCAATCACTAATTTATCGTCATCATCATCCAATCTATGTATTGCAGCTATACATTTTCCTTCATATTCTTCTACTGGTTCAAATATTCCTACTATATATGCATCTAATTCTTCACCATCTCCACTAATTGTATTCGGAACATACCCATAATTAATTGGATATATGAAATTCCATTTAGGATGCTTTGAACCCATTGGTCTATCCATAACAACTTTGACTTTCTTACCCAAAAAATCTTTATAACTTACTTTTTTCATTTATTTTTTATTTTATCATATTTTTTAATAATTTCATATACCTTTTAATCTCTTTATAAAATATTAAAAACTTATAAAATAAAGCAATGATATTTTAAATTTATATAAATCTTAACGATATCATTCTTTTTAATATTAAAAAAATCCTAAAATAACTCGTTTTTAATTTCTATCATAAAAGTAATTGTAATTATAAATAATTTTTGTACAGTTTTTGTAAAAAATTTATCTTGTATATCCCTAAAAAATTGTGATATAATGTTTTATAATAAATATAAGAATATATGTATAAAGGTGATTTTAATGGGGAAATTTGATTCTATTTTAAAAAGTCAAACTGCAAAAAAGTATTATTCTTCTCATGTAGAAGATTTGTATAGAAAAGCACATATCTCAGGTGAGGTAGATTATGATTATTTTGAAAATTTAAATGTACAAGATTTACAAGATTATAATAAAAAGAAAAAATATAATTATGATTTAATATCTTTATGGGCAATTTTAGAAATGAGAAAATATCTTGATTTTCAATTAGGCAATACCTATAATCCTTATTTCTTAGAAGATAATAGCTTAGTGCCTATTAAAAATTTGCCAGATTATGATTATATGCCAGAAAAAGCAAGAGTGCAATCTTTGTTGGATATTAAATTTGTGAAAAAATTTATTCTAGAAGGGATTACTTTTAGTAATGTTTATATAGCAACTTATGAAATTATGGATATGAATAATGTTTTTAGACCTTTTGTCCAATTTTTTACAAAAAATGAATTCGGAAAATTTGTTGAAATTGCTTATGGATATGATTCTAATGATAATGGCAATGTGGAATTATTTATTCCTTCTTTTAATTATCCTGTATTTTTGACTCCAAAAGGATTTATTGGACTTCCTCTTTCAGGAAAATTTATTAAATTGAATGTATATGATTACATTACAGAGCATGATATTGAAAAATTATTAAAGAATAGCTAATATTGCCAAGGGGACGTTCCTTTTTGGCAACTTTTATATCTTACTTTATTCAAAAAAGTTAA
This sequence comes from uncultured Clostridia bacterium, assembly GCA_944386715.1. Classification (GTDB taxonomy): domain Bacteria; phylum Bacillota; class Clostridia; order TANB77; family CAG-508; genus CAG-269. The sequence goes on from CALXCD010000002.1 coordinate 47,086, forward strand.
TATATTAATATTGGCAGACAAAGACCCGGATTGTTATGCCACAGTTAAGTTTTTGTCTAAAATATTAATATATTAACTTTTATTTTAAAAATATAAGTTGCCAAAAAGGAACGTCCCCTTGGCAATATTAGCTATAAAAAAAGTAGCTGATTAAATATCGCTACTTTCTTTTTATGCAAGACCGTATTTTTTCTTAAATTTATCTGCTCTACCTCCAACTGTTTCTTGTCTTAGATTTCCTGTCCAGAATGGATGACATTTAGAACATACGTCTACTTTTATATCTTTTTTTGTTGAACCAACTTCTAATACATTTCCACAAGCACATGTGATAGTTGTTTGGTTGTAATTTGGATGTATTCCTTCTTTCATTTTCAAGTTCACCTCTTTCTTTTTTCTTGAATAATATGACTGTTTTTTATCATATCATATTTTTTTTATTTTTTCAAGTATTATTTTTCATTATTTTCACTTTTTTGTTCCTGATAAACATATTCTGCAGAAGATATCATTTCTGTGTCTAAAGAAAGTTTATTTATTAACTTCCACATAATATTAAAGATACATGCTATTATTAATATTAACATTCCTATTTTTTTCCAATATTTTGCAAGCATATTTATCCCTCTTTCTTTTTTGTTACATTTTTATTATACTTTTATTTTGTAAAATTGTCAACTTTTAAAATTATATTTTATAGCTTAACAGACACCCTTTATATAAAAGAGTGTCTGTTAACTCAAGACCTTAATTGCAAGCAAGCTTTAATATAGCCTGCTTAATTTCGTTCTTTGTGTTACTGTCCAGCCAAAAGAATTCTTCCGACTCCTGCTCAGAAACAATTTCTCCTGTTAATTCTGCTAAAATTTCTTCTACTAGATAGCGATTTACTGGTACTCTTCTTGCCATTAATTCCTTAACTTCTTTAGTTTTTTTGACTCGTAATAATTTATGTCCTATTTCATGCCCTATAACAAGTTCTCCAGGTGCTCTTCTAGCTCCTATACAAGTATTATTATCAATCAAGATATTTCCATTTTCACAGAAAGCTCCCGTTGTAATTTCAAACAATGGTAGTATTATTATTTCTTGCCCTTTTAAATATCTTAATGGCATTTGAGATTGTTCATATTGTGTGATAATTTTTTTCATTGCCCTAAAATATTGTGGAAAAAGCATTTCTTCAGCAAATTTCATGATGTTTTCTTTCTTTTCAGATTTACATTTTCCCATCGCGGCAGCAGTCTCCGGATTTGAATCTACGTCTGGTACTGGTACATAACATGTTACATGTGTTTTGTTCCGCAACCATGTTTCGGATTTTATAAATTTTTCTGCCATATTTATGACCTCCTATATCAGCAGTATACTATATAGTTACATAATTATTATACATTACTTATTTCTTTTTGGCAATAATAATATGTCCAATTATGTTTATTTTTAATAATGATATTTTCTTGATGTTTCTATTTTATAATATGTAATCTATATGATGGAAAAAGCAAGCCAAGGACTTTTATATAAAATCCTTTGACTTGCTTTTTTGTAGTACTTAATCTAACCATCTATTTTCTAAATAGTAAAAACCGATTACTACTAGTACTATTAGTATAGCCCACACTACCCAAAAAATTACAATTTCATGTCCTCTTTCTAGGTATTCTATGGTTTCTTCGATAGTTTGATTATTGTAAAATGAAGTTTCGTTAATAGTTTCATCTTTCAGAGAAGTAAAAATTGTACCCTGAAAACTTGTAGCTGTGCCATAATATACATTTCTCTTATGGTATCCTGTACTTATTGTTTTAATGTAACCACTTGATGGAAATGGAATTTTATCATACTCAAACTCAACATTTAAAAATGAAATTTTTGTTGCCGTTTTCTTATATGTTCTCATTGTATCCCAAGTCCAATACTGTTCTATCTTTGTTCTGGTATGTGTTTTCCCATCAGAACCCGTATATGTCTCTGTCACAGTTCTGGTGTGCATTCTATATTCTTGTTCTTCTTTTTTTATGTAAGAATATTTTCCTTCTATTTCGGGAAAATTAACAGGATCTAATGTTTCCAAATTCCCGTATACAAATGCATTTCCAATATTTGTTTTCATTCCATACCGGAATAATTCTTCCTCAGAATCAATTTGAACGGCAGAGTCATATTCTTGATATTTTTCAAGCATATGTTGTTGTATTTTTCCACTAATATAAAAACCAATTATTAGCATTACACTAACGATTACAATACTTGCTATAATCTCTCTTTTTTTAATTTCCATTGTGTTATCCTCTAATCAAAGAGGTTTTGAGGTGCATCCTCAGAAACCTCATAATCAAGTTTCTGAAATTCTATTCTTTCATAGCCTGTTAAGGAAAGAAAGAATTTGTTAATTGGATTTAGTGTATAGGTATTATATCTCCCCACTGCTTTATTATAGGATTCTCTCGTTTCTGCTATTTTATTTTCTGTTATAGATGATTCTTTCATGAACTCTTTATAATTATCTTGACTACTAAGTTGAGGATAGTCCTCTAACACAGCATTTATGATATTATTGACTTCATTCATCATATCATCTGATATAGTTCTACGTGTATTAATAACATCCATGAGAGTTTCATATTCATGTTTGTCATATGATTTGATAGCATCGGCTAAGGTTGGAAGCAAATCCGCTCTCCGCTTTTCTTGAACTTTAATTGCTGACTTTGCATCTGTTACTTTCTCTGCATAAGCAATAGCATTTGCTGTTATAGAATTGATTCCTACAATTATTACGATAATAGATGCTACAATTGCTGCAATAGCGATTAAAATAGACTTGTTAATCTTCATGATATATCTCCTTTTCTTGAAACACAATTTTTTATTCCATATTCAATTTTCAATTTACGTTTTGTTCTATTAACGAAATCTTCTAAGTTTTCATGTTTTCCCTCCTTAAAATTATTTAAGTAGCCTTGTTATAAGTACTACACATTTTCAGCATTGCATATGATGCAATTTTATATAAATATTATATACTATTTTACATAATTTTGCAAATTGCCCATGCTTGTAACTGTGAAACATTTTTGTTATTTTTTTTTAATTTTGTTTCACATTTTTGATTAAATTGCCATTTATGTATCAATGTTTTGTATAATTTTCTAAATATGGTAAATACTAATTTGGGTGATTAAATTGAAAAAAAATAAATGGATATTAACTATTGTTATTTTAGCTGTTATTGTCGGATTTACTGTTTTCTTTTTCTGGAATAATAACAATTCTCAAAATGGAGAAAATTATGAAGCAACCAGAACTTCTCAATCTAATCATATAGAAAATACTAATACTGAAAATCTTACTAACACAAGTACTCCTCAAGAAAATGCAAATACATCTCCAGAGGATACAAATAATACTCCAAATGTGGTAACAAAAGGAGTAACCACACCTCAACCTGTGGAAGAAACTATTGCTAATTTTTCTACCAAAATTTATACCAAAGATAGTAGCAGACAAAATAACATTAATATCACTTGTCAAGCTTTAAATGGTACAATTGTAGAAAATGGTGCTACTTTTTCATTTTGTAATACAGTAGGTCCTGCAACTACTGCTAAAGGATATCAAAAGGCTGATATTTTTGATAACAAAGGACAAAAGAAAAAAGGACTTGGTGGTGGAAATTGTCAAATTAGTACGACTTTATATAACGCTCTTTTGGCTGTTCCAAGTTTAGTTGTAACAGAAAGACATGAACATAGTAATAAAGTACCTTATGTACAAGCTGGTAAAGATGCAGCAGTTGCTTATGGTAGTTATGATTTAAAATTTAGAAATGATTCTGGTCATAGTGTTAAAATACTTGCAGAATCTGATGGCGAAACAGTATCTGTTGCTTTATTATCTATCAAATAATATCTAAAATAAAGATTCCCCCTCTTTTTTATTTGGGAGAATCTTTTTTGCTTTATGTTCTTAATAAATCTATCCATTTATATACTATTTCTTTTGTCATGGTAAATAAATTGATTTTTTCTACGCTTTCTTTTGCTACTAAATTAACTGTTGTAAGGAGTTTTCCATCTAAAGAATAAGTAGCCTCTCCTACTTTTTGACCAGCTGTAATTGGCGCTTTTATGTTATCATCTAATGTTATTGTTTGTTCCACTTGTTTATCTTTTCCTTTTTCTAACAAAACTCCTGCATCTTCTTCAAATACAATTTCTATGGCTCGTTTTACTCCTTTATTTACTGTCACAGTTTGAGCAACCTCTTGCTTTTTAGCAAATTGTTTAAAAGAATATGTGTTAAATCCATAGTCTAAAAGTTTTTGTGCTTCTGCAAATCTTACCTTTGTAGAAGGTGCTTTCATGATAACAGCAATTAAGGATAAATCGTCACGTGTAGCGCTTGCAGATAAATTATATAGTGCTAAGGATGTAGAACCTGTTTTTAGTCCTGTTGCCCCTTTATAAGTTCTAATTAGTTTGTTGGTATTTGCTAATTGTGATTTCCCATCACGCAAGGAATCTGTCCAAATAGTTGTATATTTGGTGATGTCTGGATGATTTTTTAATAATTCTCTAGACATTAAGCTGATATCATAACTAGAAGTCACATGACCATCTTCATCTAATCCATGGCAATTTTTAAATGTTGTGTCATTCATTCCTAGTTCTTTTGCTTTGTCATTCATCATTTGTACAAATGCTTCTTCTGAACCAGCAATATATTCACTCATGGCTACTACACAATCATTAGCAGATGCTACGCAAATTGCTTTTAGCATTTCATCTACTGTTAAAGTTTCTCTCGGGTCTAGCCAAATTTGAGAACCTCCCATAGATGCTGCATTCTCAGAACATGGCACATTATCTGTTAAGGATATTTTTCCAGAATCTATTGCTTCCATAATTAGCAAAATACTCATGACTTTTGTAACAGAAGCGGGTCTTAATTTTTCATGCATATTGTGTTCATATAATATTTGACCTGTGGACTGTTCTATTAAAATGGCACTTCCAGATTCTAAATTAAGGCTATTACTTGGTGCATTATCATCTTGTAAATTGTTATCAGAAGAATTAACATTGATGATATTTTCATCTATTTCTTTAGAATTAGTGGACCATACATAAATGCTATCTTCTGCTAGGCTAGGTACTAGCAATGAAAAGCTAAGAATCATTACCAATAGGATACTGATACATAGTTTTAATTTTTGCATAAAATCTCCTCCATGTCTTTTAACTGTTATCAATATATGCCAAAGAAATTTAAATATTCTTGTAAAATTTAATAATATATGGTACACTTACAAGAAATGTTAGCATAAGATAAATGAAGGAGTTTAAAAATGGATTTAGACACTATGACAAATTTAGTATTAAATAATGAATATAAATTGCATGAAAAGCCTTTACCACCTAATCAAAGCCAGCCTTCTACACAAAAGAAAAGAGGCTATGGCTTAGATGAATACTATGAAGAAGAAAGACTTTCTAATGAGCAACATCCTCTTTCAGAAGACAACTCATCTATGAAAAATGCAAAATCTAAAAAAAGAAAACGCACCAAAAAGCAAAAGATTCTTTTGGCTATTAAAATTTTAATTATTTTTATTTTATTCTGCATTGCTTTTCTATTTGTTTTCTTTAAGACTAATATTTTTCAAAAATATAAAGAACTTTGGGTTCAAACAGCAATGACAACAATGAATCATCAATATTTAGCGACATGGTTTTTATCAGATGAAGAAATTCAAGAAATTATGAGTCATTTGGAAGTACAAAATAATGAAAATTCTGATTCTAATGATATTCTGGTTGGCAAAAATAATGGTGATGTTACTATCGAAAAGATTACAGGAACTGGATATGTAGGTTATGTCATGACTATTCCAGATGCTTCTAAAGTAAAGTTGGTAGATGGTAGAAAAAGTAATAGAGGTTCTAAGCTTAGTGAAATTGTAACATCTAATAATGCCTTAGCAGGAATTAATGCTGGTGGATTTTCAGACCCTGGTGGTGTTGGAAATGGTAATATTCTATGTGATGCTGTTATCATGAATCAAAAGTTGTTATCTGGAAATAAATCTACGAGATATAGTTTAATTGGCTTAAGTAAAGACCATAAATTAGTATTGGGAAAATACAATTACCAGGAAGCAATTAATGCAGGGATTCAGTCTGCTGTGGAATTTGGTCCATTTATTATTGTTAATGGTAATAAACAAATTAAAAATGCAAATTCTGGTGGAATTCAACCTAGAATGGCTATTGGACAAAAAAAGGATGGTACCATGCTCTTTGTTTGTATTGATGGAAGACAGCCTGGATACAGTATAGGTACTACTCTTCTTGAGTTACAAAATATTTTTGAAAGATATGGTGCTTACAATGCAGCTAATTTAGATGGTGGTTCTTCTGCAACAATGTATTATAATGGTAAAGTGATTAATAAAACATCTACTCCTATGGGAGAACGTTATTTACCTAATGCTTTTATTGTAGAAAAATAATAGCTATTAAATAAATACAATTTGCGAAAAGGGATTCTATTTTTAGAACCCCTTTTTTTCGTATTTTTTATTTATCAAATACTTTATAATAATAGGCTTGTATCTCTGGAAGTAAGCTATCTAGATAAATAACATTATCATTTTTATCTTCTATTTTCATATTGGGGAAAGTTCTTATCATTTTTTCATCTCCCCAAAATGTCATAATCCAATTAGACAAAGTTGGATTTCCATAAATTTTATCGTAGTTTTCTAGCATTTCTTCTTGCTTTTCTACTGGTATATTGTTTTCTTTTACCATTCTAAGAATGAAAAATTGTTGTGCAAAACAAGTAGCAATACAATCTAATGCTAAAAAAACAATGATACATAAAATAATTGTTTTCAAAATGTTGGTAGGTATTTTTTGTTTTATTTTTCTCATTATTTTATCTATGAATGGATTTACTTTTTTGACTAGGAAGATAGTTAGAATTCCCCAGAAGAAAGAATATAAAAGACATATTCTTCCATTGACATTTAAGATATAATTTTCATAACTCCACCATTGTGTATGAAGAATCGCTTCTATTAAAAAACTAAATAGGTATTCTATTACAGAACCTATCAAAAAACCTACCATAAATAATTTAAAATTGCTTTTCTTGAAGTAAGATGAGAATACTAAGATAAGTACTCCTCCTATTCCATAAATCCCGCAAGAATGGTCCATATAGAAAACTCTGTCTACATTCCCATACCCCTTTTGTGATGATTCCAAAAAGAGTTTCTACGATATATCCTAATATACTATATAGAATAAAATATGCCATCAGTTTCCAAATACTAATTCCGAATAATGTGATTTTTCCCCTTTTTTCTTCTTTTTGTTCTGCCATTTTACAAAATCACCTACCTTTTTCTTTCTTGCCGTTATTTTATCACATATTTTTTTCTTTTCCTAGATAATTCATAAATTCTTCTCTTTTTTAATATTTTTAAATGGTGATATTTTGAGAAGAAGAAAAGCATTTTTAATGAATGGAATTATATTAACAATAACTTCTTTTTTTATGAGAAGTATTGGAATGATATTTAATTTATATGTTTCTAATCAAATTGGTTCAGAAACTGCTGGTATTTTTAGTTTGATTATGTCTGTTTACCTTTTTTGTGTTACGATTGCGACTTCTGGTTTAGGTCTTGCTTGTACCAATCTTGTTTCTGAACAGTTTGCTAAAAATAATTTTCAGCAAGGTTTTAAAGCTGTTAAAACTTGCTCTATACTTTCTGTTGTTTTAGGGCTAGGAAGCGGGCTTCTTGTTTGCACTTTTTCTGATGTAATTGCTAATAATTGGCTACATAATAGTATTTCTAGTATGCCTCTTTATCTCATTGCAATTGGTTTGCCTTTTATTGCCATATCTTCTGTAATTAATGGTTATTTTTCAGCGGTTCGAAAAGGATATCGAAATGCTATATCTCAAATTTTTGAACTTATTATTAAAATAATTGTTACTGTTGTTTTATTAAAATTTTATATTTCTGATGGAGTAGAATCTGTTTGCATTTGTCTTATTTTGGCAGATGTTATTTCAGAAATCTGTTCTTGCACCCTTTCTTTTTTGTTATATCAATTGGACAAAAGAAAATATCATATTCCTAAAATAACCAAAATCACTTTTAAGAAAAGAATTTTTCAAATAGCCTTTCCGGTTTCTATCACTTCTTATATCCGCTCTGGTCTTAATACATTAAAACAATTTATTATTCCGGCTCAATTAGCCCTCTTTGGATTTCCTTATTCAATGGCGTTATCAGAATATGGTAAAATATCTGGAATGGCAATGCCTTTGATTATGTTTCCTAATCTTTTTGTTACTTCTTTTAGTGGATTATTAATACCTGAATTTAGTAGTTTTTCTGCTAAAAATAATCAAAAAAGATTACTAGAAATCTGTCATATTGTATTTCAAATAACAGGCACATTTTCTATTTATGTTTCCAGCATCTTTATTTGCTTTTCTAATGAATTTAGTTTTTTGGCTTTTCAAAATTTAGAATGTGCTAATTATATTTATACCCTATCTTTTTTGATTTTATTGATGTATTTAGATAATATTATTGATAGCATGTTAAAAGGATTAAATAAACAATTTGGTGTCATGATATGCAACATTTTAGATTTAGTAATTACGATAGGTGCTTTGTATTTTTTACTACCCGTTTGGGGAATGAGTGGATATCTTTTAGCTACCTTTATTAGTGAGATTTTTAATTTTTTGGTAAGCTATATACAATTACATAAAGCAATCGGGTTTCATCTTTCTTTTTCGAAAGTAATCTTTATTCCTAGTATTTGTGCTTTTTTTAGTTATTTATTCTTGCAGCTTATTTGCTTTTATGTTACAAATATGTCTTTTTTACTAAAGATTTTACTTTTTACTGCTTGTTTTATTTTTTGCTATTTTGTTCGGCTTTGTATGTAAAAAACTTGGTAAGTAAGAAATTGCAAAAAAAATGAAAGAGAAGGGATATGAATTAGAAAATATAATTGAAATAACAAATTTATCTACAAAAGAAATAGAGAGTTTGTAGGCTCTCTATTTCTTTTAGACTCCTAATAGAATAGGATTTATTTGTTCTCCTTCTAAAGCATATTCTATTGTTTTTATAATATATTCTGGGTCAAATACAATAGACCTTGGTTTTGTAATAGGATTATCTTGTTTAAATGGTACAAAATAATAATTTTTCCTATTTAGTAATTTTCCTATGTTTTCTGCATTTCCACTTAATCCGTTATTGGTGGATGGAGCAATCACAAGTGGTAGGTTATTTCTCAAATGTGATTTTGCAGCCATAACAGCAGGGGTATCTATTATATCACACGCCAGTTTTGCCATGGTATTTCCAGAACATGGCGCAATTATCATAATATCTGTCATTTTTTTAGGTCCGTATCGGTTCACTTCCTGTTATGGTATGAATCATTTCTTTCCCTGTTATTTCTTCAATTTCTTTGATAAAGTCTTTTGCTTTTCCAAATTTCGTATCTAGTCCATAGCTATTAAAAGACATAACTGGTATAATTTCAGCACCTTTTTCTTTTAATTCTTTCATTTTAGGAATGACTTTATGAAATGTACAAAATGAACCTGTAAGTACGAATCCTATTTTCTTTTCTTTTACATCCAAAATTTACATTTCCTCCTTTCTTTCTACATTGCTATATAATATGTTTTTATGTAAATTTTGGATTTTGTTTTATGGTAACTTTTTAGATTTTCTCTACATAAATTTTATCATTTACTGCTACTACTGTATATTTGTGAATATTTTTTTACTAATTTTATTAATACTTCGTTACCCTAAATCTTACGAAATATAGGTGTACCCTACTTCTACAAGAATTAGTAAAATTAAGAAGTATCCTAAAAAATAGGAACCCTCTTATGATTTCTCTATAAGGTCACATTATTTCCAAATCTCGCTTTTAATTTATCTTTTGATTCTTGTGATAAATTTATATTATTTCTTAAATCTATTTTAGTATTTGGATTTAATTCCAATAATGCAGTTGCATCTATGATAGAATTATTGCTTAAGTCGATTGTTAAATTAGTATTATTTTTTAACGCTTTTAAATTTTCTAAATCTTCACTCCATAATGTATTCCCTCTTAAGCTCAGATTTGTTAAATTAGCAAGTTTTGAAAAGTCTATCATTCTTCCATGTAAATTTGTTTGATTTAAATTCAAAATCTTTAAATTTGTTATTGTCGATATTGTATTTAAATCCTTTATATTACTACTTGTACTTAATGATAGCGTAGTTAATTTTTTAAATTTTGATAAGTCTGGTATTTCTGTTAAAGAACTATTAGAAGATAACATCAATTTTGTTATTTTATTAATATCACAATTTACTATCGTTTTTAAGCTTTCAGTTGATACTGTTAATAAATCTAAATTTGAAATGATATCTTCTATTTCAACTAAATCGACATTATTATTATTTCCTGATAAATATAGTGTTTTTAAATTACTTAAATTGTTTATTGCTTTTATGTTTGTAATCTGATTATTAGATAAGGTTAAATTTGTCAAGTTTGTCATATTTTTTAATATCTCTTGTGAATTTTTGTCTTCTAATGTTAACTTATTATCATTTAAGTTTAAAGTAGTTAACTGTGTTAAATCTTCTAACAATTCTAATGTTTCTAATTTTTGACTAGATAAATTTAAAACTTTATAATTTGTAAATAATCCTAATTTATCTACATCTAAATTAATTGTTCCTCCTCTGTCTAATATTTCTCCTATTTTATTTAATGCTTCTAATCTTTCACCAGTATAATTACTTTTATTTCCATCTATTTGTGAATTAGTTTTTAAATTTAATGTCATTAATTTATTATTTGCACTTAATGGAGTTATATCTATAATTTGGTTGTTACCTAAATTTAAAATTTTTAAATTTTTTAAAGATTCTAACCCTTCAATTTTAGTTATTTTATTATTTTCTAAATTTAATTCTTCTAAATCTGACATGTTTTCTAATCCTTTTATTTTACTTATATTATTTAGAGATAAATTTAATTTTTTTAAATTAGTTAATTCCATAATTCTACTCATATCTGTTATAGCTTGATTGGTAATTATTAAATTTTGTAAACTTTTACAGTGTTTCAAAGCATCTATTATTCTATTATAATCATTACCCGCAAATCTATAAAAAGTTTCTAAATTATTAAGTTTTGATATCGCTGAATAATCTTTATCTGGTCCATATACTATTGTTAAATTTGTTAATTTCGTACAATTTTCTATTCCATCCATTGTTGTAATTGGCGGAATGTTACTTCCATATTCTCCTAATGTCAAACTTTCTAAATTAGGAAAAAATATTAAATCTTGCAAATTATCCACAGAAGTATTGGCTATTGTTAAGCTTGTTTGATTCTTCATCCATTTGAATTTCATTTCTTCTTCTGTTACTCCTGAAATCTTGGATACATACTCACTAAACGCTTTACTTGCAAACCTTATTTCTGTCTCATCTTCTAATATTTTATTGTTTATATTATCACCGTATTCTTTTCCATTACTTGCTATGTATTTTACATTTAAATTGTCATCTATTAAAAATACATCTTTTAATTCTACTATATTTCCTTTTCCTAATCCCTGCATTTCTTCTATTGCGTTTTCTTTTAAAGTATAATACATATAATAGTTTTCATCTTCTCCTTGTTGTACTGTTCTTTGTACTTTGCCCTCTGCCAACAATATTTCTGGTGTTAATTGTTCCCCTTCTATTCTTTTTTCTCCTTGTTCTAATTTAAGAGCTTCTTTTACTGCTCCTACTGCTGTTTCTATTTTACTACTACTTGCTCTTGTCAATATTCCGTTATTTCCTGTCAATGTTGCAATTGCTACTCCTGCTAATATTAGCAATACTACTATTGTTACCACTAAAGCGATTAATGTTATTGCTTTTTCTCTTTTTATCATTGTTCTTTTCTCCTTCTTTTGTTTTTCTTTATTCTATTTTATGAAGGAAATTTTTTCAATGATAAGTTGTTTCTTTCTTAATAACTTTTTTACATAAATTTTTACTTTGTCTTTTTCTATGATTTTATCAAAATTACTCTTTTTTTGCTTGTTTTCTTGTTCTTTGGACTTCTTAAAGAACCTCATGTATAATATAGATTATGTATGAGATTCTTTATTTTTTAATTCTATTCATTATTAATCTTCATATTTTTTTATCTTTAGCAACACTCAAAGTTTTAGCATAATTTCATTTATTCTATAACCCAAAGTGAAACTCGAGCAGATCCAGGAGAGTAAGTTTCATAATTTCTTCTTGTTGAAGCACTTTCATTAAAAAGACCTGATGACCCCCTAGAAACGCAAGGTGCATTTCCATTATATTTTTCTAAAGTATACTCCCAGACATTTCCTGCAAAATCATATATGTTTAAACTTTTGTTTTGACTTACAGCACCAGTAGTATAATACCATTGTTCATTCTCAGTTTTTCCATTGTTCCTTTTTTCATTCCATATTGCTTCTTCTGTTGCCAACTCATAATATCCTTTATCTATATTAAAAACAGAATTTTTGTAATTCCCCCATGCTTTACTATACTCATTATTTGTAAGCCATTCAGATCCATAAATATTTCTATTATCAAATTTTTCTATGAATACGCATACTATATCCCATTGAATTCCAAACATTAGTGAACTTTTCATATTTTCATACTCTAAACTTTCTGCCAACATTTGTGCTTGACTTTGAGTAATATACGTATATGGTACAGCATTTTCTTTACTTATTGGAGTTGCTAGGTTTTCTATTGATGGTGCAGCATTGTTTTTTATATCTGTACTAATGTTTGTGTCTTTGCTTACGGTATATTCTTTTATATCAGTTCTAGTAATATCATTAGCTTTATTACTACTATTCACAACGTCAATTCCCATTTCGTATCTAGCTATATAAAATCCATTATGTTTGTATATACTTTTAAGCATATCTTGATATAGTTTAGCATATTCATTTTCTGTCATATTTCCATTTGTATAATAAATAAATTTATCTCCATTATAATATCCATATAATCCACTTTCCTTATCTCCATACCAAGAATCTTCATAATTTTTATCTTGATAAGCATTTGTATATTTCTTTAAAGCATTTTCTATGGATAAAAAGTACTCCTCAGTATCTTCTTCTGAACTTTTTACTTCTGTCCAGTCAACTCCCCAATTAGTATCATTAATTATTGGTATCCAAACATATTCATTACCATCTTTATCTAATATTACAAGCCCCGTATTTATATTTTGTTCATTCTTTTCTTGTGATACTTTAAATCCCTTTGGTATCACTGCTTCTTTATTATTCGAATTTGGATCTTTAAATATTGTATCTTTTTCTACTTCTGTCGTTGGCGGTGTTGTTACTACATCTCCTGTTTCTGGTGGATTTACAGGTGGTGTTGCTTCTCCTTCTACTGTTACATTTCCCTCGCTATCTACTGTTACCTCATATCCATCTACTGTTACTGTGATACTTCCATCTCCATTATCTTTGATATCACTTTCTTGTAATCCTAGATTTTCTTTCAAATTTTCTTTTAGTTTGTCCATATCAAACTTTCCATATTCATCAAAACTTCCTGCTACTTCCATTTGCACTTTTTCTTTTGCTCCTGCTTTTTCTGTTTCTTCTTTTGCTTGGTTTGTTCTTGTTATTATTCCATTATCCCCTGTCAAAGTTGCAATTGTTACTCCAGCTAAGATTAGCAAAACTACGATAGTTAGTACTAATGCTATTAAAGTTATTCCTTTTTTATTTTCTAATTTGTTTTCAAACTTCATTTTTTGTTTTTCCTCCTTGTTTTTCATTCTACTTTTTCTTTTGCTATTCTTTCCCTTTTTGTATTTTTTATTCTTTTAGTTTATCTTTGGCACCCCCTTATTTCTATATTATGTTTATATGTTATTACAGTTTTACATTTAGATTATAGCAATAAATATTTTCTTTGTACAGGAACTTTCTTCCACATTTTCAATTTATTTTTTATATTCTTTTGTGAGTAACATAATTTTTTCAAAACAAAGAACTCATGTCTTTTTCTCTATAACAAGAATTATACATGAGTTCTTTAATTGTTACATTATCTTATACCATATTATGCACATCTGATTTAATGTTATCTTCATATGTTAATAAACTACCTATTTCTCCTCCTATAATCTCACCAGTTGTAGCATCCACATAATAAGCATAATATCGTAAAGAATTATCTGTTTGTGATTTATCATATTCTATTACTACTCTCCAAACTTTTCTTACTCTTTCTTCTGTTTTATAAAATACAGCATCATCTTTTATTTTATAGACATTCTCCCCTACTTTTTCTTTATTCCATTTACCAGATTCATATTCTTCACCATATTTTTCTCTTAAAAATACAGATTCATTCATTTGCTCTATTTTTATTTCTGCTTGAATTGTTTTGATTTGTCCATCTGGATTTATTACTTTCTCTTTATTTTTTGCAATTTCCATTGCTTCTTCTTTTGAAATAACTTGTTCATTGTTTTCATAAGCATAATTATCTATATCTAAACAATAAAGACTATTAATCGTTGGTATCCAGCCAATGAAAACTTTTTCTGCTGGGTTTATTAAATCATCATATTTTTTATAAAATTCAGCATACCAAATATAGGAATCTGCTTCACTATTACCATTTCCTTTTAAAGATAGAAGTTCATAAGTTCCTTGGCTATTTTCTGGTTTGTATTTTTCTAATAGTTCATAAGCTACTTTCTTAGCCTCTTGCCTTGTAATTCCATAGTTTTCTGGGATAGTATAGCTTCTCGTTGGTATAGTAGCTGATTTGATGTTTCCTGTTTTTCCATCTATGACAAAACTTGCTTTTTGGGAATTCATATACCAATTATTTTCTTGTTCTTTCCAATCTTTTTCTAATACGATGTTTTGAATGGTTTCGTCTGAAAATCCAACTTTTTTCAAATATTCATTTCCTATTTTTTCCGCTTCTTGCTCTGAAATACATTGTGCTTTTTCTTCCTCCGTTATACCTTGTGTTATCTGATAAGAAGTTGGCTCTTTCCAAATTTTTTCATATACCGCACTTCCTGCATATACAAGTCCTGCAGTTGTACCTATTGTTAAAATAAATGTGGCAACTAGTTTTGCTAAATTTCTTTTTGGTTTTTTTAATTCTTCTGTTTCTAAATTAGATATTGCTATTTTCATTCGTGATTTTGCTATAATGTCATTTTTCATTTTATCATTCATAATAATGATACCCCCTTTTTTCTAACACTTTTTTTAATTTTTGCCTGATTCTAAATAGTCGTGATTTTACTTTTGTTTCTGCTATTTTTAATGTATTTGCAATTTCTTTGATAGATTTAGCATAATAATAATAGGACATGAAAATTTCTTTATCTTCTTGCTTCATATTGTTGATTTCCATCATCATGATGTTATTTTTTTCTGTGCTTTCTATTTGCGTTTCTAAACCTTCTATTTCATATAATGTATTTTCATGATTTTCTATTTCTACTGTATTTTTTAAATTTCTTATTTTTTTATAATATAAGTTTTTTAAAACTCCTACTAAATAAGATGACATATCTTTTTCTAATTCTAATTTCTTTTGATTTTTCCAAACAACTAAGAATACATCTGAAATTATTTCTTCTATATCTTCGTCTTCTATATTGGGTTTCTTATTTTTTAAAATAGTATATAGATAAGGTGTATAGTTTTCCATTATCTTTTCTATATTTAGTTCATCATTTTCCATATATTGTTTTATTAGATTTTTTTCTTTCATTTTTGTTCTAAACTCCCATTTGATATCTACATTTATATATTACCATTTTTTAAGAAAAAGTTACCATCCATTTTTATTTTTTATAACTTGCCAAGAGGGAGATTTTTCATTCCTGACTTATATTTGGAAAAGGAAGATTATGAAAATAATTATATTATTGGGAAATATGGTCATTTAAGATTAGAATATTTAAAAAATCATAAGAAAGCAGGATATACAATAATGTTTATGAACAAAACTTTAAGAAAACATATTGTTGAAATTGATAAACAAGCTAGAAATAGAGTAAAAATGCTTATGAAACAAATGTTAGAAAGAAATCATATTAAAAGAATTTATTTATATTTGAAAATTCGCTTGACTTTTGCAAACAATTGTTTTAGAATGTAATATGAAGTTTGCTGAGATTGGAAGTGATTTTTATTTATGAAAAATGAACTTATAAAAACAGAAATAATAGTAAAGGATACACCTATAAGTGTTATTAGAATTGATAAAACAGATTTTATATCATTAACTGATTTAGCTAAATATCAAAATTCAAGCGATCCATCTTTTACCGTAAAAAACTGGTTAAGAAGAGTTAGCACAATTGATTATATAGGTCTTTGGGAACAGTTGCATAATTCTAATTTTAATTTGGTCGAATTCGACCAAATTAAAACTGAATATGGAAAAAATTCTTTTGCAATGTCTCCTACACAATGGATAAAAAGGACTAATAGTATTGGGATTATTGCAAAAGGTGGCAGATATAGCATTGGAACATTTGCACATCCAGATATTGCTTTTGAATTTGCAAGTTGGCTAAGTCCAGAATTTAAGCTATATTTAATAACTGAATTTGAGCGATTAAAAATTAATGAAGCATATCAAAATAAAATTGACTGGTCTGTAAAAAGGGAACTATCTAAAACTAATTATATTATTCATACAGATAGTATAAAAGAATTTATTGTTCCAACTCTAACTGAAAAACAAAAACAATATGTATATGCAAGTGAAGCAGATGTTTTAAATGTTGCTTTATTTGGAATGACAGCTAAAGAATGGAGAGATAAAAATCCTAATTTAGATGGTAATATTCGAGATTATACAGACATTTTACATTTGGTTGTTTTAGCCAATCTTGAAAACTTAAATGCTGAAATGATAACAAGTGGAATTTCTCAAAGTGAAAGAATTGTAAAATTGAATGACACAGCTAAAAAGCAATTAGAATTATTAAAAAATAGTAGTAGTATTCGTAGGTTAGAAAAAATGGATGAGAAATTAAAATTAGTGTAAAACAAAACACATTCATATTTTAAGGAAGTAAGCTTACAATAAATAATCTACTTCCTTTTCAACATAATCAATAGATGGACAAGCTATACAAGAGCCTGCACTTGAGTCAATATAAATTTTATTAGGAGAGAATTATTTAGTGTTCTTAACTAAAGAGTTCTCCCTCTTGGCAAGTTAAATCTATTCAAAATCTTTTAAATATGCAATGAATTCTTCTAAGCAAAAATTCTTTTCTTTCATAAATTTAGCATTTTCTACACCAACATATCGATAATGCCATGGCTCATAATTAATTTTGGTTATTTCCTTTTTATCTGTTGGATATCTTAAAATGAATCCATAATCTGTACAATGTTCTATTAACCATTTTTGTACTTGTGTTTCTTCTTGTTTTTCATCTAATATTTGATAATTCCTAGAAACAATATCTACCGCCATTCCCATTTCATGTTCACTTGTTCTAGGTAGTGTTACCCAATAAGAGGCTTCTATTTTTGCATTCTCACTAGTATATCCTTGTCTTTTATATTGATTTACTTTTCTGTTATAAAGCGTTGTTTGTGTGTTTATGGTTCTATAACTAGAGCAAATATAGGGTTTTAGTCCTTGTTTTCTAGCATCTTGAAGCATTTGACTAAGGCTATCTGCAATTCTACTATCTACCTTATGGCTATATTCTATATTCTTTAATTCTACTTGATAATTTTCAGGAATTGGATTTTCTTTATTTACCAAAATTAAATTCCAATCTGTTGTTTTGCTATTGATTTCAGGTTGTTTTTTCTCCACAACAATAATCTCTTCGTTGTTTTCGTTTTCATTAGTAATGCTTGCAAATGTTTCTAATGTTTTTTCTTCTGCCTCTTTTATTATCTCTTTTTCTTTTATGTTGCTGACTATTGTTAATGTGATTGCAATTACAATAACAAAACTACTAACTGAAAGAATTCTTATATTTAATTTTTTCTTTTTTTCTTTTTTATTTTTCATACTTTTTTCCTTTATTTTTATAAAAGCTAGCAATTATATATTAAAATTTTTGATATCTAACATTTTATATTTATATATTGCCATTTTTAACAAAAAGGTTACATTAACCATCAAAAAAATACTATATAGCCTTACTTTTAACTATATAGTATCTTATTCTTTAAATTTCTTCAACAGTATTTGATGTATTTCTATTATTTGGCAATAACATAATATCTTTTTTTCTATAAACTGATAATATGATTGCTAAACTTATCATATTGATAACTAAACTACTTCCTCCATAGGATACAAATGGTAAATTAAAGTTTGCTTCCATTCCTAAATTTAAATTCATGAGAATGTTAAATATGCTTTGTAAAATGAACATACTAGCAATTCCGATTATTAATAATTTACCATATAAATCTTTTATTTGGATAGAATTGATAATTAATTTTACACTAAATAATATAATTAATGCTACTACTCCTATTGCTACTATCCATCCATAATGTGCTAGGATAGATATAAATGCATAATTGGTGCCTTCATCAAATAATGTAATAGCATTACTCATATCTTCTGCTTCTCCAAAACTTTGTGCTGATTGGATAATTAAATTTCGATTGATTCCTAACCAGCCTCCTCCTTGTGGGTCATTTTCAGGATGAAACCAAGTTTCTATTCTTTCTATCGTATATGGAGCATTTCCGATATAGAAAAATATACTTAGTAATGTTAGTAAAATAACAATACTCCACAAAATAAAAATTTTTTTCTTTCTATTTTCTTCTGTTTTCCATATCTTAACAGTCCCTAGTATTAAATAAATACTTCCTAAAATTAAAATAGAGACTTTAGATGGTATGATAAAAAAAAGTAATAAAGATAATATGCTTAATCCAATTATTTTTACCAAATTTATATTTATTTTTATGTTATTATCATCTAATATTTTTTGTATTTTACTTTCTTGATTTGTATTCATTAAAAATCCAATAAAAGCTAATATATATAATGGCATCGCAATTGTACTTGCAGATATGGTAACTCCTAACCCTAAAGATAAATATGGGATTCCATTAATATGGGCACCAAATAATAAGGTAACTATTATGATAATTGTTGCAAGTAGGTAAAAATATTTGCTATATTTTTTTAATTTTGTATAATCGAAAAAATATATGAAGATGCTTGCTATTATACCTATTACGAAAGCTACCATAAATTTTAGCATATAGTTTAATTGTTCACCTGTTGTAACTGTATTGGTTGTCTTTATCCATGCAATGAGAAATCCAAAACATATTAAAACTCCGATGATTAGCACTAATTTCCAGTCTAGCTTTGGTCTATGAATTTTATTTAATTTTTTTCCTATTTCCACACTATCTCCCATTTGCTTAATGGCTTCACCTTCTGCTAACTCTTCTTGTAACCCTTCTTGCATATAGTTTTCTTTGATTTCTTCTATATGATTTTTTAATTCTTCTGAAATACTTTCCCTAATTGGCTTATATCTTATCTGTTCACATACAGAATTTAGAAAATCCTTAATTTGCAAAAGAAACACCTCCTAAAACTTGATTTATTCCATTACTAAATATTTTCCATTCTTCCTGTTTTTCTTTTAATGTGTTTTTCCCTTTCTTGGTTATGGCATAATATTTTCTGTTTTTTCCAGTTGTATTATCCCAATAAGATGTTATTAAATCATTTTCTTCTAAAGAATGTAATATGGGATATAGTGTTCCTTCTTTTAATTCAAATACATTTTCTGATTTTTCTTTTAGTCTTTTTATCATCTCATAACCATACATGTTTTCTTCTTTTAATAAATTTAAGACTAATAGAGTTGTGCTTCCTTTTAATAATTCTTTGCTGATTTTCAAATTTATCCCTCCTTATATAAAAAAATATACCTAGATATCCGATGTATTTTTGTACATTGTATATCTAGGTATTGTTTTTGTCAATAATTTTCTAAAAAATTATAAAAAAATCTTGCAATATTTGTTACTATTCACAGTAAATAAGTTAATAATTCAGAAAAGCCTGATATATAGATATTTGAAAATCAAGACCCGGATTGTTACGCCCCAGATATGTTTTGATTAAAAATAGCTATATATCAGGCTTTTTTAATATTGTATAAAACAGCTGTGAATTGTAACTAATATTTATCTAGCATCATCTTTTTTTATGTGTTGCATTATTTGCCTTTTTCTTTCTTGAAAAGTTTCGTATACTTTATTTATTGTTTCAAATTCATCATCTTTTTTATCAGCATGTAATGCTCTTTGCCATTTAGTTGTTATCCATTTATCATAATATTCTAATTTATCTGTGTTTTCTAATTCTTCTAATTGGCATAATAATTCATAATCATCTTGGTGAAAAATAGTAGCTTTTTCTTCTATTCCTCTTGCTATATAAATACCTGCCGGATATATATATAGTCTTTTTGTTTTCACCATTTCTAGCATTTTTTTTTCTACCTGTTCTTGCATTTCTTCTTCTGTCATTCCTATGTCATAACTAAAATAATGAGATGGGTCGTTTCTTCTTGGAGAAGGGATGTCATTTAAATCTACAAAACGGTAAAATTGTGTATATAACTGTGTAGCTCTTTTGACATTTTCTTTCCAAAAAGGCTCTTTCGGAGTTGTATATTCTTGTCTTAAAGAGTAATTTTTATCTTTTGCCTTTTTTTGATGTAATTCATGGTTAGCAAAATATATCATGGCTTCTAGTACTTCCTCTCTATTGTCATAGCCATAATAAAATTTTTCTTCTAATTTTTTTTCTAATTTCTTTTTATTAACCATTTTTTACATCCCTATTTCCTATTTTAACCATTCTGGATTAGCTAAATACCAATCAATGGTTTTTACAATTCCATCTTCAAATTTTGTTTTTGGTAACCATCCTAATTCTTTACTAATCTTAGTTGGGTCAATTGCATAACGATAGTCATGCCCTTTTCTATCTTCTACATATTCTATTAAATCTTCTGATTTTCCTAATCTTTGTAAAATTAATTTTACAATTTCAAGATTTCTTTTTTCGTTATGTCCACCGATATTGTATCTTTCTCCTGCAACTCCTTTATGAAATACTAGGTCAATTGCTTCACAGTGGTCTTCTACATATAACCAATCTCTAATGTTTTTTCCTGTTCCATAAACTGGTAATTTTTCATCTTTTAATGCTAATTTTATCATATGTGGAATTAATTTTTCATTGTGTTGATATGGTCCATAATTGTTAGAACAATTTGTTACATTGACATTCATTTTATAGGTTTCTTTATATGCTAAAGCAATTAAATCTGAACTTGCTTTTGAAGAAGAATATGGACTACTTGGTTTGATTGGAGATTTTTCTGTAAAATATCCTTCTTCTCCTAAAGAACCATATACTTCATCTGTAGAAATATGAACAAATTTATTAGGACTGCCTTCTCCCCATTTTTGTTTAGCAGTTTCTAGCAAAGTATGTGTTCCCATGACATTTGTTTGTGTGAATACAAATGGATTTTTGATACTATTATCTACATGTGATTCTGCTGCAAAGTGAATCACTCCATTAATATCATATTTTTCAAATATTTCTTTCATTTTTTCAAAGTCACAAATATCTGCTTGTATAAATGTGATTTTATCTTGTACTTTTTTAAGATTGTTTAAATTTCCTGCATAAGTTAATTTATCCACTACAATGATATTGTAATCTGGATATTTATTTACAAAATATTCTGCAAAGTTTGCTCCTATAAAACCTGCTGCTCCTGTTACTAATACATTTTTACTCATTTTTTTCTTCCTTCCTATTGTTTATTTTTTCTATTTTAAATTTTGAAATAAATCTGTTTCTTTTAATTCTTTTAAAGATGGCCATTTTGCGTCTTTTTCAGAAGTTAATAAATCGTCTATTTTCATATCTCCCATTGGCCAATCTATTGCAACATCTGGGTCATTCCATGCAAGACCACCTTCTGCTTCATGGTTATAGATATCATCACATTTATAAGTAAACTCTGCTTCCTCTGATAATACTAAAAATCCATGAGCAAATCCTCTAGGTATCATAAACATTTTTTTATTTTCTTCAGAAAGAATCACACCTTCCCATTTACCGTAAGTTTTGCTTCCAGGTCTTAAATCTACTGCAACATCAAAGACTTCCCCTTTAAGACATCTTACTAATTTTGCTTGTGTGTTTTCTTTTTGGAAGTGTAGTCCTCTTAATACACCTTTTTTAGATTTGGATTGATTGTCTTGTACAAAGTGATAATTTAATCCTATTTCTGAAAATTCTGTTTCACTATAAGTTTCCATGAAATATCCTCTGTTATCTCCAAAAACAGTAGGTTCAATAATATATACTCCTTCAATAGAAGTTTCTTGTTTTTTAAATTTACTCATTTTTATTTATCTCTCCTTTTTTGCTATTGGTTCCAGGTTTGGATGCCAATTTTTTGGCATCCAAACCTGGAACCAATGCCAACTTTTTGGCATTTCAAACCTGGAACCAATGCCAACTTTTTGGCATTTCAAACCTGGAACCAATGCCAACTTTATTCTTCGCCGAATTTATTTTCTGCCAAATCTTTTAAATATTTTCCATATTCTGTTTTCATATATATTTCAGCTAATTTGGATAGTTGTTCTGCTGTTATCCATTTATTTTTGTATGCAATTTCTTCTGGGCAACATACTTGTAACCCTTGTCTTTTCTCTATGGTTTGTACAAAACTTGCTGTTTCTAGTAAAGCATCATGTGTTCCTGTATCAAACCATGTCATTCCTCTACCAAGTTTTTCTACTTTTAATTTTCCCATTTTCATGTATGCATCATTAATACTTGTGATTTCTAATTCTCCTCTTGCTGATGGTTTTACATTTTTTGCAATTTCTACTACGTCATTGGTGTAGAAATATAATCCTGGTACTGCATAGTTTGATTTTGGATTTTCTGGTTTTTCAACAATAGATATGGCTTTTCCATTTTCATCTATTTCCACTACTCCATAAGCTCTTGGGTCTTTTACATAATATCCAAATATGGTAGCTTCTTCTTCTCTACTACTTGCTGCTATTAATTTTTCTTTTAAGTGTTCACCATAAAACATATTGTCTCCCAAAATCATAGCAACATTGTCTTCTCCTATAAAGTCCTCTCCTATAATAAAGGCTTCCGCTAGTCCATTTGGTTTTTCTTGTACTTTATATTCAAAATGCATTCCCCATTGAGAACCATCTCCTAACAAGGATTGAAATACGACGATATCTCTTGGTGTAGAGATAATTAGTATTTCTTTTATCCCTGCTTGCATTAAAACAGATAATGGATAATAAATCATTGGTTTATCATATACTGGCATGATTTGTTTTGAGATTGCGATGGTTAATGGATATAATCTAGTACCACTTCCTCCTGCTAGAATAATTCCTTTTCTGTTTTTCATTTTCATTCCGCCTTTCCTATTTCTTACATTTTTCCTTCTGCTTGTAGATATCTTTTCAAAGCATCTTCCCATTCTGGTATTTGAATTCCTTGTTCTAATAATTTTTCTTTACTCATTTGTGAATTTTTTGGTCTTTTAGCTTGTGTGATTTTCATCATTTCAATATATTTTTCTGTAGTTACTGGATTTACTTGGCAGATAATTCCTGCATATTCAAAAATTGCTTTTGTGAAATCATACCATGTTGTAAATCCTTCGTTTGTTGCATGATAGATACCATAAGGTATTTTCTTTTCTATGGCTTCTCCTATGATATTTGCTAAATCTTCTGCATAAGTTGGGCTTCCATGTTGGTCTGCTACTACATTAATTTCATCTTTTGTTTCTCCCAATTTTAGCATGGTTCTAACGAAATTGTTTCCATCTCCATATAGCCAAGCTGTTCTGAAAATATAGTATTTATCTGTATTTTCTTTAATTTTTTCTTCTCCTTCTAATTTTGTGATTCCATAAGCTGTAACAGGATGTTTTTCATCCTCTTCTTTATATTCTTTTTCAATATCTAAATCTCCACCAAATACATAGTCTGTACTAATATGTACTAATGGTGCATCTACTGTTTTTGCAGCAATTGCTAAGTTTTTTGGTCCATCTGCATTGATTTTTCTTACAATTTCTCCTGCTTCTTCTGCTTTATCTACTGCCGTATAGGCTGCACAGTTAATGATATAGTCTGGTTTTGCATTAGTTACGAATTCCATTACTGCTTTTTCATCTGTAATATCTAAATCTGCTACATCTGTGCAGATTAATTCATTTCCTTTTTCTAGTCTTTTTCTAACAGATTTGGCTAACATTCCATTAGCTCCTGTTATTAATATTTTCATACGTACACTTCCTTTCTATTTTTTACGCCCTTATCATATCATTTATTACAAAAAAGTACAAGGTTTTCCTTGTACTTTTTTGACTAGCCTTAAAAATTTATTTTTTTATTAATAATAAATTGTGGTCTTTGTTTTGTTTCATCATAAATTCTACCAATATATTCTGACATAATCCAAATCGAAAGTAATTGTACTCCAGCAAAGAAAGTAATTGCCACCATTAAAGATGTCCATCCAGCAGATAATTGATTTAATTTTAAGAAGTAAGAAAGTAGTGCATATATTAAAATTAGAATAGAGATAACAATAGATATAAATCCTAACAGTCCTACTAATTTTAAAGGTTTTGTAGAAAAACTAATAATACCATCAGAAGCTAATTTTAGCATCTTTCTAAGCGGGTATTTTGTTTTTCCTGCAAATCTTTCTTCTCTTTCATATTCAAATGGAATTTGTTTATATCCTACCCAACTAAATAGTCCTCTTAAAAATTTATTGTGTTCTGGCATATTGTTTATGGTATCTACTACTTTTCTATCTACTAATCTAAAATCTCCTGTATCTTTTGGTATTTCTGTATCAGAAAGTGCATTTAAAATTTGATAAAACAATTTAGCAGATAATAGTTTAAATGGTGATTCTCCTTTTCTTTTCTTCCTTTTAGCATAAATGATTTCATTTCCTTGTTCCCATAATTGTATCATTTGTGGGATTAATTCTGGTGGGTCTTGTAAGTCGGCATCGATAATAATAATGGCATCTCCACTTACATGTTTTAGACCTGCTGTTACTGCTGCTTGATGTCCAAAATTTCTTGAAAAGGAAATAACCTTTACTTTATCATCTTTGCTTGCAATGTTTTCTAGTATTTCTAATGTCTTATCTTTGCTTCCATCATCTATTATAATTATTTCATAAGTATAGTCTGTTAATTTTTGCAGACATGCTGTTAGTCTTTTATAACATTCTTCTGCCACTTTTTCTTCATAATACATTGGTACAATTACTGAAATTTTTTTCATCAATATGGATACTCCTCTCCTTTTTTAACTTTTCTCATTCTACCACAAAATAAAAAAAAAAGAAAGTATATACCAAAACAAATGTTATATACTTTCTTAACTACTAGAAGTATCTTCTGTAACAAATATTCATATCTACTTCTCCATCAATTCCATCTAAATGTCCTGTTGATGTAAATTGCCAGATGTCATGATATCCAGGGAATTGATATTCTTCTCCTGGCACATTTCCATCATTTTTTCCCCAAGATGCAACCCAAATTGAAAAATCTTCTGGAATTTGATTTAAATCTATTTCATTGATTAGCCAATCTTTAGAGGAATAGATTCCAGCTTTATATCCTGCTCCTTGCATTACCCTTCCAAATGCTAAACACATTTCTGTTTTTGTTTGTTTACTAAGTGTTGTTTCTTGTGTTGGGTCTTCTATATCATAAAATACTGGTAATTCAAATGTTTTTCCTTCTAAAAATCCTAGCATATTATAGGCTTCTTGAATGGCACCATCTACACCATCTGTTGCATAAGAATATAAGTATGCTCCTACTGGAATATTTCTTTTTTTAGCTTCTGCATAATTACGTTCAAAATATAAATCCTTTTGATAAGAATTTCTTCCATATCCAGCTCTAATAATTATAAAATCTACTTTTCCTGTGGTCATCAATTTATCAAAATCTATTACTCCTTGGTGTTCTGAAATATCAATTCCTCTATATTCTCTTTTATATTTTGGCACAATTCTCATTCTAATTGCCTCAATTCTTTTGCTTTGTCCTACTGTTCCTGCTACTTCGGCATCAATATACCATGCACTCCATCCTTTATCTTGTATATGTACTTGATATTCAATGGTATAGTCATCTAATCCAACTAATTTTATTTGAATAGCTTCAATTCTTTTACTTTGTCCTTCTGTTCCTGTCAAAGCTCCATCAGATACCCATCCTTGCCATCCAATGCCTCCTACATGTGTTCTATATTCAATTTTTGCACCAGCAGGGGCATCTTGTAAATAAATTTTCAATGCTTCTACTCTTTTGCTTTGACCTTCTGTTCCTGCTAAAAATCCTTCTGCTGTTTCTTCCTGCCACCCAATTTTTTCTACATGTGCTTGATATATTACTTCTGGTTCTTGCACAGCATCTTCTGTTTTGATAACTCTTATTTCAATTGCTTCAATCGCCCTTGTTTGCCCTTTAGTTCCTGCTACTTCTCCATCTTTTTTCCATTTTTGCCATCCATATCCTGCTACATGTGCTCTATATTCTATACTATAACCAGGCATATTTTCTAATTTTATTCTAATTGCTTCCAAAGTTTTTGACTGTCCTTCTGTTCCACCAATAGCACCATCAGATACCCATCCTTGCCATCCAGTTCTTTCTACATATCCTTGATAACTAATTTTTGCTCCTTGTGGTGCTCCTACTAAATTTATTTTTAAACCTTCAATTCCTACACTTTGTGCCTCTGTTCCTGCCATAAATCCTTCTGCTCTTTCTTCTTGCCATCCAATATTTTGTACATGTGCTTGATAAGTAACTTGTGGCTCTTCAGTTATATTTTCTGTTTTTACTACTCTAATTTGGACTGCTTCTATATGTTTAGAAAATCCTGTTGAACCAGCCATCTCACCATCATGTTTCCATTTTTGCCATCCGATGTCTTGTATGTATGCTCTATATTCTATACTATATCCTGGTAGATTTTCTAATTTTATTTTTACCGCTTCTAGGCTTTTAGTTTTCCCTTCTGTTCCTCCTATTGCACCATCAGATACCCATCCTTGCCATCCTAGCTCTTGTACATGTGCTTGATAAGTAACTTTGGCACCTTCAGGTACTCCAACAAGGTTTATTTTTAAGGCTTCTATACTTCTATTTTCCCCTTGTGTTCCTGCAAGATATCCCTCTTGTTTCATAACTTGCCATCCTACCATTTGTGCTAAAGCTTGATATTCTACTGCTGGTTCTAAAATTTTATCTTCTTCTTTTACTAATCTTATTTGAATTGCTTCTATCGTTAGGCTTTCTCCTTCACCTCCTGCTGTTTCCCCATCATGTTTCCATTTTTGCCATCCTGTATCTTGTATGTACACTCTATATTCAATACTATATCCTTCTATATTTTTTAGTCTTATTTGAATTGCTTCTATATTTAAACTTTTACCTTCTGTTCCTGCTATAATACCGTTTGCTCTCCATCCTTGCCATCCTACTGTTGCTACATGTGCTTGATATTCTATTATTGCATTTTCTGGTGCATTTAGTAATTGGATATTGATTCCTTCAATACCATTATCTCCTTTTTCCTTCCCTGCAATTTCTCCATTTTCTACATAGTCTTCCCAACCAATTGTTGCTACATGTGCTCTGTATTTAACTCCTAATGTCTCTTCAACAGCTTGGTTTTCTATATTCTCTTCCTGTAAAAAAATCTCTTCATCTTGTTTGATAACTTCCTCTGCTTTATGGTTATCTTCTAATTCATTTGTTGCTGTATTTTCTGTATTTGTGTTATTCTCTTTTTCGCTATTTGTTGTATTGTTTTCAGCTTCATTGTCTGTTGCATTATTTGTTGTGTTGTTATTAGAATCGGTATTTGTATTTGTTGTTGTATTATCTGTGTTTGTTTGATTTTCATCACTTGTATTCGTATTATCTGTATTTGTTTTATTTTCATCTGTTGTATTGCTACTACTTGTATTTTCATTTGTATTACTTTCTATTTTGTTTTCCGCTTCATTTATTGTATTTTCATTAATAGATTCTTCTGTTTCTTCCTCATTTAGGCTCTTTGTTAGTGTTTCCTCTTGTTCTGAATGGTTGACTTGTTCTACCGCTTTTGTGACAGATATTGTGCTACCTATGATATTAAATAAAAATATAATAAGTATAAAACCTGCAAAAAATTTCATTTTTTTCATTTGAATTCTCCTTTAACAATAATTTTAGTTACAATCCTATTGTATCTTTCTTGTTGTTTTTTGTCAATTGTCTTTTCTTGGTAAATTTTGGTAAAAAAGACTACATTTGTAACTTTAAATAGTTTACATCTGTAATCTTTATTTGTCAATACTTTTTTGTTTATTTGTTTTAATTTTTTGAACTAAATATTATACATATGAGTGCTCTACTTTTGGTACTGCATAGTATTTTTCATTGGAACTATGTATTTTTTGTTGCACTTCTGTTTTTAGTTTATCACTATCGATTTTCTCTTCTCTTGGTACCACTAAATCAAATATCAAATTGATTCTTCCTCCACCATTTGTCATTCTAAAATCATGGATGGAATAATCTTTATTGATGTCTTTTACTATATTTTCTGTTATTTCCTTCATTTTATTAATTTCTTCATCATCCACTTCTATTGGGTCCATATGTATGGTTGTGATACAATTAAATTCATCATAAATATCTTGTTCCATTTTATCTATGATGTCATGTGCCATACATATATCACTATTTGCTGGTACTTCTGCATGGAAAGATACTATTTTTCTTCCTGGTCCATAATCATGTATCATCATGTCATGTATTCCCACTATCATGTCATAATTTTGGGTAAATTCCTCAATTTCTTTTACCAATTCTGGGTCTGGTTTTGTACCTAATAATATGTCTATTGTTTCTTTTAGTGCTTTAAATCCTGTAAATAGAATAAATATAGAAACTAATATACTTACATATCCATCTATCGAAATATTGGCAAATCTAGCAATCATGGCAGATAATAAAACTACAGATGTAGATATTACGTCTGAGATACTGTCATAGGCATTTCCTTTTATGGCTTCTGAATTTATGATTTTGGCTATTTTTTTATAAAATACAAATAGCCATAGTTTAGCTATTATTGCAATGATTAATATGATAATGGTTATGTTGCTAATATCTGGCATAATTGGATTTATTATTTTGTCTACTGATGATTTGAATAATTCTATTCCTACTAGTATGATTAGCATATCTACAATAAAAGCTGCTATATATTCCATTCGTCCATGTCCCCATGGATGGTCATTGTCTACCTTTTTTTGTGACATTTTAAACCCTATCATGGTGATAACAGATGACCCTGCATCTGTTATATTGTTTAAACCATCTGAAATAATGGACATGGAATTGGAAATGATTCCTATTATGACTTTTACAATAGATAATATGAAATTTACTATGATTCCTGTGATACTGGATAATGTTCCATATTTTGTTCTTACTTTTGTGTCTTTTACGTTTTTATCTTTTATGAATAGATTTATTAAAAAGTTTGTCATTTTATTTCTTCCTTACTTCTTTATTTTTTAAATATCATGAATTTGCTTAGTACATAATTCATCACAATTACAACTACTTGTAATATCAATTTCGTAATAACATCATTGATATGGCAAATTTCTACCATTAGGTAAAATAAGACAATGTCACAACAAATTAAAGATACAATTCTTGCAATATAAAAAGAAATCATCTCTAGGGCAATTGGTTTAAATCCTTTTTTCTTACTTTCAAATACAAAAATACGATTTGTTACATAGGCAAATAAAACGGAGATACACCATGCTAAAATATTACTTATTAACATATCTAGTTTTCCTATCTTGGTAAGCAATAAATAAGTAATAATATTAACAACTGTTGTAAGACCTCCAAAAATAACATAGGTTATCATTTCTTTATATTTATGATATATTTCTTTTACTTTTTCCATGTAGCAACTCCTATTTATTATTAATATTCACAGCTATTTTATATTAGATTAAGTAGAGTTGATATATTAATATTTTTGACAAAACCATATCTGGGGCGTAACAATCCGGGTCTTTGTCTACAAATATTAATATATCAACGGTTTATTACTCTATTTTATTTGTCTGTTATTAATTCAGAAAAACCTGTTTTACATACCTTTTTATATTGTATGATAAAAGGTATCACTAAAAAGATGAGTAATAAAAATGTAATTACTAAATTGGAAATGCTAGCACCTAGCATTTGATAATTTTCCACTAAAAATCTAGGCATGATAAGTGCAATAATGGAAGTTATGATATATCCGGATGGTAGCCTTTTTTTGTTCTCTCATGGTTGTTAAAATATATAGGAATAACACTGTTAATGCATATAAACCACCTGACAAAACAAGAATAGCTAAATCTAGTCGATAACTACTTAAATCTACACCATAGATGAATCCTAAAATTTGTGTTCCTATTGCAATACAAACTATCTCAACTGCT
Source organism: uncultured Clostridia bacterium (assembly GCA_944386715.1). Taxonomy (GTDB): domain Bacteria; phylum Bacillota; class Clostridia; order TANB77; family CAG-508; genus CAG-269. The sequence goes on from CALXCD010000002.1 coordinate 77,855, forward strand.
ATGGTTACGAATAAGATAGCTCCAGATACTTTTCCAATTATTTTCCATAATTCTTTATATTTTTTTTCACTCCAAATGTCTCCCAAAACTTTAAGCATAGGTTTAATAATAAATATACTTGCTAAATTGATGGTAAAGGTTGGCAAGTAAATGATATTATAAAAAGTTTGCATTTCATAAGTACTAACATCATCAATTGCGTATTTTACAGCATTGGTCAAGTATAAACTTAAAATAGTAGACAAAAATACTGGAAAACATTCTTTTAACATAGACAAAATGACATCTTTTGTAAATATCACCTTATCTTTATTAAATTTTTTAATCAGTCTTAAGTCAAATACAAAGAAGCAGAACATGTTTGTGAAAAATAATGCAAAACAGGAGATAATAATATTTTTTGTTATTAAATCTGCAAAGAAAAACATTACCATTGCTATTCCATTTCTGATGATAACGGATTTTCCTCCTAAGTCCAATCTTCCCTGTACTTGGAATTCTCCTTGATAGGTTTCACTTAAATTGTCAATGACTCTAAATAGTACTAATAAAATGGTGATGATTAATTTTGTTAAATCATATCCACTAATAAATACAAGAGCTACTCCTATTGCAAGCATGATGCTAACAACTACTATTCTTAATGCAATATATTCTCCAAATTTGTACTTTCTTTCACTATCTGTTACTTGATAAATACGAATCCCATAATCTCCAATGGCATTTAAAATAACAGAGGTTGCAAAACTAATAGAAAACATCCCTGCTATATCTGTCCCATTGATTCTTGTACAAAAAAGTAATAATACAGCATTTAGCATAGAGGCAACTACACTTGCTATACTATTCCAAATAAATTCTGATTTTCTTACCATTTGTATATCTCCTTATAATTTACCAATTAAAAATATGACTCTTAACATGATTTCATCTGATAATTTTTGTCTAAACATCTTAGGATAAAATACTTTTTTCATGGCTTTTACAAAACTGTACTTCCTATTGGTAAATAGGTTTAGTACCTTTTTATCTTCTGGTTTTAACTGTTTTCCAAATAAGTCCTCAAATTCGATGAGTTCTTCTTTTACATTGGAGAAATAATCATTGATAAAAAATTTTTTGATTCTCCATATTTGGAAAGCAAAAAATCCTTTGCCTCCTGGGCTTACATTTTTTCCTGTTCTTCTATATTTTAAAGTAGGTACTTTATCATAAATCACTTCTCCCATGCTACTACAAATCATATAAGCAGTCCAATCATGTCCACAACTTTTTTGAATAGGAGATTTCACCATGATATCTCTTGCTTTTTTATTGATTACCGTATTGATTCCTAATGTAATGCAATCTACAATCGCATTTCTAAAAGATGGTCCTTTAGGATGTGATTTAGAATGTGCCACAAAGTTCATATTTTCATCATAGTAGTCATAATCTGCAAAATATAGTAATGGCTTATTAGGGTCTTTTTCTTTTAAAGCATTGACTGCTCTTTCTATTTTGTTTTCAAACCATTCATCATCTTGGTCACAAAAGGCATAATAATCTGCGTCTTCACAAAAAGATAATGCGGTAAAAAAGCTTTTAATAAATCCAACATTCTCTTGTGGAAAAAGTTTTATTTTATTTTCTTTTTCATATTGCTTTAGTATTTCTACTGTATTATCTTTAGAACCATCATCTCTTACATAAATTTCAATATTGGGGTAGGTCTGATTTAAAATGCTATCTATTTGTTGCTTTACATATTTTTCTCCCTGATAGGTGGATAATACAACTGCTACTTTTGGATTTTCCATTTTGGTATGTTCCTTTCTTCAAATCCTTTTTAAAATTTGATATCAATTTTTAATTTATCTATCATAAATCGGTATATTTTGATAAATACCATTGGCATTCCTAATATATACATTTTAGAAACACCCCAAAGAGCAAAATGCTTAAATCCTTTTTTGCAAGAATAGGAAAAAGTTAAAAATGGATTTTTTCTCCAAGTAGGAAAGTTTTCGTTTAAATATGCAATCGTTTCTTTCATCATTTTTTTCATGTTAATACTTTTGTCATAAGATGCTCGATACATTACAGATACTCCTAAATGTAAAAATGCCAACAAGTCTAATATATGTTTCATTTCTTCATATTTATTTTCTTTGATGTATAGTTCTTTCAATTCTAATAAATATTTTTTAAAGTTATCTACATCTTGCTGATTCACAGAATGGATTTGAGAATCATAACGTAAGTAATAATGATATAAAACATCTGGTACAAATGCTACTTTTTTTATTTTGGTGTAGCTACTTGCTAAAAATATCATGTCATTAAATCCTCTGAAGTTTAAGAATCTTAAATCTTTTACTTTTTCTCTTCGATAAATTTTATTCCATGGTGCTGGATTAATAGCTACCATAAAGTCATCTTTTCCTGTTATTTCTTTAACAGCATATCCATGTGTTGTCATATCTTTACTTACTACCTTGCCAGTATTTAAGTCAATTCTTTCAAATCCACATACAGCTAAATCTGCATCATTCTCTTTTGCTGCATGATATAGTTTTTCTGCCCAATTAGGTTCTACATAATCATCTGTATCCACAAATGTGACATATTCTCCTACTGCTCTTTCTAATCCATAATTTCTGGTTGTAAATTCTCCCCCATTTGGTTTATGAAATGCCTTTACTTTTTGAGGATATTTTTTAGCATATTCATCTACAATTTGTGGTGCTGAGTCTGTTGAGCCATCATCTACACACAATATTTCTATTTCTTGTAAGGTTTGATTTACCAAAGCATCTAAACATCTTGGCAAATATTTTTCTAAATTATAAACTGCTACTACGATTGATATTTTTGGTTCCATCTTTTTTCCCTTCTTTAATGGTATTACTTTTCTTTTTCGTCATATTCTTTTAATGCAATATAATGATTTAAATCTTTTATTTTTTCATTTAAATTACAGATTCTAATATTATCTACAAAAGTTTGAATTAGTAAAAATCCTATCATAACTAAAAATACAAAATTAACTGGTGCCATAAATCCTAATTGAATTGCTATCCATTCTACCGCACCAGAAAAAATGCTCATTAAAATTAGAATGACACTTCCTATCATCCAAATAACAGAGTTTGTTACTTTTAATTTTGCTTGTTTTATCTTGGTAATACATAAAATAAAAGAGATTAGAGAACAGATTACTAATATAATTCTTAATGTCATTGTCATGATTTTTCCTCCTAATTATTTTTTCTTGTGATAGCTCTAATGAAGATGATGGAGAAAAACATATTAATCATATATTCTGCTGATTTTAGTGGTTTTAAATAGCTTTCTCCAAATTCACGTTCACTCATTTCTACTTGTGCTTCTTTTATCTTCATTTTCTTTTTTAACATATAAACTAAAGTATCTGGTTCAGGTGTTAGACTTGCATTTTTTACAAATCTTTCGATGGCTTGTTTGTTATATGCTCTCATTCCAGAGGTAGGGTCTTTAATGGTTTTTCCTGTTGTTAATTTAATTGCCATGGTTAGCAAATTACTTCCTAGCATTCTCATGCTTACTGGTTTTTTCTTGGTTACAAATCTAGAACCAATCGCAATATCACAATTTCCACTTTCAATTTCTTTTACTAAATCTTTTAAATATTTTGCTTGGTGTTGACCATCTCCATCAAATTGGATAACTATATCATATCCTTTTTGATAGGCATATTTCATACCTAATTGAATCACACTGGTTAATCCATAATTAGTTGGCAAAGATAATACATGGAAATGATTATCTTCGCAAACTTTTTTGGTATCATCTTTGGAACAATCATTGATTACTAGGTAATCATAGTCTGTATTTTCTGTAACATCTTTGACTGTTTTTACAATATTTAATGCTTCATTATAAGCTGGTATGATGATTAATACTTTCATATTTTTTCCTCTTTCTTTTATTGTACTTGGTAAATATATAAACCTTGTTCATGATAAATCTGTTCAAATTGAACTTCATCATTATTTAGTCCCTCTAATTCTCTTGTTGTTAAAATATATCCTACTTGTAATTCTTTTACTTTTTCTACACTAATATATAATTTAATACTATCTTGATATAATAATTCTACTTTATTTTCCTCTGGTGTAATTTCTACACTAATATGTGCATAACGATTATATATCGTTCTATTTTCGTCTTTTTGGCTTTCTTCTTCTCCTAAAACAGTTTCAAATAATTCTTTATTTGGATATACATTTGTTGAATTAATTACTTTTGCTCCACTTGCTAAAATGTAATTTGGTACATAGAAGTTGCTATTATCTACAAGCCATAAATTATTTTCTGGGTCTTGTGTTACAATTTTTTGTACTTCTTTAGCTACTGGCTTTTCTCTCATAACAGATATTCCCTTTTGGATTGGATTTACGGTTGTACCTGTTATGAGAGCAGTTGCTATTAAAAAGGCAATCAAGTAGTTTTTATATTTTGGTTGATTCATATGAGTTAGGAAATAGATTCCTACTAATAAAATCATTCCACAAATATAAGAAAGCATTGGTGTTAATACCTTTTCTGTATCTGTTTGAATGGCTAAATACATAATGATAGTAGTTGCCAAAACAGTAAATGCAATTCCTGTTTTCTTTCCAAATAATTTATCTTCTGGTTTTATTCTTCCTATCAAATAAACCATTAATAATATTTGTATAAATCCTAATGGTACTGCCATTCTAGTTGGTGGCACCATGTATAATAATGTTATTTTTGCAAAAAATTCATTGGTTGGTATATGGGTCCATATTCCATAAATAACACTTAATAATAGCAGTGGTACTAGAAATACGGTACTTCCTTTGGCATTTTTACGATTTCGAATCCAATAAATACATGCTAGTATCATTGGAATTGGGAAAAAGGATATCATTCCTGCTAATTCACTTGGATTATTCATATCCACATAAGGGAATAAGTATGAATAAGCATAAGAATATACTATTTTTTTGGCATCTCCCCCTATTTCGAATCTTTCGCCTGGATAATCAGTATGCATTACCGTATTTAGTGCATCTTTTGACATGATTAAATATCTGACACATAACCCTGCAATTGCTAAGATGACCAGCAACACGATTAATACATCTTTCCAATTAATTTTATATTCTTTTCGATTTTTCCAACACATCCAAATGAAGATGGCTAGATAGATGTATCCATAGGATAGTTGCCATGCTGGATATAAGATGAAAATATAAGATGCTCCTGCAATGAAAATACCAATGGCACATAGGATTTTGGTTGTATATTTTTTGCTTAGCATAAATTTATCTATCAACACTAATGCTAACATTCCAAAAATTAGGACATTAGAAGAATTCCACCATTGTGTTGCTGCGGAAAAAGTGATGAGTAACATTCCACATAAAGAAGCTAATTTATTCTTCTTTGTTATCATCATGCAAAATTCAAATGAAATTAGCATTAATGCTACTAATTTGCCATACCAATCAAAGCTTAATCCACCTTCTAATCCAAAGACAAGATATCCTATCATAAATGGCTTACTAATAATCATTATATCTGCTACTGCTGGACTTACTAAGGCAAACATATCTGTTTGGGTGCCTCTTAAATAATCATTATAATAACCATATTTATTGGTGTTTTCTTCGATTCCTTGAGAAATGAAAATTGGCATATTTACGCACCATTCATCTGAACGAATACTTCTTGCTTTTCCTAGAATTGGTGTATCATAGGTTTTCCAAGATTCGCTTTGGATGACTTGTGAATATACTCCTATAGAAGAGCCTGAATATCCCATTGTAACAACATATACCATGAAGATAAGAGCAATCCAATATCTTTTGTCATAAATAAAACCATACATTTTTTTAAGTGGTATAATGGCATGTAAACAAACAAAGAAAATCGCTCCTGCAATGATAATGATTCTATCCCAGATAAAGGTCGTTCTTGTTACTGTTATCACAACTCCTATTAAAATTGAAATAACTGCTGCTATGATAAGTTTTTGGGTTTGATAATTATTTTTTGATAGATATTTTTTGATGCTATCTTGCACGTTTCTTTCCTCCCTTTATTTTCCTTTGATTTTGCCTTTTACTTTTTTGGCTATTTTCCACAATTTGCTTCTTCTTAAAGTTTCATATTTATGAATAACATGTCCATACATGGCTTGATAAGTTGTAAATTCAAATGCTTGGTTCTTTTCTTTATAAGCTAATAATGGATACATACTATTTCCTGTATTTTCTGTTTGACTAGCAATATCTTGATACATTTTTAGATAATAATTTTGCATTTCTTCTGTTGTTTTAAATGTATATTTTTCAAAATTCGATTTTATTTTGCTATATTCTTCTTTATTATTACTTATTTCTTTAATTTTTTCAAGTATTTTATCTGTATTTTCTAAGTCTATTACCCATCCCAATTGGTCTTTTTTCACTCTATCTCCTACTGCTCCAATATCAAAGGTAAGTACTGGAACTTTTGCCATATAACTTTCTGTTAAAGTGTAAGAATAAGTTTCTGGCCAAGTTGCAAAAATACATACTAAATCAATTTGGTTGTCTGTTAATAGTTGTGGTAACTCTCCTCTGGTGTAAGGTCCATGATAAGTATAATTACTTGTATCTTTTGTCAGAATCTCTTCTTCTGATTTTCCAAATAAATGAATTTTAATGTTTGGTTCATGGCAGTTTTTGATTAATTCTCTTAATACTCTACTTCCCTTATGAATTGCCATTGCTCCTACAAATGCAATATCAAATGTTGTTTTTTCTTGTTTTTCTTTTGCTGTTACCGGTATGACAGTTACTCCATGTTCTACTACTTCTATTTCTAAATTAGGATATACTTTTGTGAATTGTTTTTTCGTATTTTCTGATGGTACAATGATTTTATCAAATTTTTTCAATACTTTTTCACATGTTTTTCTCCAGTTTTCTAAAATATTACTATTTACTCCATATCTTATTTTCAAACATTTTGCACAATCTTTATTTGGGTCTTTTTCACAGAATTTATCTTGATATACCATATTGATAGATGGGCAACTCATATATAAATCATGTAGTGTTATGATGCTTTTTATGTTCCTTTTTTTCGCAATTTCAATCACATCAAATGTTTGGAAAAGAAAATGGTGAACATGTAAAATATCAAATTGGAAGGTGTCAAATAGCATTTCTAATGCTTCACGATAGCTATTATTCGTATAATGAATTTGTCCATATTGGAAAATATCTGTTTTAAAGTTTATAATTTCTTTTCCCACTTCATTAGTATATAAATATAATTTAAATCTGGATAAATCATATTTATCTGGTGCTAATACAAAACTTGCGATATTTTCTTCTTTGTTTTTTAAGATTAAGTCTTTAATATGTAGAGAAGTTCCTCCTGTCATTTCCATGTTTTCTTCCCATTCATTAACTAAATACAAAATCTTTTTTTTCCCATATAAATAAATATTTAGTTGCACATTTTCTTGAATATCTCTTAAAGGATTATTAGCAATAAATTCATCTGTTTTTACTACATAAATAGGATGTTTTCCTCTTAATAATCTCATGTGTTCATCTATGATAGCAGCTCTAGATTCTGTTAGATTTTCTTTTTTAAAACTTTGTGTTCCTTTGTGATAGATAAAAGTATTATCACATAGTACATTGGTATATCCATGATCTAATGCACGATAGCAAAAATCATTTTCTTCTCCATAACCTTTTCCAAATGTTTCATCATCAAATATTCCTAATTCAGTAATCACATCTCTTTTGATAAACATACAAAATCCATTTCCTGTTGTTAATTCTGGATAACGATTTTTTGAAATTTTTTCAATCATTTGTGCATATTGCTCTAATGTCATATTTTTTGGTATTTCATTATCAATCCCAAAGTTAGGAACAGAGCAAATGGTTCCATTATTAGTCAATGGTGTTACTGTTGCAATATAACTATTGGAATAAGCACAGGCTTGTATTTTTTCTATCCAATTTTTCGTTACTTCTGTATCACTATTTAATAAAATAACATCATTTTCTGAATATTGCATTCCTTTATTGACTGTTTTTACAAATCCCATATTTTCTTCATTATCTAATACTACGATATTTTTTCCTTCATTTTCTTTTTGGTATTTTTGTAGCATTGGTAATATGTTCTCATCTGGGCTTTTGTCATTTATTAGTACTAGTGTGTGTTTTTCTAAATCTGTATTCTTTAAGATACTTTTTATACATTCTTCTGTATATGTGTATGCGTTATATACTGGTACGATAATATCTACACTATTCATTCTTTTATCCTCTTTCTTTACAATGATATTTTGGTTTCGTATATATTGTTAGTATTTTTTATTATAACATTTATATCTTCAATTTGATTTTTATTTATATTACCAGGAAATATTATTGAAAATCCCGAATTTAAATGCTTTTTATTATTTGAATTATTAGCAATATCTGGTCGTTCGTTCATTTTTGCCTTATAAATTTTTTTGTATTTTTTATTTTTTATTTCAATATATATTTCACTTTGAGCACTATCTAAATTGTCCAAATATGCCCATCCTGAAAGTCTTTTTAAGTAATTTTCATTTAAAAGTCTTTCTTCTATAAAACAATGTATATTTCCTTTATTTATTTTTCCTTGTAATTGTACTTCTTGTGCAATTTCATCTTCTGTAGGAGTTTTTCTTTCCCATGTGACTCCTTTTTTTATCTTCTTACTTGGATTTCCTGCAATTATAATATTTTTTTCTGCTTTTTTATAAGTAACTACTGCTCCCCCTGCTACAATAGAATTATCTCCAATTTTAACATCTTTTAATATTAATACGTTCATTCCTATCCACACATGATTTCCTATTGTTACTCCATTTTTATGTGCATTTATGCATTTCCCTGTATCTGTAGAAATTATAGAATGAGAATCTGATGCTAAGATAATTACATTATCTGAAAACATACAATCCTCGCCTATTTCTACTTTATTTTTATCTTCATTAATTAATATATAAGCTTTAACTATAGTAGTATTTTTCTTTATTTCTAGTTTACTTTCATTTCCAGTTATTGTTGCTTTTAATCCTTTAAATACTGATACATTTTCTTTTATATGCATTATATTATTATTTCCGCAAATTTTAAAATTTATATTACTAATTAAACCATCTATTACTATCTTATTATTATTACCTTCTATTCTTATTTTACCTTCTCCTTTTAAATCACCTATAATTTTATTATTCTTTCCTTTGTCTGTTATTTCCATTTTTACACCTCCTTGACGTTTAAACCTAAATTTGGCATCCAAACCTGGAACCGATATCTTCTCAGTTGCCAAAAAGGAACGTCCCCTTTGGCAACTAATCATCTATCTTAATTGCTAATCCTGTATGTTTTTTACTCAAATTTGGGCTGAAAAATCTATCGCCTTGCCTATAATATTTTTCCCATTTTTTCTTAAATGGTTCTATTTGTTCTTTTAATTGTGTTGCATCTGATAACTTGTCTACACAGAAAGTAACAATTGGATTAATGACAACTTGTTTTCCTAATTCTTGCATTTTTAGAGAATAGTCAATACTTGCAAGTTCTCCTATATATTCTGTTGCAAAACCTCCTGCCTTTTCAAATAATTTTTTATTTATCATGGCATATTTGGTATAGCTACAAGTAAGATTATGGATAATTAATAATCTTTGCATATAGGTTCCTGCATCTTTTGGTACGCCTCTATATAAAAAGTCTCCCGCACCATTCATTCCTAAAATAATTCCACTATGTTCAATTCCATTGTTTTTATTGTATAGTTTTGTTCCGACTATTCCTACTGTTTCATCTTGTGCGATTCCTAATAATTGTTCGATAAAATCTGGTTTATCTATTTTTCTTAATCGTCTATCAATGATAATTGCATAGTCTCCTGTTGCTTTTTGAATGGCTCTATTGAATGCTTCAAATTTATTATCTTTTGCTACTACGGTTTCTTTCATGACATTTTCAAAACATGCCAATTCCCCTGCATTTTTTTCGTCTTTAATGAAAATCATTTCTATGTTTTGGTATGTTATTTTTTGTAGTTCTTCTAATACATGCTCTATTTTTTCTTTATTTGCTTTTCTAGCATCTAAAATGATACTTACTTTCGGTTCTCCTATGACTTCGTATTTTAGTTCATAACTTCCAGGAGTCAAGCCATCTTCTACTGTTACTTCTTTCCCTAGACTTCTTTTTACATGGTCTTTAATGACTTTTTTTCCTATTTCAAAAGCATATGGTTTTGAATCTGAATTGCTGGCTGTAGAGTTTCGATGTGCTCTCCAATGATATAATACTTTTGGAATATGAATAATATTTTTCGTTAATTCAGAAGCTCTTGCAACAATGTCAAAGTCCTGACTTCCGTCATATTCAGAGCGAAATCCTCCTAGTTTATCCATTAATTCTTTTTTAAAAATGCTAAAATGACAAATATAGTTAGCACTATTTAAGGTATAAGGTGAAAAATCTGGTTTGAAAAATACACCATATCTTGGTTGGTCTATTGCTTCTAGTTTATCTTCATCAGAATACAAGAATTCTACTTCTGGATTTTCATTAATGGCTTTTACAACTTCATATAAAGAAAAAGCTGGTAATAAATCATCATGGTCTAACAAACCAATAAAGTCTCCTGTTGCAAGCGTCAAAGCTTCATTGGTATTTCCTGAAATTCCTTTATTTTCCCCAATTACCTTATATTTAATTCTAGCATCTTTTTTAGGGTATTCTTGCATATAGGTGATTGGCTCCGGACTTCCATCTGCTAAGCAAAGTTCCCAATTAGAGTAAGTTTGTTTTTCCAAACTTTGTACTAGTTCTTCAAAAAAGTTCTGTGGTGTATTATACACTGGTACCACAATACTAATTTTAGGTTTTATTTTGAAGTCTGCATTTTTTTGCTTTTCTAGTTCTATTGGGGTTGGCTCATTTGCTTTAATCCATTTAAAATATCTTCTTTCTTCTTCTGAAAATTTTGCGATATAAGTTTCATAAAACTTTTTCAAAATTGCTCTTCTTCTAGAATTTGCTGGTAATAATCTTTCAAATCTCATGGTTTTCTCCTTTTTTAAAAGAACTTCCTTTTCTCCTTTTTTTCTTGTATTTGTTCTTCTAATTCTTCTATATATTTTTGTTTGTTTCGATTATCTTCTTCTAAGCTCTCAATATATTTTTGTTTGTTTTTGTTGTCAGTTTCTAAATCATAAATGTATTGATTTTGTTTTTTATCATTTTCTTCAAAATCTTGAATTTGATTTAGTAAGATACTGGTGTAATTAATATCATGTAATCGTGCCAAAGATTGTTTGTTTACTTCTATCATTTTGTCATCAATAATATCTTTTTGGATATATTGTTCTATCCTTTGAAATAATTCTGTATAAGTGGTTAGTCCAAATTTTTCTAGTACTTTTTGTTTCGGATATTTGTTTTCTATTTCTAAATTATAGGCATACATATTTTGAATGGCACGATATAATAAAAATTCTATTGGAATACCATCTGCATACCACTCTTGGTCGAAAAATAAGAATTCATCATTTTGATAAAAAGTATTTTCAAATACTAAATCTATATATCCATTTTTTAAAATGGTGAGTCCTTCTAATTCTTCTGGTGTTGCTTGAATATTTTCATTAAAACCAGAACGTTTATTTTTTAACAATCTTTGTTTTAAATGGTCATACCATTTTTCTATCCATCCATATGCCTCTTCTATATTCCCTTGTAATAATAGGGTTACAATTTTTTTATCAAAAGTATCTCCTTCGATATACTGGCTGATCACTTCATCATTTACTATTTCATCTATCATATGAAATCCTAATTTTTTCAAGTTTTTTGTGTTTAATTCAATAGATTTCATATGTTTTTGAGCCTTCGGACTAATCATCTGCTTTTTGATTTTATTTTCTTCTAAAATAGTAGCTAATTGATATTCTTCTTTTCTATTATTATTAAAACTAATAAAATGAATCGGATTTGTTTGATTGTTTTCAGGCATTTTTATTTCTACTAAATATGAATTAGCAAAAAAGTCAAATAATCCGTTTTTAGTTAGTTGTTTTAATGCTTTTAATTCATCAAAAACAACCACACTTCCTTTTTCATACATAATGTTATACATCATTTTAGTGGTATTTTCATTTGGCATATATTGTTCTGAAAAGATGACATTTGGCATTTTGTAATTTGGTAATGGATAATAAAACTGATATTGCTTTAGTCCTTGCTCTTGTAATAATTTTTCTATTTCCTTTTTTCCATATAAAGGTCCTTCTGCGTCTAAAATGGTATGATATAGTTTTCCTTGGAAACTTGCTCCTGCAAAATAAGCAATTCCAAATCGATTATTGGTTGCAAGTAAGATAGTTCCATTTGGTTTTACTAAGTTTTTAACTAGTTTTATTTTTTCTGGCTGATAGATGACAACATAATCAAATTTTTCTTCTGATGCTTCTGCATTTTCTGTCTTTATTTCTATATTGTCTTTATTTTCATATCTTTTACGGATTGCATTTGCTTTGGAAATATTTTCTTCTATTGCAATTACTTTTTTTCCTTTTTCACACAAAAGTCCTGTTACTTCTCCTAAATTTGCATCCATTTCCAAAATGGTAGCATTTTTAGGAATAGGATACCAACATAAAATATTTTTTCTAATAGGAGAAAGTGCTAATGCCACTTCTGTTCTGGTATCTTTTTCTAAAATATCAGCATAATTTTCTGGTGCAACCTTCATGATATATTGTTCTATTATCTCTTTTTCTATTGGTGTTAATTCTTCTGGTTGTATTTGTTTTTCTGAATCCAAATTCATCCCTCCTTTTTTCTTTTTTAGATTTGAATTGTAATATCTCCATCTTTTGCTATTATATTTTGTTCTACCTTTAATTTTTCTATCCATTCTCTTGTGGTAATTGTTTTGTAAGGAGCTGTATTATAACCTTCTCCTAAGTTATTATCCCATAACCAATCTGGTGTTGGCCACAAACAAATTTTAGGGTCGATTGCTTGATATACTTCTTCTGTTACTCCTGCTTGTCCATGATGTGCCATTTGTACAATATCTGCTTTTAATTTTTCCTTTTGATTTTGTAATAATTTTTCTCCACTTTCTACTCCCGTATCTGCTAAAAATAGAATAGACTTATTGTTTACATTCATTTTGATTACCATACTAGAATTGTTATAGGCATTTTCTGTGATTTCTGGATTCTTTACACCTAAAATCTCACAAGATACATTATCTATTGTCATTTTTTGGTTCAATTCCACTTCTTTTACTTTATCTTTTATTCTTTCATTTTGAATAGCTTGATAAAAGTTTTCTGCTTCAAATGCTCTTGTACTATCATTTTGTTGATACCACTCTAATGAATTTGCTGTATAGTAAATGGTATTTATTTCAATTTCTGGATGATTTCCGTATTACTTCATTAAATACTCCTGCATGGTCACGATGAGGGTGTGTGATAAACCAAGTATCTATTTTTCCTCCCAAATTTTGTACCTGTTTTATCCAATTATCTGTATCCTCTGGAGTTCCGCCATCTATTGCAATGATTTTATTTTCTTTTGTTTTGATAAGATATCCCATCATTTGGCTATGGCTTTGTGGAGATAATTGTATTAATTCTATCTGATTGGTCTGTTGCAAGATGATAGTTAATAGGATAATTACTATTACTAATGCTAAGATAACTCCTATTCGTTTGGCTAATAATTTCACATTATCTTTTTGTTTCATTTTTTTACATCCTTTTCTTAATTTTTGGCAGGAATTTTAGTAACATTTACTTCTGAATTGATTTTCAATAGTCCTACCATTTCTTTTACAGATAAGACTTCTACTAATATAGCATCATATTTTCTATCTAATACCTCTAAGTCTCCTCTATTATTAAAATGAGTACAGCTAAAAGATAAAGTATATTTACCAGGTGCTACATTAAAAGTTTGTTTGAATTCAGTGATTGCTATATCTCCTTTTTTGAATTCTCCTGTTATAATTTTTTCAATAACGGTATTAGTTCCACAAATTTCAAGTCCTTTGAAATCTTTTAAAGTCATTGTAAAAATAGGATCTTTGACATCTTTATGAAAAATTACTTTAGATTTTAAAATAATTGGTTTGTCATTTTCTATCATGGTCATAAAATTATCTTCCAAATCAAACATACCATAATCTATTACTTCTGCATCTTTATTTCCATAGGTGATTAAATTTGGATTTTCATTAAATCTGCTTTTCCATGTATCTTTTGGGTCTAGAACTGTTTGATTGGTAGTTGTTGTTGTATTTTCCTCTGGTTTATTTTCTTCAGAGACAACTGTCTCTTTTGTTTCTTGAGGAGATAATCCTACTATCATTTTTTTGTATTTTTCTACACCATCTTTAACACTACCATCGAAGATTTTTTTACCGCTATCTATGATAATTGTTCTGGTACAATTTCTTAGTACGTCATTGATACTATGGGTAACAAAAAGAATGGTTTTTCCTCTTTTTTTGAATTGTTCAAATTTCTTAAAACACTTTAATTGAAATGCCATATCTCCTACAGATAACACTTCATCTACAATTAAAATATCTGGGTCTACATTAATTGCACAGGCAAATGCTAATCTTGCAAACATACCAGAAGAATAGGTTTTCACTGGTTGATATAAATGTTCACCAATGTCTGCAAAATCAATAATATCTTGTTTTCTTTCTTCGATTTCTTCATTGGTAAGCCCCATAACTTGTCCATGTTGATAGATATTTTCAATACCCGTTAGTTCTTGGTTAAAGGCTGCTCCTAACTCTAATAAAGAGCTAATTTTCCCATTTACTTTAATGGTTCCACTAGTAGGTGATACGACTCCTGTAATCATTTTTAATAAGGTAGATTTTCCTGCTCCATTTTTTCCAAGGATTCCTAATAATTCTCCTTTTTTTAAATCTAGGTTTAAATGGTCCATTGCACGAAAAACATCATGTTTTTGGTAGGCTGGGAATATGGTCTCTAACAGCCTATCTGTTTTTCGATGGAACATTTTATATTCTTTTACTAAATCTCTAATTTCTATGACATTTTCTGCATTTTCCATTTTTTCTTCTATGTCTTTTTTGCTATTTTTACTCATCTAGCTTCCTCCTTCAATTACGCTCTTTTATTATTTCCATTTACTCTTATGTATAATGATATTATTTCTTACACTTTGTGTGTCGCAACCTACGAAAATAAAAATTTATGGTAGGTTGCTCCAATCGCACTCGTTGCACTCGTTTGGTCGCTTACAAAGTGGTGCGAAATAATATCATTATACATAGGAATGGATTATAATTTTTTATAATACATCTGCAAAGTCTTTTTTGTTTTTATTAAAAATGTAATTTCCCCAACAGAAAATTCCAATGGTAATTGCCCAAAATACAATGGTGTAAAGACCATATCCTTGTGTCACAATATTTCCTTCAATAAATACTTGTCTAAATCCTGTTACTAAATAAGTGAATGGCATACATTGTAAAATACTTTGTAAAATTGGATTATTATCTACCATGTTTAAGTTCCAAACAATTGGTGTAAACCAGAAACATAATTGCATGATAATTCCTAATGCTTGCTCAAAGTCTGGTACTAAAGTAGTTAATGCTGCTGTAAATCTAGTGATTGCAACTACTAGGCATATTGCTGCAAACAAAATATAAAGTAACATTAGTAAGTTTGGTATGTAACTAAATATAAGGCAAACTACAATAGATACTAAAAATAAAAAGAAGGAGATAAAGCTATTAGATACAATAGACATTACTGGTATGATATCTACTGGAAATACTACCTTTTTTACTAAATAACTATAATTTTTGATAGAACTACTAGAATTTAAAATGGCACTTTGCAAGAATAACCACATGGACATCCCTGGTAAAAACCATACTACATAAGGGTCATTTCCAGTATTTCCTGTTTTTAAAATATATTGGAATACAATGACATAAGTTATCATGAAAATAAATTGTGATAAAAATCCCCATAAGCTTCCTAAGCTTGTACTTGCAAACTTATTTCTGAAATCATTTTTTCCTAATTGTATAATTAATTTTTTGTTTTTCCATATTGATTTGATAAATTCCATTTTTCTTGTTTCACTCCTATTTTTTGCATTTTAATACTTTGTATATTCTATCTTTAAAATACTGATTTGTCAATTCTAATAGTATAAAAAATCCAACTCTTAACGAATTGGATTTTTTTCCTTTTACTTTATGAAAGTTATGCCATATAATTTATCTTGCATCATCTTGATTAGGGTCTGATTTTAGTTCTGTTTCTATTATTAATTTTCTATTTCTTCTTTCATGATATCCATTAATTTTTTCTAAGATTTCATCTGGTAACATTTGGATATATGTTTCTTCTTCATCAGAATAGATATAATATACTGGAAAGTCTAATAAGTTTAATTCTAGAACTGATAGAGTATCCACTTTTTCCTCTTCTTCTTTTGCGTATTCATAGGCTTTAAATTTCTTGCTTTCAAATTTATCTAAAACAGATGCTGAAAATAAGTGTTTATAGAACTTTTTCATCTCATCTGGTCCTGCTGTCTTATCTCTAAATTTTACTAATCTATTTAAATATTGCATCTTGTTTTTTAATATATCATCACTTGATAAGTTATCTGCATCTATTCCTTCTCCTTTTAAAAACTTTTTAAAATTATTTGTATTTTTTACTTCGTTTCTTAATAATTCAAATACGATATCATTATAATCTGTTTTTATGGTACCTGTTTTTATGTCTATTTCTTTTAATTCATCATTTGGTATTTCTTTTACGTCTTGTGCTTCTTCATATAAATTATCCGTTATTCCAAAAAAGGCTGTTCTTAATCCAAATTTACAATTTTCAATATCTCCCACAATATTTGTATAATATTTATTTCCATCTTCATCCCAAAAGATAAGTGCAACGTCATTTACTTCTATGGGTCTATTTACTCCTGCCTTTTTATATATTAGCTTACATCTAATATTTTCTTCTGAAAGTAATTGTTTATAAATTTTATTGGCTGTATGACATATGAATCTTGCATCTTCTTCTTTTCTGATATCCACTTCTCTATCATATATCGCATGTAATAAATCTTTATTCTGGCTATATGCGAATCTCTCATCATAAGATATATTTTTACCAATATTTTCATATATATATCTTGCTTTTTCTTTGATGGACCATTCTTTATTTATTCCTTTAAGTATGTCTATATATTTCATAACTTTTCTCCTGCTTTCATAAAAATTAAAAAACACCAGATTTATTTTTTATATATTATTTTTATTAATTATTTTCTACCCTATTTTAAAAGCCAAATAGCCAACTATTGGAAAATGAAAAATGAGAACTTCTTTTATTATTTTCTTTGTCAAGTTTTTTCCCTTTAAAAATTTAAAATATTTTGCTATATGCCAATTAATATATTTACTTTTTTCCAAATTTTCATAATATTGAATAAGTTGTTTTATCCATTTTTTATCTTCCTCTATTCTTGCATATTGTAAGCACATTCTAGCACCGTCTAAATAGGCTTTATCTATAACACTTTCTTTTCTATATTTTAAATAAGATGAATATGTATTACCATGTTCTTCTTTCCATCTTGCTAAATTTTGTGCCAAATTTCTTCCGCCAAATACATTAGTATTATGCAATCGATAACCTAATAGTGGTTCTTGAATACAGAATATACCTTTCCCTTCATTTGCAACAAAGGCTGCTAACCAATCATGTGCCATTACTTGGTCTGTGAATGGTAACATTTTTTGTTTTACTTCTTTGGTAAATATTTGTGAACATCCTATTCCAATACATCGAGAAATGGCTAAGTTGTCTTTTCCTTGAATACAGGGAACATTTTTATAAGTAAGATAGCTTTCGTGTATGATTTCTCCTTTTTCATTAATTTGATTTGCATTACAATATACTAAATCAACATTCTCTTTTTTTAAGGTTTCTATACTTTTTTCTACTTTTTGTGGATACCAAATATCATCATGGTCTGCAAACATGATGTAATCCGCTTCTGATTTTTTTAATAAAAATTCAAAATTTTTAATATATCCTTTGTTTTCTTCTTGTAAATATATAGTGATTCTTTTGTCTTGTTTTTCATATTGCTTTAATATTTCTTGTATTTCTTTATTAGGAGAATTGTCATCACTAATCATTAAGTGTATATTTTGATAGGTTTGGTTTAATATGCTATCTATTTGTTCTTTTAAGTATGGTATATGTGTATTATATGTAGCTAATATAATATCTATTTTTTCTTCCATTTTTATTTCCTTTTTATTTAAATTGATTATCTACTTCTTTTAAAATAACATCATGAGCACTACCTTCTGAAATGCTAACATCAGAAACTAATGTCAATCTTGCCTTTTCATGGAATTCTGGGATAGTTATGCTTCCACAGTTACACATGGTTGATTTTATTTTACTACACGTAATAGCTAAATTATCTTTTAATCTTCCAGCATAAGGGATATAAGAATCTACACCTTCTTCAAAAGAAAGTTTTTTATCTCCTCCCATATCATATCTTTGCCAATTTCTAGCACGGTTAGAGCCTTCTCCCCAATATTCTTTTACATAGCCATTACCTCTTTTTAATAGTCTTGTTGGACTTTCATCAAATCTTGCAAAATATCTACCCATCATTACAAAATCTGCTCCTAAAGCTAAAGCAATCGTAATGTGATGGTCATGTACAATTCCACCATCAGAACATACAGGAATATAGATACCTGTTTCTTTAAAGTATTCATCTCTTGCTGCTACTACATCAATTAAAGCAGATGCTTGTCCACGTCCAATTCCTTTCGTTTCACGAGTAATACAAATAGAACCTCCGCCTACACCAACTTTGATGAAGTCAGCTCCTGCTTCTGCTAAGTAACGAAATCCTTCTTTATCTACTACATTACCTGCACCTATTTTAACACTATCTCCATAATTGGCTCTTACAAAATCAATGGTATTTTTTTGCCAAACAGAGTATCCATCAGAAGAGTCCATACAAATCATATCTACTCCTGCTTCTACTAAGGCAGGGATTCTTTCTTCAAAATCTCTTGTATTAATACCTGCACCAACAATATATCTCTTGTTTTCATCTAATAAAGAATATGGATTATTTTTTCTTTCTTCGTAATCTCTTCTAAATACTAAATATTTTAAATGTTCTTCTTCGTCCAGAATAGGTAAACAAGCAATTTTGTTTTCCCAAATAATATCATTTGCTTCTGCTAAACTAATACCTTCATGAGCCCAAACTACTCTTTCTTTTGGAGTCATATAGTCATCAATTGGATTATTAAAATCTTCTCTTGTGATACGATAATCTTTATCTGTTACTAATCCTAAAAATTTACCATTTGCACTTCCGTCATCTGTAATGATAACTGTAGAATGTCCTGTTTGTTTTACTAATTCAATGACCTCTCCTAAAGAAGTACCAGATTTTACATTAGAATCACTAATAACAAATCCTGCTTTATGTTTTTTGACATGTCTTACCATGTTTGCTTGTGATTCAATGGATTGAGAACCATAAATAAATGCTACTCCTCCTTCACGAGCAAGTGCAATTGCCATTTCTTCTCCTGAAACTGCTTGCATAATGGCTGAAACCATTGGTACATTTGCATAATATTTTGCTTCTTCTCCTTTTTTGTATTTTACAAGTGGTGTTCTTAGTGATACATTATTAGGGATACACCTTTCATCTGTTAAGTTTGGTAGTAATAAAAATTCGTTAAATGTTCTAGAAATATCTTCTAAAATCTTTGCCATATTTTTTCACATTCCTTTCTAAGACCAAATTTGGTTGGAAAAGAATTAAATTTTGGCAAGGAAAACAAGTTTGAAATTTATGAGGCGTACTCTTTGTACGTTGATTAAATTTCAAATGAAGTTTGACACAGCCAAAATTGTAATTATTTTTCAACCTTCATTTCTCCATTTATTCTATAATACTATTAATATACCATATTTTTCTTGTTCTGTAAACTATAAATTTGTGATTTCATTATGGTAACGTTATTAGTTAATGTTTTTTCACTTATTATTATACAAAAGTATTGATCTTTCATTCATTAACATGGTAACTATTATGTTATAGCTAATTGTTCATAATAAGCATTATACAATTTATTATAATATCCATCTGGGATTTGTAATAACTCATGATGACTTCCTTGTTCTATTATTTCCCCATTATTTAATACAATAATTTTATCCACATTAACAATAGTAGATAATCTATGTGCGATAAAGATAGAAGTCTTTTCTTTTGACAATTTATCTACTGACTTTTGAATAAGAGCCTCTGTTTTGGTATCAATATTAGCTGTTGCTTCATCCAAAATGAAGATAGATGGATTATGTGCAAAAATTCTGGCAAATGCCAATAATTGTTTTTCTCCTGCTGAATAAGAATTTCCTCTTTCACTTGCAATTTCATCAAGACCGTTTGGTAAAGACTCAATAAAATCTTCTGCTGAAGATAATTTTATAATATCCTCCATATAGTCATCTGATAAATTTTCATTTAATGCAATATTATCTCTTATGCTTTTTGCAAATATAAATGGGTCTTGTAAAACAATTCCTACTTGTTTACGAAGATATCTCAAATTGATGTCTTTGATGTTGACACCATCTAATAATATTTCACCTTTTTGTATTTCATAAAATCTATTAATCAAATTCACAATGGTTGTTTTTCCGTGAGCCTGTTTTGCCAACTAAAGCAATACTTTGTCCTGGTTCTATGGTAAAGCTTACATCTTTTAAAACCCACTCTTCTCCTTTATAGGCAAACCATACATGCTTAAATTCTATTTTTCCCTTTACTTTTCCTAGTTCTTTTCCTTCTTCAAAATTCTCCAAATATTCTTTGTGTTCTAGAATGTCATAAATTTTATTAATAGATACAACCGCTTCTTGAATTGTTTCAAAGTTTTCCACTATTCGATTGATTGGTTCAAATATCTGTTTCAAGTAGGTAATAAAAACATAAATAACACCTACTTCTAAATTAATACCAAAAATATGATATACACAAGCCCAAACAATCACAGCGACTCCAATATTTTCAAAAGCTGTCATCATACCCACCAAAAACCCTTCTGTAAATGCGGTTGGCTTTCTGGATTGATAAAATTCATCAGATAACTTTTTACATTCTTTTTCTTTTTCAAATTGCCTATTAAAAATTTTTATTACTTTCACACCATAGATAGATTCTGCTAGAAATACATTTAGTTTTGTTTTTACATTTTTGGAATACTCTCTTACCTTATTACTGATTCTAGTGATGATAACAGAAGTTAGTACAACAAATGGAATAATGGCAAAACATAGTAAAGCTAGTTTATAATCTATAGATGTCATGATAGCAATTAAAGCAATTATCATAACTACATCTTTGACAAAAGTGGTAACAACATCTTTAAACATAGTTGTAATATCTTCTACATCATTTGTTATTCTAACAAAAAGCGTTCCTGCTGGTGTTTTATCATGAAATTTCATATTGGCATATTGTGCATATTTATATAATTTGTTTCTAATAGCATATATGACATTTTCTCCCATCATACTAGTAGCTGTTGTAACAATAAAGTCTAAAATATTCGCTATTAAAACAAGTGCTATATAGATGCCTCCAATAATGCCTATTGTCATAAGTCCTTTTTGCCATAATCCAGCACTTAAATAATCATCTATTACTATTTTTAGTAAATAAGGTCTTATTACTTCACATACACTAATTAAAACTGCTAAGATAGAAATCACTATAATAGATTTCTTTTGTGGTTTTAACATTTTATATATTCTATGTAATGTCTTATTTTTCATCCTCTTTTTCTATATAATATTTGACTATTATATATTTCTCCTTTCTTTTGTTTAGATTGCTATTTATGCTAAGATTTCTGCTTCTGCTTTTGTAGATTGCTGTTTGTAGAATTCATGATATAATCCATTTTGCTGAATTAATTCTTCATGTACTCCTCTTTCTATGATGCTACCATTTTTTAAAACAATAATCTTATCAGTATTTTTTACATCTGATACTTTGTTTGATATGATAATACAAGTCTTATCTCCAAAATATTCTTTTACATTTTCTAGTAAGGTTTGTGATGTTCTATTATCTAAAGCTGAAAATACATCATCAAAAATTAGGATACTACTATTTTTTAGAAAAGCTCTGGATATGGCAACTCTTTGTTTTTGTCCTCCAGATAAGTCTCCTCCTCTTTCTCCTATTTTTGTTTCTATTCCTTTTTTCATTTTAGATATTTCATCATAAATGACTGCCTTTTTGGTACTATCTTTTATTTCATCTATTCTATACTCTTCTTTAAATAAACTGATATTATCTTTTAAAGTAGCTGAAAACAAGAAATTATCTTGTGTGATATAACAAATATTATCTCTTAAAACTTCAATTGGTATATCATTAATATCTTTCCCATCAATTTCTATCTTGCCTCTAGGAATGCTATATAATCTTGTTAGCAAATTCATTAATGTTGTTTTTCCACTTCCAATTGTCCCCATAATTCCTAATGTTTGTCCTTTTTTTACTTCAATATTAATATTTTCTAGTGCTTTTTCCATTAAGTTTGGATAATGAAAGCTTAAATCTTTAATAACAATATTTCCTTGTAATTTGTTTTTTGTTTCTTTTTCTTTTACATTTACTTTTTCCGTTTCTAAGGCAAATACTTTATTCAATCTTCCATAAGATATTTGTGCTCTTTTAATTCTTGCAATTAATGGTGGAAGCCAACTAACTGGTCCTACAAAAAGTCCTATATATCCATTAAATGCAACTAATTCTCCTACTGTAATTTGTCCATCTACTACTAATTTTCCTCCAAATAGCAAAGCGATTGCATAACAAAGCCCAAAGCAGATATTGACACTGGTAGTTAGTAAATTAGAATAAATATCTACTGTATTATCACTTTGTCTAACTTTACGATTTTTCTTAATAAATTCCTCTAATTGATATTTTTCACAGGCATATGCTTTTGTAGTTCTAATACTATCTGTACTTTCTTGTATGTATTTAGATAATTCTGTAAATCTATCTTGTGCTTTTGCAAAGCTTTTCTCTACCTGAGCTTTTATTTTAACAATTAAATAAGAGGCAATTAATATGGGTATCATGATGGCTATTGTTAAATATATATTGACACCACTTGCCATTTGATAAATAGCAAAAATAAAGGTATATACTATTCTTGCTCCATGTGATATGATTCTATATACAGCACTTCTTATTTCGTTGGTGTCTTTGACGAAATAAGACATAATTTCCCCATTTTTTATATTTTGTATATCTTTTAATTTTAATTTTAAAAATCTTTCGAATAATTTTACTTTGATATCTCTTTCGAATCCTCTTGAAATAACGGTTTCTGTATATTTCCAAACAATTCTGACAAGCAACAAAACAACACACATTACCAAAAGGTAATATATGTTGTTTATAATGTTTTGTTTATTTGTTTCAATATCATATAACATATCTACAATATTACCTATAATTTTTGCCGGATATGTTAATAGATAAATATTTAATCCTATAAAAATAAAATGTATAAAAGAAACAAGTTTATAATTTTTTAGCGAATCTATTATTACTTTTTTCATTTTTAAAATCATCCTCTGTATATTTTTTCGTTTTATCTTTTATTGTTTTCTACCCAATTATATAAGGCATTACTATTAAATCCAATTGTTTGGGCATTTTCTACTGGTTTTTCTTGCATTTGTTCTTGGATATTTAAAAGTTCGATTTGGTCTTTTAAATTAAAATCATCTTTATCCCATTTCATATTACGATACTCCTATTCTATCATTAATTCTCATCTTAAGTATAATTCTATTATTTTGAAATACTTTGTAAGCGACCAAACTTTATATCAGTTTTTGAGTTTCTTTTGCTATCATTAATTCCTCATTTGTTGGAATTACATATACTTTAACTTTTGAAGTATCTTTTGATATTAATTTTTCTTCGCTTCTTATTTGATTTTTTTCATCATCTAATTCTACTCCCATAAATTTCAATTGTTCGCAAATGCCTTTTCTAATATTGATTTGGTTTTCTCCAACTCCTCCTGTAAATATGATACTATCAATTCCGTTCATGGCAACTGCATATTTTGCAATAAAACTTGCTACTGAATATTTAAAATTATCCATTGCAATTTGTGCTTTTTCATCGCCATCGTTTGCTGCTTGTTCAATTACTCTAAAATCTGGTGCTAATCCTGAAATTCCTGATACTCCTGATTTTTTATTTAGAATATCTTCCATTTCTTGTGCAGATAATTTTTCTTTTTTCATGATATATAATAATACAGATGGGTCTAAATCTCCACTTCTTGTTACCATTGGAATTCCTCCAAGTGGTGTTAATCCCATACTGGTATCTACTGATTTACCACCTTCAATAGCACAAATACTAGAACCTTGACCTAAATGGCATGTTACTATTTTCATATCCTCAATTGGTTTGTTTTCAATTTCTGCCAATCTTTGTGATACATATTTGTGTGAAGTTCCATGGAATCCATATTTTCTTACACTATATTTTTTGTAATATTCATAAGGTACTGGATAAATATATCTTTCTTTTGGAATAGAATAATGGAATGCGGTATCAAATACTCCTACCATTGGTTTATCTGGCATTACTTCTTTACAAGCTTCTATTCCTAATATGCAAGCTGGATTATGTAATGGTGCTAAATCTGTATATTCTTTTAATACTTCTATTACATTATCATCTATTACTACAGAATCTGAAATTTTTTCTCCTCCATGTACTAAACGATGTCCAATTGCATTTATTTCCTCTAAACTATCTATTACTTTATATTCTGGATTTAATAATTGCTTTAATGTGAATTCAATCGCTTCTGTATGGTTATATGCTGGATTATCTATTTTTATTTTTTGCCCATTTACTTTATGTGTGATAAAAGCTTCTTTTTCTCCTATTCTTTCGTATTTCCCTGAAGCTAGTACTTCTTCATTTTCCATGTTTATCAATTGATATTTTAGTGATGAACTACCACAATTTAATACTAATATTTTCATTTTTTCTCCTTTCTTTGTTTACCAATGAGTCATTCCTTTTTTGGCAACTTCTATACAATATTTATTTTAAATTGTTGATATATTAATATTTCTGACAAAAACATAGCTGGGGTTTAACAATCCGGGTCTTTGTCTGTCAATATTAATATATCAACAATTTATTAAAAAACATTACAATTGCCAAAAAAGAATATCCCCATTGGCAACTTTGTCTCTAAGCGTCAACTAATCTTAATGTTTCTCTTGCTATCATTAATTCTTCATTGGTTGGAACAATATAGATTTTTACTTTAGAATCAGAAGCTGAGATTTCTCTTTCTTCTCCTTTGACATCATTTTTTACCTCATCTATTTTAACTCCCAAAAATTCTAATTGTTTACAAATAGCATTTCTAGAAATTGGTCCTTTTTCTCCTACTCCTGCTGTAAAAGTTAAAACATCTATTCCTCCCATTGCTACGGCACATCTTGCAATATAACATGCGGTTAAATAATGGAATACATCTAACGCTAATTGTGCATGATATCCTCCTGCTTCTGCTTCTACTTCAATATCTCTCATGTCTACTGATATTCCGGATACTCCATATATTCCAGATTCTTTATTTAAGATATAATTCATATCATCTACTGATAAATTTTCTTTTTGCATTAGATAAGTAATGATGGATGGGTCTAAATCTCCACTTCTGCTTCCCATTGGAATTCCTCCAAGTGGTGTAAGCCCCATACTAGTTTCTACTGATTTTCCATCCTTTATGGCACATACACTACAACCTTGCCCTAAATGGCAGTTTACGATTTTTAAATCTTTGATATCTTTTCCCATTAGCTCTGCTACTCTATTTGCTACATATTGGTGAGAACTTCCATGGAATCCATATTTTCTAATTCCATATTTTTTATAATAATTATATGGTATTGGGAAAATATATTTTTCTTTACTAATAGTTTGATGAAAAGCAGTATCAAACACTGCTACCATTTTCATATTAGGTACTATTTTTCTACAAGCTTCTATTCCCAATATTGCTGCTGGATTATGTAATGGTGCTAAATCAGAGCATTTTTTTATTTCTTCAATCACTTCATTGGTAATGATGACAGAATTGCTGAATTTTTCTCCTCCATGTACAACACGATGTCCAATTCCAGCTAATTCGTTTAAAGATTCAATCACTCCATAATGTTTATTAACAAGTCTGTTTAATACAAATTCTATTGCTTGTTCATGGTTTTTTGCTGGATGTTCAAATTTGTGTTTTTCTCCATTTACTTTGTGTGTTAGAAAAGAATTTGGTTGCCCTATTCTTTCAAAATATCCTTTTGCTAACATTTCTTCTGTTTTCATATCAATTACTTGATATTTTAATGATGAACTACCTGAGTTTAATACTAAAATCTTCATAAGATTTCCTCCTTTTATTTCATCTGTGCTTGCACAGCTGTGATAGCTACTACTCCAGCAATATCTTGGCTACTACATCCTCTTGATAAGTCATTGACTGGTTTGGCAATGCCTTGGCATAATGGTCCATAAGCTTCTGCTTTTGCTAGTCTTTGTACTAATTTGTAACCTATATTTCCTGCATTTAAGTCTGGAAATATTAAAACATTTGCTTCTCCTTTCAAGGGACTTCCTGGTGCTTTTGATTTTGCGATTTCTGGTATGATGGCTGCATCTAATTGTAATTCTCCATCTACTAATAATGTATTATCTTTTTCTTTTGTTATTTTAGTTGCTTGTATCATTTTTTCTGTTAATTCTGATTTGGCACTACCATAAGTAGAATAAGATAGCATTGCTACTTTTGCTTCTTTTTGAACTAACTGCCTAAAGCTTTTACTAGATGATATAGCTATTTCTGATAGTTCTTCTGCAGATGGATTTGGATTTAGTCCACTATCTGCAAAGATGAATGTTCCATTTTCTCCATATTCACAATCCGGTACTACCATAACAAAAAAAGCAGATACTAACTTGGTGTCTGGTGCTGTTTTTAAAATTTGCAATGCTGGTCGTAATGTATCTGAAGTAGAGTGTACTGCTCCTGATACTAATCCGTCTGCATTACTTGTTTCATCCTTTACCATTAACATTCCATAATACACAGGATCTTTTACTAATTCTTTTGCTTTTTCTATTGTCATTCCCTTATTTTTTCTTAGCTCATATAACAAATTAACATATTTGTCATATTTTTCAGAATCGTTAGGGTCTACTATTTGTGCTCCTGTAATATTCAAGTTGTTTTCTTCTGCTTTTTGTTTTATTTTTTGTGCATTTCCAATTAATACAATATTGGCATATTTTTCTTTTAATACATTTTCTGTTGCTTCTAATGTTCTAATATCTTCTGCTTCTGGAAGTACAATTGTTTTTATGTCTTGTTTTGCTCTTTTTTTGATTTCTTCGATAAATGCCATTTTTTATTCCTTCCTTCCTTTTTTATTGATAGTATTATTATATAAGGAATTTTGAAAAAGCACAAGGTTTTTTGAATAAAAAATGGATGTTAATACAAATCACTAAGAGGGAATACTACTATCTATAGATTACAGTTCCACTATTTTTTCCCAAGGTAGATTATTTTTTCCGAAATGTCCATAATTTGTAGTTTGAGAATAGATTGGTTTTTTTAAATCTAAATAATGAATCATTCCATCTGGTGTTAAATCAAATTTATCTTTGATAATTTCTACTAGTTCTTCTTCTGATTTTTGAGAAGTTCCATAAGTATTGACACAAATAGATAAGGGTTCCTTCATTCCAATGCTATAAGAAACTTGGATTTCACACTTTTTAGCATATCCATTTGCCACTATATTTTTGGCGATATGACGCATCATATAGGCTGCGCTTCTATCTACTTTACTTGGATCTTTTCCAGAAAATGCTCCTCCTCCATGTCTACTATAACCTCCATAAGTATCGACAATGATTTTTCTTCCTGTTAGACCAGTATCTCCTAAAGGACCTCCAATTACAAATCTTCCTGTTGGGTTAATATAAATATTGGTATTTTCATCTATCATGTTTTCTGGAATTGTTGTTTTGATAACTTTTTCTATGATGTCTTTTTTCAAATCTTCTTGTTTTATTCCATCTTCATGTTGTGTTGAAATTAAAATGGTTTCTATTCTTTTTGGAATTTCGTTTTCATATTCTACTGTAACTTGTGTTTTTCCATCTGGTCTTAAGTATGGGATTTCTTTATCTTTTCTCACTTTTGTTAATTTTCTTGCTAATCGATGTGCAGTGTCAATTGCATATGGCATGTAATTTGGTGTTTCATCACAGGCATATCCAAACATAATTCCTTGGTCTCCTGCTCCCCCTACATCTACTCCCATTGCAATATCTGGACTTTGTTTTGTGATATTGGTAAATATTTTACAAGTTTTGTAATCTATATCTATTTTTTCATTGTCAAATCCTATTTCTTTTATTTTTTCTCTTACCAATTGTTTAATATCTGGTAAATCTTCTTTTAATGTGATTTGCCCTGCAATTGATATTTCATTTCCAGATGCAAAGGTTTCCACTGCTACTCTTGCATTTGGGTCTAGTTTGATGCATTCGTCTAAAATAGCATCTGAAATGGTATCACATAATTTGTCTGGATGTCCTTCTGTTACACTTTCAGAAGTAAAATAATATTTTTTCATTTCTTCGTCCTCTTTTCTTTTTTATCTATTACGGCTAGAGATATTTTAAACTTTTTCCCAAAATTTATCAATATTTTTCATCTTGTTTTTTATTCTAGTTATCTAAAATAGTCATCTCTATTTTCTTTTGCATATTTTCAATTTTTACTTCTTTTTGTTCTCCTGCAAATTCTCCGTCTATTGTCCATTTTATGTTTTGGTCTGCTATTATCTTAATTTCATTTGTTTGTATATAATGGATATATTTATTGTCTGTATAATCTTTTCTCCAAAAAGATTTTAATAGTGAAAAATATCCTGTCCATTTTTTGGGTTTTTTGATAAAAATACATTCAAATTTACCATCATCTAATAATATTTCTCCCGGTGCAAACCATCTAAACCCTGCAATAGATTCTGAATTGCTGATTCCACCATAGATAACTTCTTCTTCCCATATTTTTCCCTCATGCTCTACATGGATATGATAGGTGGGAATGTGTATTAACTCTTTTATTGCTTTTGCATAATAGGCTAATCTTCCAAATCGGTGTTTTGCTTTTTGTGAGGTTTTATATGCTACATCTGTAATTACTCCAAATGCTGCTACATAACAAAAGTATTTATTTTCGTTAAATTTCCCAATATCTATTAATCTAGCTTTTGATTCTAATAGTTTTTCTGTTATAGAAATATCTTTAATAGGAATATGTAGTGTTCTAGCCAAATCATTTGTTGTGCCAAAAGGAATAAATGTTAATGAGACATCTTTTATTTCATTTTCCATAAAGGCTGTTACTGTTTCATTTAAAGTTCCATCTCCTCCACAAACTAGCACTAAGTCTTGGTCTTGTATTTTATCTTGTATGATATCTTTTGCATTATATTTTTTTTGTGTTAATTCTATTTCTACTTCCATTTTATTTTTTTCTAAGTTTTGTTTGATTTTTTCTATTTTTTCTGTTATTTTTCCTTTTCCTGATGTTGGATTTATAATAGCTAATACTTTTATACTCAAATTTTTTACCTTCTTTCTAGTGTTTCTTGCTTTTTACAATGTATTTATTATATCTCATTTTTTAGGAAAAGTAAATGAAAAAAATACCTTCTCCAGGATAAAGACATGAAAAAAATTTTAAAAGTTCTAAAATAATATAAAAATCAATAAAAAACAGTTTCCAATATATA
>CALXCD010000003.1 GCA_944386715.1 uncultured Clostridia bacterium
CATTAGAATCAGATATTTTATTTAAGATAAAAGACAAGGAAAGATATGTATTGATAGAACATCAAAGTACAGTAGATTCTTTGATGGCAGAGAGAATATTAGAATATTGTGTAGAAATTATAAGAATGGCAAAAAAGCAACAAGAAATAAATAAAGATTCTAAGTTACCAGCAATTTGTCCTATTGTGTTATATACAGGAAAAAGAAGGTGGACAGCTAAAACAACATATATGGAATTACAAGAAAATTGGTATGAAATGCCTAAAAGGTTGGAATGTAGTTATGTTTTAATAGATGTTAATCAATATAGCAAAGAAGAATTAATAGAAGAAAGGACAAGCATATCCAAAGCAATGTTAATGGAAAAAATCGGTAGTGATAAAGAATTTGTAGAAGTTTTGGAACAAGTAGTGGAACAAGATTTAACAAAAGAAGAACAAGAATTTTTGATGGATATTATTGTAAATACAGCAAAGGAAAAAATAGAGAAAGAAAAAGTGAAAGAATTAAAAGAAAAAATAATAGGGAAAGGTGGAGATAATATGGTAATTGAAAATTTAAGTAGAATTTGGGATATGCATTATGAAAGAGGTGTCAGTGAAGGAAAAAAAGAAGGAAAAAAAGAAGGAAGAAAAGAAGGAAAAAGAGCAGGAATAAAAGAAATCATAATAAGAATGTTAAAAAATAATATGAAAGATGAAGTTATTAAGAAAATGACAAATGTGAATGATATTGAATTAGAAAAAATAAAAAGAGAGTTAAAAAATAGTAGATAAAAATAAAGAGGAGATACGAAAGTGACAAAAATGTAAGCCAAATGTCACCTAAATCGATGGTAATTAAAACAAAAACAGAGTATGCTAGAAATAACCATAAGGAAAACATATAAGAAAGGAGTTTTAATATGAGCCATGTATTAGAGGTGAAAAATATTGAGAAATACTATGGAAACAAATCTAATTTAACAAAAGCAATTGACAATATTAGTTTCCAAGTAGAAGAAGGAGAATTTGTAGGTATTATGGGAGCCAGTGGAAGTGGAAAAACGACATTATTAAATTGTATATCTACAATCGATAGAGTTACTTGTCGGACAGATTATAATTAATAATCAAGACATTACAAAATTAAAAGGAAACAAATTAAACAAATTTCGAAGAGAAGAATTGGGATTTATCTTCCAAGATTTTAATTTGTTAGATACTTTAACAGCATATGAAAATATTGCTTTAGCATTAACCATTCAAAAAGTAAATGCTAGAGAGATTGATAAAAGAGTAAAAGAAGTAGCTCAGAAACTTGAAATTACAGAAATACTTAACAAATATCCTTATCAAGTATCTGGAGGGCAAAAACAAAGAATAGCATCTGCAAGAGCCATTATCACAAATCCTAAGATAATACTTGCTGATGAGCCAACCGGAGCACTAGATAGTAAGTCTGCAAGACACTTGTTAGAAAGTTTTGAATTGTTAAATCAAAAATTAGGAAGTACTATTTTAATGGTAACACATGATGCCTTTACAGCAAGTTATGCAGAAAGAATTATTTTTATTAAAGATGGAAAAATTTTTAATGAATTAGTAAAAGGAAATGATACAAGAAAACAATTTTTTGAAAAAATAATTGAGGTTCAAACACTTCTTGGAGGTGATTTGAGTGATGTTATTTAAATTATCTGTTAAAAATATGAAAAAAAGCTTCAAAGATTATGCGATATATTTTTTAACATTAGTATTAGGTGTAGCAATTTTCTATATGTTTAATTCTTTAGACAGTCAGCAAGCAATGTTAGATGTTTCAAACTCTACTAGAAAAATGATACAATTAATGATACAAATGTTAAGTATGGTATCTGTATTTATTGCTGTGATTTTAGGCTTACTGATTGTATATGCAAATAATTTTTTAATTAACCGAAGAAAAAGAGAATTTGGAATTTATATGACATTAGGTATGGGGAAAAGGCAGATTTCAAAAATAATTTTATTTGAAACCATATTGGTTGGAATTCTTTCTCTTATTGCAGGACTTATTATTGGAGTATTTGCTTCTCAATTTATGTCTATTTTAGTAGGAAAATTGTTTGAAGCAGATATGAGTAGATTTGAGTTTGTATTTTCAGGAGAAGCTTGTATCAAAACTTGTATTTATTTTGCAGTAATGTATCTTGCAGTTATGATTTTTAATACAATTACTATTTCAAGATATAAATTAATAAATCTATTAACTGCAATAAAGAAAAATGAAACTATTAAAATAAAAAATCCTGTTATTTCTATTTTAGTATTTTTGATAGGTGCTGGAATACTTGCATATAGTTATTGGAAAGTAACAGGAGGGGTTAATACACTTTCTACGATAGATACTATTGTACCAATTATCTTAATGGGAATTGCAGGAACGATACTTATTTTTTGGTCCTTATCAGGATTTATATTAAGAATTATACAGTCTATGAAAAATACATATCTAAAAGGGACTAATATGTTTGTATTACGACAACTAAACAATAAAATTAATACAACTGTTGTTAGTATGTCAGTAATATGTATTATGTTATTTTTGACAATTAGTATTTTATCGTCAAGTTTATCTTTAAGAAATACCATGCAAGAAGATTTAAAAGAAATGACACCAGTAGATATTAACTTATATAAAACAGCAAATTTGCCAGAAAAATCTACTAATAGATATGGAAAAGAGACGATATATACAGAAGAGCAAAGAGAAGATTCTAGAACACCAGTTAGTACTACTTTAGTAAATAATGGTTATGATATGAGTTTATTAAAAGATGTAGTAGAAATTACAACTTATGCAACAGATGAGTGGGTTTTGGAGGATAGTTTGGGAAATTATTTAGAAGAAGCCAAAAGACAATTTCCAATGCTTACATATGATGTACCAGAAACCCTTGTAAAATTATCAGATTATAATAAAATAGCAGCACTTTATGGATTAGAGCAATATACATTAAATGATGATGAATTTATTGTTATTTGTGATTTTGATAGTATGAAACAAATTAGAGATAATGCCTTGAAACTTGATTCAAAAATACATATTATTGGAAAAGAATATCATTCTAAATATGATACATGTCAAAAAGGATATTTGTTCATGTCAACAAGTCATACTAATACAGGTATTATTATTGTTCCAGATAGTTTTGACTTAAAAGAAGAATGGAAAGAACAATATTTATTAGCTGCTAATTATAATGCGACTACAGAAGAAGAAAAAGAAAAGATAGAGCCAATATTAATAAGTGAAGATAGTGATATTGTAAAAAATATAGAAGCTAAGGGAATTGAGCTAGATGGGTTTACAAAGATTACGATTATAGAAGCAAGTGTGGGTATTGCTACGATAGTAGTATTTATTGCAATTTATTTAGGAATTATTTTCTTGATTGCAAGTTCTGCCATATTAGCTTTAAAACAATTAACTGAAAGTACAGATAATAAGCAAAGATATCTTATTTTAAGAAAAATTGGTTGTGATGAAAAAATGATTCATCAGGCATTGTTTAGACAAATAGCAATTTTCTTTATGTTACCGCTTGTTTTAGCCATTATCCATTCTATTTTTGGAATACAATTTGTATTAACAATGATGTCTACACTTGCAAGTAGTGAACAATTGTTACCTTCTGTTATTGCAACTGTGGTGATTATTGGAGTGATATATGGTTTATATTTCTTAGCAACGTATTTAGGAAGTAAAAATATTATTAAAGAAGAATAAATAGTTTAAGAGGATTTTATATCATACTAAAAAACTTGATAGATAGATATTTTAAATCAAAAAATAATATTATATTTAGTTATTATTCAGTCCCAGGTATAATTATATTATTTTTTACACTTTGTGTGTTGCAACTTTTATAAAACAAAAAAAGAAAGTTGCTCCAATCGCACTGCAGTTTTGCTCGTTTGGTCGCTACGCAGTGTTAAAAATAATATAATTATACCTGGGACTGAATTGTAGCAATATTTACACATTTTTATTAAAAAATACAAAAAAATATTGACTTAGAGCTAACTCTAAGTGATATGATGATTGCATAAAAAAGAAGGAGTGATTTAAATGGGATATTTGGGCGAAGAAATAAAAAAATTAGGATTTGGATTAATGCGATTACCACAAAAGGAAGGAAAAATAGATATTGAGCAAACAAAAGAAATGGTAGACCACTTTATGAAAGCCGGATTTACTTATTTTGATACAGCATGGGCTTATGCAGGGAGTGAAGATGCTATTCGTGAGTCTTTAGTAGAACGTTATCCAAGAGAAAGCTTTCAATTAGCAACGAAAAATGCGGCTTGGATTAATTGCAAAACAAGAGAAGAAGCGATTGCTCAATTTGATACATCTTTAAAACAAACTGGTGCAGGTTATTTCGATTTTTACTTATTACATAATTTAGGAGAAGGAAGAACGAAGTTTTTTGATGAATTCAATATGTGGGATTGGATTATAGAAAAAAAGAAGGAAGGAAAAATAAAACATGCAGGATTTTCTTTTCACTCTACCCCAGAAGAATTAGAAGAAATTTTAAAAAAACATCCAGAAATGGAATTCGTGCAACTCCAAATCAATTATGCTGACTGGGAAAACCATGCTATTCAATCAAAGGCTTGTTACGAAGTAGCTAGAAAATATGAAAAACCAGTTATCATTATGGAACCTGTAAAAGGAGGAATGCTTGCTAACCCACCAGAGGCGGTTCAAGAAGTATTTAAAAAAGCAAATCCAGATGCCTCTATTGCTTCATGGGCTATTAAATTTGCTGCTAATTTAGAAGGTGTTATAACGGTTTTATCCGGAATGAGTAATATTGAACAAATGGATGATAATTTATCTTTTATGAAAGATTTTACCAAATTATCTGAAAGTGAAAAAGCGACTATTGGGAAGGCACAAAAGGTATTAAAAAGTATTCCTTTAATCCCATGTACAACATGTAATTATTGTGCTAAAGTTTGTCCAATGCATATAGGAATTTCTGGTTCTTTTACAGCAATGAATTATTTTACTTTATATCGTGATAAAGCAGCAGCAAAACATCAGGAAGAATGGCTTGTTGGTGGTCATGGATTAAAGAATGCTAGAGAATGTATTAAATGTGGAAAATGTGAGGCAGTGTGTCCACAACATATTTCTATTAGAGAAGAACTTGTTAAAGTAGATAGAGCATTAAGTAGTGATGCTTAAAAAGTTAATTAAAATAGATTTATTAGAAAGGAATGTGAGTAAAAATGGAAAAAGAAGAACATGGAGGAATTTTTGGACAAGGAGAGCCAAATGTAAATTTTGCACAATATTTTATAGGAAATTCTTATTTAAATCCTTTGGCAAAAACAGAAAATCTTTCTATCGCAAATGTAACATTTGAACCTAGATGTAGAAACAATTGGCATATTCATCATGCTACAAAAGGTGGGGGACAAATTTTAATATGCGTAGATGGTGAAGGATGGTATCAAGAAGAGGGAAAAACAGCGCAAAGTTTAAAACCTGGAGATGTGGTTACCATACCTGCAAATGTTAAACATTGGCATGGTGCAAAAAAAGATTCTTGGTTTAGTCATTTAGCAGTAGAAGTACCAGGCGAAAATACAAGTAACGAATGGTGTGAACCAGTGGTTGATGAAGAATATGACAAGTTAGGAGAATAATTTGAAAAAATAAAGACAATATATAAATAGGTAGGAAGTGATGGGAGAAATGACGATAGCAGAAGTAAGTAAAAAATATAATGTAACACCAGATACCATAAGATATTATGAAAAGATAGGGCTATTACCAACCATTCCAAGAACGAAGAATGGCATAAGAAATTTTGATGAACAATCTTGCAGATGGTTAGAATTTATTAAGTGCATGAGAAGTGCGGGAATGGAAATAGAAATATTAATGCAATATATTTCCTTATATAGAAAGGGAAAAAGTACAGTAAATGAGAGGAAAAAATTGTTGGAAGGTCAAAGAGAAAAATTATTAGAAAAACAAAAAAATATTAATCAAACCATTGAAAGACTAAATTATAAGATAGAATTGTACGAAGAAATAACTTCAGGCAAGAGAAAAGATTTTACAGAAGAGATATTTTAAAAATTTATAAAGAAAGGATAGATGTAAAATGGAAAAAGCGAAGGTATATTTTACAAGAGAAATAACCCCAGAAAGTGTTGTAAAAATGTATGAAACTTTAGGAGTAAAATTGCCGGGAAAAGTAGCTGTCAAATTACATTCAGGAGAAAAAGGAAATCAAAACTATATTAGACCTGAATTTGTAAAAGCTATTGTAGAACATGTGAATGGAACAGTAGTGGAATGTAATACTGCTTATGAAGGTGCGAGAAATGCTACACAAAAGCATAAAGAATTGATAAAAGAACACGGGTGGACAAAATATTTTGATGTAGATATCATGGATGCAGAAGGACCAGATAAAGAACTTCAAGTAGTAAATGGAAAAATATTAACTAAAAATTATGTGGGAAAAAATATTGATAATTATGATTCTATGTTAGTATTATCTCATTTTAAAGGACATCCAATGGGAGGATATGGAGGAGCATTAAAACAATTATCAATAGGTGTTTCTTCTAGTAGAGGTAAATCTTGGATTCATAGTGCAGGAGTTACAGATAAGCAAGAAGAAGTATGGGATAGATTGCCAGAACAAGATAAATTTCTAGAAGCAATGGCAGATGCGGCATCTACCGTTCATGAATTCTTTAAAAATAAAATTGTATATATTAATGTTATGTGTAATTTATCTGTTGATTGTGATTGTTGTGCAGTTGCAGAAGACCCATGTATGAAAGACATTGGAATTCTTGCAAGCACAGATCCAATAGCCATAGACCAAGCATGTATAGATTTTATTTATCAATCAACAGACCCGGGAAGAGACCATTTTGTAGAAAGAGTAGAAAGACAACATGGAATTCATACCATTGAGGCAGCAGCTGAACTTGGATTTGGTACAAGAGAATATGAACTAATAGATATGGATAAACAAGAATAAGGTGGAATAAAAATGAAAACATTATATTTTGATTGTTCTAGTGGAATAAGTGGAAATATGACTATTGGAGCATTACTAGAAATTGTAGAAGATAAAGAGTACTTATTAAAAGAATTAAAAAAATTGAATTTAGAAGGATATAAAATAGAAATATCTAAAAAAGTAAAAAATGGAATTACAGGAACTTATGTGGATGTTATTTTAGAACATTCACATGAGCATCTTGACCATAAAGAACATCATCATGTACATAGAAATCTAGAAGATATCTATACTATTATTGATAATAGTAGTATAGATGAAAAAACGAAACAATTATCTAAAAGAATATTTGAAAGAGTAGCGAGAGCAGAAAGTAAAGTGCATCATAAACCTTTAGAAGAAGTACATTTTCATGAAGTAGGGGCAATAGATTCTATTGTTGATATTGTAGGAACAGCAATTTTGATTCATAAAATAAATCCAGATAATATCATATCTAGTGTTGTAAATGATGGTTATGGATTTATAGAATGTGCACATGGTATGATATCTGTTCCAGTACCTGCAACTAGTGAAATATTTGCAGAAGCATCTGTAAAATGTAGACAAATTGATATTGATACAGAACTAGTAACACCAACAGGAGCAGCTATAATAGCAGAATTGGCAACAGAATTTACGACACTTCCAACTATGAGAATAAAGAAAGTAGGTTGGGGAGCAGGAACAAAAGATTTAAAAATACCAAATGTTTTGAAAATATATGAAGGAGAGATGGAAACATCTACTCAAAATATTGTAGTGATGGAAACTAATATAGATGATTGTAGTGGAGAAATATTAGGATATACAGAGGAACAATTATTTAAAAATGGAGCATTAGATGTATTTTATACACCAATTTTTATGAAGAAAAATAGACCAGCTTATCGTTTGACAGTAGTTTGTAAAAAAGAGGATATGTTTTTACTACAAAATATCATTTTTAAGCAAACTACTACAATTGGAATTCGATATCGATTTGAATCAAGAACAGAACTTCCAAGGGAAATGATAGAGATAGAAACTAAATATGGTAAGGTAAAAGCTAAAAAAGTAATGAATGATGGTGAAGTATATCTATATCCAGAATATGAAAGTATCAAGCAATTAGCAGAGAAAAATGATATCTCTTTAAAAAAGTTTTATCAATTTTAAATGAATAATATTAAGTTAAAAAAGACTAACTAGATTTAGTCTTTTTTAGTTGCAAAAAGATAAAAAAAGTTAATTTTACTGTAAATTTTTTTGAATTTTGTGTTATAATAAAAAACATGAAAAACAATAAATTTGAAAAAATAAATAATTTAATAAAAAAAGTAAAACGAGAAATAAAATATATACCAATAAGAATAAAAATATCTTTTGTAATGATATTAATTATTATAATTGCTTTAATATCTGTTTCAATCTTTATAGTAGATGAAAGCCAGCAAAAATATGAAATATACGAAGGAACAAATTTAAAAGAAGAAAAATATCCAGGATATAAAGAATTATTAGATAATCTGCAAGCTAGTCATCCTAATTGGACTTTTACATTATTTTATACAAGGCTTGATTGGGAAGAAGTAATCTCAAATGAAGGACATTCAGATACAAGAACGAACCCTTTAAATTTAATTCCAGATTCTTCTGAATATCCAGAGGATTGGAGATGTGAAATAGATAAAGATAAAAGATTTGACAATGGAACATGGCTTTGTGCTTCAGATAAAGCAATAAGACATCAAATGGATCCGAGAAATATTTTAAATGAAGAAAATATATTTCAATTTGTGGAATTAAAATATACGCAAGGAGCTCAAACAGTAGGTGGAATAAAATCACTTACAGAAAATTCTTTTTTGGCAGGTGATAGTATTGCTAAAGCTCTAATACAAGCAGGAGAAAATGCAAATTTAGATGCGTATTTTATTACTTCTAGGTTAATACAAGAACAAGGTAGAAAAGGAACTGTTTTATCAAGAGGCTATGAATATAATGGAGAAATTGTATATAATCCATTTAATATAAGAGCAACCGGAAATTCGAGAGAAGAAATACTACAAAATGCAGCACAATATGCCTATGAACAAGGATGGGATTCCTTAGAAGAAGCTTTAATTGGTGGAATAAATTTTGTCAAAAACGATTATATTGATATAGGGCAAAACACATTGTATTTGCAAAAATTTGATATTGTAAATCAAGATGGGGAATTATATACAAATCAATATATGCAAAATTTATTAGCACCTGAGTCAGAAGCAAGTAATATGAAATCTATATATGAAGCTTCAGATACGGTAGATGCCAATTTAAATTTTATCATACCTTTATATGAAAATATGCCAGAAGAATTTTCAGAATATTAGTTATAATCTATGTAGTAAAAATAAATAAAGGGAATGGTTTGATGACTATATTATGCATTATAGAAGGAGTAGGAGATTATATATATGTTACAAATAAAAAATATTCATAAACAATATAAAACAGGAGACCTAATACAAAAAGCTTTAGATGATGTGAGTTTAAACTTAAGAGATAATGAATTTGTTGCGATTCTTGGACCAAGTGGTTCTGGAAAAACAACACTTCTAAATATTATTGGAGGTTTAGACCGTTATGATAAAGGGGATTTAATCATAAATGGAATTTCTACTAAAAAATATAAAGATAGGGATTGGGATTCTTATCGTAATCATACAATTGGTTTTGTATTTCAAAGTTATAATTTGATACCACATCAAACTATTTTAGCAAATGTAGAATTAGCCTTAACCATATCAGGTGTATCTAAAAGTAAACGCAGGAAAAAAGCAATAAAGGCTCTTGAACAAGTAGGACTTGCAAGCCAAATGCATAAAAAGCCAAACCAATTATCTGGTGGGCAAATGCAAAGAGTTGCAATAGCAAGAGCATTAGTAAATGACCCAGATATCGTACTTGCGGATGAACCAACTGGTGCATTAGACAGTGACACGAGTGTTCAAGTAATGGAATTATTAAAAGAAGTAGCAAAAGACCGTTTAGTAGTAATGGTAACACATAACCCAGAACTTGCAAGAAGCTATGCTACTCGTATTGTAAACATTAAAGATGGGAAAATACTTTCAGATACAAATCCTTATATCATAGAAAATGAGAAATATACGGAACCTGTACATAAGAACTTAGGAAAAACAACAATGTCTTTTTTCACTTCATTATCACTTAGTTTTAATAATTTAAAAACTAAAAAAGGAAGAACCATTTTAACATCTTTTGCTGGTTCTATTGGTATTATTGGTATAGCACTAATATTATCATTGTCAAATGGTGTTAATAGATATATTAAATCAGTTGAAGAAGATACATTATCAGAATATCCTTTGCAAATTCAAAGTTCAGGAGTTGATATTAGTTCATTATTGATGGGTTCAAGCAATGATGATGGTGATAATAAAGAAAGTGGAGATATCAATGTCAGCAAACGATTAACCAGTATGTTTTCTACAATAGGTTCTAATGATTTAGTATCCTTAAAGCAGTATTTAGAAAGTGATGATTGCAATATTGAAGAATATGCAAAAGCTATTGAATATTCATATGATGTTACACCAAGAATTTATCATTCAGATATCGAAAATTTAAGACAAGTAAATCCAGATATTACTTTTTCAAGTTTGGGAATGGGTTCAGGAGCATCTACCAATAGTATGATGTCCAGCATGATGAGTACAGATGTATTTTTTCCGATGCCAAAAGATACAAACTTGTATGAAAGCCAATATGATGTAAAAGCAGGAAAATGGCCTACCAAATATAATGAATGTGTTTTGGTTTTAACATCAAAAGGAAATATTAGTGATTTTCTATTATATACATTAGGATTAAGAGATTATAATGAATTACAAAATTTAGTTACTCAATTTTCAAATGGAGAAGAAGTAAGTGCTCCTGACAATTTAGGCTCTTATTCATATGATGATATTTTAGGAACTACTTTTAAATTGATTAATAATAGTGATTGTTATGAGTATGATGAAGAATATAAAATTTGGCGTGATAAAACTGACAATACTGAATACATGAAAAATATTGTTGCAAATGGAGAAGACTTAAAGATAGTTGGAATTGTACAACCAAAAGAAGGAGCAACAAGTACTATGCTAACTAGCGGAATTGGTTATCCAGCATCTTTGACTGATTAT
Source organism: uncultured Clostridia bacterium (assembly GCA_944386715.1). GTDB lineage: Bacteria > Bacillota > Clostridia > TANB77 > CAG-508 > CAG-269. The sequence goes on from CALXCD010000003.1 coordinate 11,242, forward strand.
GTGATGGAAAGTGCAAAAAACAGTAAAATTGTACAAGAACAATTAGCAAATCCAGGGATTAATGTATTTACAGGCAAAAGATTTGAGGAAACAGAAGAAGAAAATTCTTTTGATATGAATTCTTTAATTGATGTAGATACAAATGCAATTAGGTCAGCTTTTAAGTTAGACCAATCAAAAATAAAAGTGGATTTTGGAAACTTAAATAATATATTAACACAAAACTCATTACCAGCTCTTAATATAAATGATATTTTAAGTAATATTAAATTTTCTATGTCAAGTGAAGATATACAAAGAATCATAAGTGACTTTTTAAACGGTTATGAAGAATATGTACAAAACAAACCAGGAGCTAATATAAGTCAAATAGGTAAGCAATTGTCAGAATATTTGCAATCAAAAGAAGTGAATGAATTATTAAATAAAAAAATTCAAGAAATTATTCAGGAAAATGGTAGTTTAACAATTACGCAGGAACAATTGCAAGAAATTATGAAAGAAATTTTAGCAGGATATGAGAAGTATGTAGATGACAATGAGTTGGTAAGGGTAGAAGATTTGAATAAGTACCTTATGGAATATCTTGATTCAGAAGAAGCAAAAAATATTATTACCAATAATATATCACAAATAATAACATCTCAAAATTTAGATAAGCAAATATCTACTATCATGGAAAAATATATGCAAAATGTCGTAGGGACAATTAGCAAAAGTATTCAAAAACAAATGGAATCAAGCATTCGAACTTTGAGTAAATCTATAACAGGTGCCATTAGTATAGATGAAAATGCTTTTATTGGTGCATTTCAGATGAAAATGAATGAAGAAGAATTATCAGAACTATTAAAATCTTTTATGTCTAAGGAAAGTGTTACTTATGACAATAACTTAAAAAAATTAAATTATGCTAATTTTGATGAACCAGATGGAATTAATATTTATCCAAAAGATTTTGAAGGAAATAAGGCAATTACTAATTTATTAAATGATTATAATAATCGTATGCAAGAGAATGGAGAAGAAGATAAAGTGATTTCATTTTCTGATATGGTAGGAACATTGATGAGTTCTGTAACGACCATTGTTAACACGATTAGTTATGTGCTAATTGCTTTTGTTGCTATATCATTAGTCGTTTCTTCTATTATGATTGGTGTTATTACTTATATCAGTGTATTAGAACGAAAAAAGGAGATTGGAATTTTAAGAGCAATGGGAGCATCTAAACATAATGTGTCACAAGTATTTAATGCGGAAACTATTATTATCGGTAGCCTTGCAGGAATTATTGGAGTGGGCATTACTTTATTATTACTGATTCCTACCAATCAAATTATTGCCTCTATAGCAAATGGAGTAAATGTTAGAGCATCATTACCATTTACGGCAGGAATTATTTTGATTGTACTAAGTATAGTTTTAACTTTAATTGGAGGAATTCTACCATCTAGAAAAGCTGCAAAAGAAGATCCTGTATTGGCACTAAGAAGTGAGTAATAAATGAGTAATATTATAATATATGCTTCTCATTATGGAACAACAAAACGATATGCAGAAGAACTTTCAAGAAGAACTAATATAGAAACAATTGCAACAGTTGTTTTTTAAATCCGACAGATGAAGTAAATAATTAGAAAGATAGTTATACAAAGTTATACAAACTGTTTAATTGATTGAATAGAGAAAAAAATAGATACAAGGTATTAAACATCTGTATCTATTTCTTTTTGCAATTCATCTAAAAACTTTTGAGAAGCTTTAGAGAAAATCTGATATTTTTTCCAAACAATATTTATTTCTAAATCTAATTTAGGAGAAAGCGGTTTAAAACAAAGTTTAGTAGTATCAGTAACATTTACTAATTTATCTAAAATAAGAGCATAACCTAATCCCTTATCCACTAAAATAGAAGCATTATATACTAAATTATAGGTAGCAATAATATTCAAATTACTTAAATCAGATTTAAACCAGTTAAACAAATTAGAGTTTGCATCAACTTGTCTTGAAAGAATAAGAGGTTTATCTTTTAAATCTTTTGGAGTAATAAATTCTTTTTTAGAAAGTGGAGAATCTTTTCTCATTAAAACTCCCCAAATATCTTTTATAGGTAGAGTTATATAATTATATTTTGTTTTATCAATGTTACCAATTAAAATACCAAAATCAATAAGACCTTTATCCAAGTTTTCCATTACATCAAAACTGTCACCACTAGAGATATGGTAATGTATATTTGGATATTTTTTCTGAAGCTTTAGTATAATATCTGCAATAATTCTAATAGAATCAGATTCTCCAGTACCTATATAAATATCTCCACCTATAATTTCGCTTGAGAGCGAAATTTCTTTTTCTGTTTTTTTGACAAGATTAATAATTTCTTCCGCTCTTTTTCTAAGAAGCATACCTTCTTCCGTTAAAGTTATTTTTCTTTTACCTCTTATAAAAAGTGTTTTACCAAGTTCTGCTTCTAAATCTTGTAATTGCCTTGAAAGTGTTGGCTGTGTAATATGCAAGGTTTTTGCTGCATTTGAAATATTTTGTTCTCTTGCTACTGTTATAAAATAATTTAAAACTCTAAATTCCATACAATATCTCCATGATTTAATTGGTTATTTCATACAATTCTTTATTATTGGTATTAGTCTATCATAACTAACTATACCTGTCAAGCATAGTAAATTATACAAAATAAGTATTAGACATTGTGAAAAGACTATGATAAAATAAAATTGACAAAAAATTATGCTAATTAAAAGAAGGTGATAAGAGTGGATGTTTACAATTCAGAGCAAGACATTATTCAAAACTTAAAAGACGCAGGATGTGACGATAAACAAATACAAGAATTACAAGAATTATATGAACAAGGTCAAAAGGAAAAAGTGCATAAAATTTTAGAAAAACATAGAAAAAATATATTAGATAAAGTTCATAAAAATGAAAAACAAATTGATTGTATAGATTATTTTATATATCAAATGGAAAGAGGTAAAAGATTATGAAAAATAAAAAAATTATAGCTTTAATCGTTTTTTTAATAATTATCATATTAGTAGCAATAATTATAGCATTTAATATGTTTAATTTAAATCAAGAGGAAAATTTGAATGAAATAAATACATTGGAAAACAATAATAGCGAAAGTGAAAATTTCCAAAATAATGAAAATCAAATAAATACAGAATTAAATGAAAATAATACAGATAATACACAAACAAGTGAAACAAATAATAACCAAATAAACGAAAATGGAGGAATTGGAAATATGAATAATCAAAGTGAAGAAATAAAAATAAATTTAATTGTAAATAATAAAACTTTTACAGCAACTTTAAATAATAATGAAACTGTAAGACAATTAGTATCAATGTTCCCAATGACATTAGATATGAGCGACTTACATTCTAATGAAAAATATAATTATTTAGATACGACTCTAACGACCAATAGTAGTAAATCAAGTAGAATAAACGAAGGAGATATTAAATTATATGGAAATAACTGCTTAGTTCTATTCTATGAAAGTTTTAGTAATTCATATAATTATACTGATTTAGGAAGAGTAGATAATGTAGATGCATTTGTTTCTGAACTAGGTAGTGGAAGCGTAAATATTAGATTTGAACTTGCAAATTAGGAGGAGTGAGAAAATGAAAGTAAAAAATAAAATAGAAAACAAAATATTTGATGAAGAAAGAGCACTATATAATTTAAAAGATACAGAAGTTTTAAACTGTATTTTTGCAGGGGAACAAGATGGAGAATCTGTATTAAAAGAAACAAGAAATATAAGAGTAATAAATAGCAAATTTTCTTTAAGATATCCTTTATGGCACGCAAAAAAATATGAATTAATACATTCAACATTTGATGATAAAACAAGAGCTCCAATATGGTATTCAGATGATGGTTTAATTGATAATTGTGATTTACAAGGTATAAAGTTATTAAGAGAATGTAATAATACAGAAATAAAAAATACCAATATTGTTTCTCCAGAGTTCGGATGGAAATGTAGAGGAATTAATGTGGAAGATAGCAAAATTATATCAGAATATATCTTTTTAGATAGCAAAAATGTAAAACTAAAAAACGTTGAATTTCAAGGTAAATATTCTTTTCAATATATGGAAAACTTAGAAATTGAAAATTGCAAATTAGATACAAAAGATGCTTTTTGGCATAGCAAGAATGTAACTGTAAGAGATTCAATTGTAAAAGGAGAATATCTTGCTTGGTTTTCAGAAAATTTAACATTAATTAATTGTAAGATAATTGGAACACAACCACTTTGCTATTGTAAAAATCTTAAACTAATAAATTGTACAATGGAAGATACAGATTTAGCTTTTGAATATTCAGAAGTAGAGGCTGATATAAAAGGAAATGTGTTATCTATAAAGAATCCAAAATCAGGAACAATAACAGTAGATTCTGTGGGAGAAATTATAAATGAAGATTCTATCATGGAGATAGAAGGAAGGGTTATTATAAGAGAAAAATTATAAATTTAAAAATTATTAAGGAAGGAGAGATTTATGAAAGTAAAAGAATTATATTTGGATTATAAAATATGAAAGTAGGAGAAAATATGGATAAGAAAATATTAATTATAATAACAATTTTCCTGATAATTATATTAATTATTGTTGGATATGTTATATTTAGTAAAAACTTAAAACAAGAATTCGGAGAGGAACAAGAGATGGCGATGCAAAACAATACAGTTAATAATGATACTTCCTTTGATTTTGAAACAAAAACAGTTACATTAAATAGTGGATATGAAATGCCACTAAATGGAATTGGAACATATAGTTTAACAGGAGATGAGTGTTACAATTCAATAATAAGTGCATTAAATTCAGGTGTAAGATTGATTGATACAGCATATATGTATCATAATGAAGAAGAAATAGGTAGGGCGATTAGAGATTCAGGTGTGCCAAGAGAAGAAATATTTGTCATCACCAAAATATATCCTAGTCAATTTGATGATCCAGAAAGTGCAATAGAATTGGCATTAGAAAAATTAGATATAGGATATATAGATATGATGTTATTACACCATCCAGGAGATGGAGATGTAGAAGCATATAAAGCAATGGAAAAATATGTAGAACAAAGACAAATTCGCTCTATCGGACTTTCTAACTGGTATATAGAAGAATTGGAAGAATTTTTACCACAGGTTGAAACAGTACCAGCATTGGTACAAAATGAAATACACCCATATTATCAAGAATTAGAAGTTGTACCATACATTCAAAGCAAAGGAATAGTAATGCAAGGTTGGTATCCATTTGGTGGTAGAGGTCATACGAGTGAACTTTTGAATGATGAAACAATAGTAGAAATTGCAAATAATCACAATGTAACAGCAGCACAGGTGATTTTGAGATGGAATTTACAAAGAGGAGTTGTTGTGATTCCAGGTTCAAGTAATCCAGACCATATAAAAGAAAACACAGAAATATATCATTTTGAATTAACAGATGAAGAGATGCAGACAATGGAAAGTTTAAATCGTAATGAAAAACATGATTGGTATTAAAAGTTGAATTAATATTAAATTCATTTTGTAGAATAATATAAATAAATTAGAGAAAGAAGGTAAAAAGTATGGAAGAAAAATTAAATTTAGTTCAAGAATGGGATAAGACATTTCCTAAAAGTGAAAAGATAAATCATAAAAAGGTAATATTTCATAATCGTTATGGAATAAATTTGGTAGCAGACTTATATGAACCAAAAGATGCTAAAGGAAAACTTCCTGCGATTGCTGTATGTGGACCTTTTGGAGCAGTAAAAGAGCAAGCATCAGGATTATATGCACAAACAATGGCAGAAAGAGGATTTTTGACAATTGCATTTGATCCATCATATACAGGAGAAAGTTCAGGAACACCTAGATACATGGCATCTCCTGATATCAATACAGAAGATTTCCAAGCAGCAGTCGATTTCTTATCAGTACAAGAAAATGTTGATTCAGAAAAAATTGGAATTATCGGAATTTGTGGATGGGGAGGATTAGCACTAAATACAGCAGCAATTGATACAAGAATAAAAGCAACGGTTGCATCTACAATGTATGATATGTCAAGAGTTGGAGCAAAAGGATATTTTGACGCAAATGATAGTGAAGAAGAAAGACATAACCTTCGTGTAACATATAATACACAAAGAACAGAAGATTACAAAACAGGAACATATAAGAGGGCAGGTGGAGTTGTAGATCCACTTCCTAAAGATGCACCGTTCTTTGTAAAAGATTATTATGATTACTATAAAACAAATCGTGGATATCATAAAAGGTCTTTAAACTCAAATGATGGATGGAATGTAACAGGAACAATGTCATTTATGAATATGCCAATTTTAACATATACTAATGAAATTAGAAGTGCTGTTTTAGTAATACATGGAGAAAAAGCACATTCATGCTATATGAGTAAAGATGCATTTAAAAATATGACAGAAAATAGTAATTATAAAGATAATAAAGAATTAATGATTATTCCAGATGCGGTTCATACTGATTTGTATGACAAAGTAGATATTATTCCTTTTGATAAAATGGAAAAGTTTTTCAGAGAAAATTTAAAATAGGAAGAATGCTACATATGATATCTATTTCAAAAGTGTACAAATAATTTTTATATATTAAAAATTTAATCTTAAATGGTAAAATAAAAAAGATGTAATTGTTTATACATAAAAAGATTAGTTCTTGTGAACTAATTTTTTTGTAAAAAGTATTGACACGGTGTCAGAAACGTGATATATAATACCTAAATTGACATGATGTCAAAAAGAGGGGCGGTTATATATTATGGATTTATCAATTATATAGATATTTATTGGATTCATAATCCAATGGATGTAGAAAAATATACACCTATGATAGCACCATTATATAAAAAAAGATTAATAAAATTTGTTGGAGTATTTACAATAAGATATTGGGAAAAAGAAATGAAGTAGAAAAGGAGACAGATAGAATGAGTAAAGAAATTGTTGATATGAGGAAAGAAGAAATCATAAATGCTTGTGAAAAACTTTATGAAAATAACAGTTTTAAAGATATAACAATAAAAAGTATAGGAGAAAAAACAACTTTTTCTCGTACCTCAATATACAATTATTTTCAAACTAAAGAAGAAATATTCTTAGCACTTTTAAAAAGAGAGTATGAAAGATGGAGAGATGACTTAAATGAAATGTATGAGAAAAATTCTGAAATGACAAAAGAAATGTTTGCAGATGGGTTAGCACATACAGTTGCAAAGAGAAATAATCTATTAAAGTTACTTTCTATGAATATGTATGATATGGAAGAAAACAGCAGAATGGAAGAGCTAATAAAATTTAAAAGAGCTTATGGAAATGCAATAAAAATGGTAAGAAAATGTGTTGATAAATTCTTTGGGAAAATGAGTGATGAAGAAAAAGAAGAATTTGTATTCTTATTTTTTCCACTAATGTATGGAATTTATCCTTATGCAGAGGTAACAGAAAAGCAAATGCAAGCAATGAAAGCATCTGATGTACCGTTTAAGTATTTATCTATTTATGAGATTACCTATAAGGGAATCATAAAATTGTTAAGTTAGGAGTGATTTCTATGGATAAAAGTTCCTAAAAGCATATATACAAGTGAGGAAGACTTAAAATTATGGGTTAATAGCCTAGATATATAGGAGGAAAAGTATGAAAATAGTCATATTAACAGGAAGTTATAATTTACACGGAACATCTAATACATTGGTCGATGAATTTATAAGAGGAGCTAAAGAAAATGGTAACGAAATCGTAAGATTTGATACAGCTCATTTAGATATACATCCTTGTATTGGTTGCAACCATTGTGGAATGGATGGAGACTGTGTTTTTAAAGACGATATGATAAAAATATTAGATGAAGTAGAAAGTGCAGATATGTTGGTTTTAGCAACACCAGTTTATTATTTTGCAATGACAGCACCACTTAAAGCTACAATAGATAGGTTTTATTCAAGAACAGGAAGAATAAGTCGCAAAAGACTAAGAATAGCATATATAATGACTTGCTGGAATACAGATAATTCAACAGTAGAACCATTAATCGTGCATTATAAAAAATTAGTAAGTTATATGCATTATAAAGATGAAGGAATGATTGTAGGAAAAGGATGTGGAACAGTAGGTATGATACCAGAACATTTTTATAAAGAAGCATATGAATTAGGAAAAAATATTAAATGATTAAGAATTTATTAAATTGGAGGAGATGTTATGAACAAGAAAGTAATTGCCTTATTAGTTGCAATTCTTATTGTAGCAGTCATTGCAGGAATTATCTTTGTAGTTTATCGTCAAGAAGAAAGTGAAACTCAAAATAATAATTTAGGAGGAACAACTACAAATGATGGAAATGTAAGTGTAGATATAGCAGATGAGTTAGTATTAATCAATGGTGGAACTTTCCAAATGGGAAGTCCAGAATCAGAAATGCAAAGAGAAACAGATGAAACGCAGCATGAAGTAACAGTAAGTGATTTTTATATAGGAAGATATGAAGTTACACAAGAACAATATGAGAAAGTTATGGGAGATAACCCAAGTAATTTTTCAGGAGAGAATTTACCAGTTGAAAATGTTACTTGGTATGATGCAATTGAATACTGCAACAGATTAAGTGAGCAAGAAGGACTAACACCAGTATATACAGTAGATGGAGAAAATGTAAGTTGGGATAGATCAGCAAATGGATATAGATTACCAACAGAAGCAGAATGGGAATATGCAGCAAGAGCGGGAACAACTACTCCATTTAACACAGAAACTTCAATAAGTGATGAAGAAGCAAATTATTATGGACATTATCCATATGGAATAGAAGAAAATTATTTTTCACAAGATAATTTAGAAACAGAGCCAGGACAATATAGACAAACAACAGTAGAAGTGAATAGCTTTTCTCCTAACAACTGGGGACTATACAATATTCACGGAAATGTAGCAGAATGGTGCTTTGATTATTATGGAGCATATGATTTAGAAAATACAGATAATCCATCAGGACCAACAACAGGTACTTTAAGAGTAAATAGAGGTGGAGGATGGAACGATTATGCAAAACATTTAAGAAGTGCATATCGTGCATCAACAACACCTAACCAAGGAATGAGTAATATTGGATTTAGAATAGCAAGAAATGGAGATAATAATTCTAATACATCTGTAGTAAGTGATACAAACAGAGATTTACAAACACAAACAGATGGAAATATACTAATTGCATATTTTTCTTGGAGTGGAAATACTGAAAATGCAGCACAAATTATTCAAGAAAAAACAGGAGCAGATATTATTGAGCTAAATCCAGTAGAACCTTATTCATCAAACTATAATGAAGTTTTAGACCAAGCACAAGAAGATATGAATAATGATGCAAGACCAGAACTTGCAAACCACGTAGAAAATATGGAACAATACGACACAATACTTTTAGGATATCCTAACTGGTGGGCAACAATTCCAATGCCAGTAGCAAGTTTCTTGGAAGAATATGATTTTAGCGGAAAGACAATCATTCCATTTTGTAGCCACGGTGGTGGAGGATTTGGACAAAGTATTACAGATATATCAAAACTTGCACCAAATTCAAGAATAGGAGAAGGATTAAGCATACACTATTCTGGTGGTTCTAGTTTAGAAAATGATATATCAAATTGGTTAAGTGCTAATGGTATTTCAGAAAATTAATAGATAATGGAGAAAAATAGATGAAAAATAAAATTAAAATAATAATAGATATATTTATGACTTTTCTTTTTATTATATTAATGGGATATTATGTAACAGAAAACGAAGTACACGAAATATTAGGAACAATTACATTTATATTGTTTATCATTCATCACATATTAAATATAAAATGGTATAAATCAATCTTTAAAGGAAAACATAACTTTCAAAGAACATTTCATATTATACTAAATTTATTACTTTTTATAGCAATGGTAGGAATGATGGTAAGTGGAATAATGATTTCAGCTGATGTATTTGCATTTTTAGGTATTCCTACAACGATGTTTGGAAGAAGATTACATATGTTATCTACATCTTGGGGATTTGTATTAATGGCTATCCACGTTGGACTTCATATATCAGCACTTATGAACAAATTAAATACAAAGATGAAAAATAGCACCTTTGAATATGTATATTACTTTATATTACTTCTGTTAGCAGGACTAGGAATATACTCATTTATAAATTTAAAAGTGTGGGAAGATATGTTTTTAGTAAATGACTTTAAATTTTTCGATTATGAGCAAAGTCCAATATTATTTTACTTAAAATATGTATTAGTATTAATTGCAATAGCACTTGTTATTTATATGATCTTTTCTTTAATAAGAAAAGAAAAGAATATAAAAGTTAAAAATTAGGAAGGAGAAAAGAGTTATGAATATTACAGAAAAAGCAATGGAAAATTTAAAAAAATTATTTCCAGAGGCAAATTTAAATGAAAATAAGGATGAAGAATTAATGGAGATTATCTCAAATTTTAGTTTAGATGAGGCACAAGAGTATGACCATTTAGATGAAAAAACAAGACAAATGGTTATAATAGCTGCAACAATAGCTACACAAACACAAAAAAGATATGAGACATTCGTAAAAGTAGCATTAAATATTGGAATAACTCCAATAGAAATTAAAGAAATATTATATCAAGCAGTTCCTTATGTAGGAATTTTAAAAGTATTAGATTTGTTAGAACCAACAAATAAAATATTTGAAGAAAGAGAAATTAAACTACCATTAGAAAAACAAGGAACAACAACTTTAGAAAATCGTTTTGATAAAGGATTAGAAGTACAAAAATCAATATTTGGAGATGTAATAGATAAAAATTATGAAAATTCTCCAGAAAATCAAGTTCATATTCAAAAATTTTTATCTGATAATTGTTTTGGAGATTATTATACAAGACAAGGATTAGATGTTAAAACAAGAGAATTAATTACATTTTCAATACTAATTTCACAAGGAGGTTGTGAGCCACAAGTAAAAGGACATATAGCAGGAAACGTAAATGTTGGAAATGATAAACAAACATTAATAAATACAGTAACAGCACTTCTTCCTTATATAGGATATCCAAGAAGTTTAAATGCAATTGCATGTATTAATGAAGTAATACCTGAATAAAGAAGGAGGAAAAGAAAATGCAAAAAAATATAGGTTCAAAATTAGCATTATATCCAATGCCATTATTAGTAATAGGAACAATGGTAGATGGAAAACCAAATTGGCTTTTAGCAGGACATAGCGGAATTATAGGTCATGACAGAGTAATGGTAAGTCTAGTTAAAACACATTATACAAATAAAGGAATCAAAGATACAAAACGATTGTCTATTAATTTAGTCACTGAAGAAATGCTAAAAAAAGCAGATTATGTAGGAAGTGTAAGTGGAAACAAAAAAGATAAATCGGAAGTTTTTGAATATCGTATAGGAGAAGCAGGAACTCCAATCATAAATGATGCACCAGTTGTTATGGAATGTAAGGTAGAAGATAATTATGAAATAAATAATTTTGATAATTTTATCATGTCAATATCAAATACTTATGTTCAAGAGGAAAACTTAGATGAAAATGGAAAAATAGATTATACAAAATTTCATCCAGTATTATTTGAATTTCCAAATTACACATATTTAAGAACAGGAGATACAATTGGAAATTGTTTAAGATTAGATAAATAGAAATAAAAAATATATTTTGCTTTTATAAAAGCAATAGATTGGAGGAAAATTATGAATAGAAAAGTAATAACATTAATTATCGTAATATTAGTAATAGCAGTAATCGCTATCGTTGTAGGAATTAACTTAGCAGGAAACAATGAAAATGCAAATACAGTACAAAATCAAGCAAGTAGTGAAAGTCAAGAAGAAAATCAAGAAGTAGGACAAGTTGCAAACAATGAAGATGAAACAAATACAGAAGAAAATCAAAATAAGCAAGAAAGCGGAAGTGGAAATGTATTAGTTGTATATTTCTCACATACAGGAAATACAGAGAATGTTGCAAACTTTATACATGAAGTAGTAGGTGGAGATATTGTAAAATTAGAAACAGAAGAACCATATACGAATAATTATAATGACTTATTGGATATAGCACAAGAAGAAAGGAATGAAAATGCAAGACCAGCTTTAAGTACACAAATAGATAATATAGATGATTATGATACTATCTTTTTAGGATACCCAATATGGTGGGGAGATATGCCAATGGCACTATATACATTTTTAGATGAATATGATTTATCTGGAAAAACAATAGCACCATTTGTAACTTCTGGAGGATCAGGGCTTTCTGGTACACCAAGCAAAATAGAAGATGAAGAACCAAATGCAACTGTTACAGAAGGATTATCAGTAAGAGATAGTAATAGTGAAAACTCACAAAGTGCAGTAAGTGAATGGCTATCTGAAATAGGATTTTAAGGAGGTTTTTATTATGAGTTTTACAATTAATATTTATTATACAGGAGAAAATGGAAGTGCAAGAAAATTTGCAGAAGAAATGGTAAAAAAGGGAGTAGTAGATAGAGTAAGGGCAGAAGAAGGAAATAAAAAATATGAATACTTTTTTCCAATGGATGATCCAGAAACCGTTTTATTAATTGATAGATGGGAAAGTCAAGAGGCTTTAGATGAACATCATAAATCTCCAATGATGAAAGAAATAGCTGAATTAAGAGATAAATATCATCTTCATATGAAAGTGGAACAATTTGTAGAAAGAAAATAGGAAAGTAAAAATATAAAACCCGATAAACTTCAATGTGTCAGAGTTATAAAATTCAGAAATGGTGAAACTGGTTATTTTGGTGGCGGTGCTGATCACAATCTCCATAATCCACCCGCAGTGCTTAACAGGTACAATTTCGAGCGCGAGCCCAATTTCATGAGATACAATTGTACACCGTATGCATTCCGCTTTTGTAATTGAACTGTTTCGTTGCTTCGAGTTACTTAACTGAAGCAAATTAAACTTAAGGGAGAGTGATTTCCCCTTTAAGTTATTAAAACATGTAGAAAGTAAAAATTGTGAATAATTTGAGGTTAATACCCCAAATTATTCTCATTTATGATATTAGTAGGAGAATTTATAGTAATTTTTTTATAGAGGTTCAACAGATATTAATGATATTATATTAAATACAATAGGAGCAGTTATTATGTATGTGCTAATGAAAACAAAAGTTATAAAGAAAATTTCAAGAAGAGTTATTGATATAGCAGAATAAAAAATTACAAGTTACGAAAGAAATCTAATAAAGATTCAGGTTTCTTTTTAAGTACTACAAATTTGATATAATATTTAACAAATTGAAACAATCGTAGGATAAAATTTTAATTTATTCTACAATTTATAAAAAATACTACACAAACTAAAAAAAGTATGATAGAATATTTTAGAATTAACAAATTATAAATTTGCTAAAAATAATATAAATAAAAACAAAATCAAAGGGAGGATTTAAAATGTCAGGACACAGTAAATGGCATAATATACAAGCAAAAAAAGGAAAAGCAGATGCAGCAAGAGGAAAAATATTCACAAAACTAGGAAGAGAACTATTAATAGCAGTAAAAGAAGGAGGACCAGACCCAGCAGGAAACTCAAAATTAAAAAATGTAATTGCAAAATGTAAAGCAGCAAACATGCCTAATGATACTATTAATAATGCCATTAAAAAAGCATCTAGTAGTAATGAAAATTATGAGGAAATTGTATATGAAGGATATGGACCAAATGGAGTTGCTGTTATTGTAGAAGCTTCTACAGATAACAAGAATAGAACTGCAGCAGATGTAAGACATGTATTTGATAAAGCAGGAGGAAACCTAGGAACTACAGGATGTGTATCTTACATGTTTAATAAAAAAGGAATGATAGTAATTGAAAAAGCTTCTACTACTATGGAAGAAGATGATTTAATGATGCTTGCACTAGATGCAGGTGCAGAAGATTTTTCAGCTGAAGAAGAAGTTTATGAAATTGTTACAGATCCAGCAGATTTTTCTAATGTACGAGAAAAATTAGAAAAAGCAGGATTAGAATTCTTAGAAGCAGAAGTGCAAATGATACCAACTACAACAGTTAGTCTAGACGAAAAGGGAAGAGAGAAAATGGAAAGGTTAATAGAAAACCTAGAAGATTTAGATGATGTGTCTAATATCTATCATAATTGGGAAGAATAATAAGAAACTGACTCGACTAGTAATCAAAGATTGAAGTCTGATATCCCAGAACCTTGTTGTCTAAGACAATAAAAAATAGATAAATGACTTTATAATATGTTATTTATCTATTTATTGTATTTGTAATTGTGAAGGAGAATGGAAAATGGAGCAAAAGAAAAGTAAAAAGTTGTTAATTGTTATTATTGTTTTAATTGTATTAATTGTATTAACAATAGGAGGAATTGCATTTACGTATTTTGCGACAGATGTTTTTAAAACAAATAAAGAACTGTTTGTGAAGTATGCATCTAGTTTATTTGACCAAGAAAAGGGCTTTGTAGACAGTAGTTTGAAACAATATTATGAAAAATTAAAATCTACAGCTTATGAAAATAATGGAACTTTAGATTTTACTATTAATATGCCAAATGCAAAAGAAATAACAGAACGTGCTAATAATTTTAGTATTGGTTTTTCTGGAAAAGTAGATTCTGCAAATGGAAAGGCACAACAAGATATTACTCTAGATTATGGAAATGATGTTCAATTTCCAATTTCTTATAGACAAGTAGGGAATATGGTAGGATTACAAACAGATTATGTAGGAAGTAATTATATTGCTATCAGAAATGAAAACTTACCTGAATTAGTTCAAAACTTAGGTTTAACATCTACTTTTACTAATGTACCAGAAAAATTAGAAATTTCAGAAAATTCCAACTCTTCCATTTTTACACAAGAGGAAATGAAGCAATTGCAAGAAAAATATTTAAGTAATGTTATATCAGAATTACAAGATAGTAATTTTACTAAAATAGAAACATCATTGGGAGAAGGATATCAATTAACTCTAGATGGTACACAATTAAAAAGTGTAATTGGGAAAATATTAGATACTTTAAAGAATGATACTAATTTATTAGATAAAATAAATCAAATGGTGCAAAGTTCGGAAAAACTAGATACAAATACCATCGAAGAGATGCAAAAAAATATTAGTAGTAATACATCATTAGATTCTGAAAAATTGGAAATTGTTATGTATCAACAAAATGGAGAAGTTAATAAAATAACAATTCAAATAAATGAAGGTAAATTAGAGATTGAAAAAGTAAAAGGTGGTAATGAATTACAATATTTAGTAACTTTACAAAATACGGACGGAACACAAAAAATTTATCTTACTATTAGATATACAGGAATACAAACAGATAATGTATCAGAAAGTTTCGAGTTAGGTATTAGTTATCCTTATCAAGAAGAGGTGCAAAGTGAAGAATTAACAACCGAACAAGAAAAAGAAATGGTAGAAAAATTAATTGCAGATGCAAAATCAACTAAATTGCTACAAGGACAAGATAGTACTACGATTACTGACCAAGATATAGAAACGACTTTGAATACTGGAAATGATGAAAATTATCAAAATATGAAATTAGAAAAATTGAGTGATACTTCTTTTAAGATTACATTTATAAGTAGTAATCAAAGTTATGAATTTGATAATACTGGAAAAATCACAAAAGAGCCAGAAGTAGTTGAGGTACAAAATAATGAAGAGGGACAAGAAGAACAAGATTCCCAAGTAATACAATATCAATATAATTACGAAAATAATGTTAAATTAACAGGAAATGTAACAATAGAAGATATGACACAAGATAATACAGTTATTTTAAATGACTTAGATTCTGAAACAGCAACAAATTTAATAAATGCTATTGGAGAGAGAATAAATCAAGTAAATGAAGACCAAATGGGAAAATTAGGAATAGCTGGTGCACAAAATCCTATTTTATATGTAACACCATCAACAGATATCTTAGGAAATGCAGGAGGAACTGCTACTAGTATGAATCAACAAGAGTTAGAAGTATTTAACAGTAAATTTACTATGTATGAAAGTACAAACACAAAAGGTGCCACAGTAAAAGGGCTTTTAACAGTTATACAATCTAATAATGAAGAAAGTGATAAAAAAATAACAGAAATTAATTTTGATGGACAAGAGTATGAGGTAACAGAACAAAATATTACTTTAATAAAGAGTAGTATTAATGTAGATGATGATTATAAAGTGGAATTTGAATATGATAGAGATACAGGAGCAATTTATCGAACAATTATCAATAAGAAATAAAAAAATAAGTTCTAAAAAGAAAAGATGAGCATATATTATTAATATGTTAGGTATTAATAATATATGCTCTCTTTTTTTGGAGAAATAGAAAATAATGGAGCATAGAGGTTATTTATATAAATGCTCCAAGAAAGAAGAAAAAATGCAGATAGAAGAAGTGATAAGATATTTTCCGATACATATTTATTCCTTATTAAAAAACACCTTTGAAAAAAATAGTCAAATAGAAGAAAATTTACAAGAGATAAGAGTGAGAGTAAATAGACCCATTTTATTAAAATTGAGACAAGCTGATATTTTGATACAGTATCCAGTAAATACAACAGAAATATTACAAATATTAGAAAAGCTATGTGAAAATTCAATTTATGCTTATAAAAATCAAATTTGCCAAGGGTTTTTAACAATAAAAGGAGGACATCGAATAGGTATTGCAGGGACGATTGTAGAGGAAAACGGAAAAATTTTAAATGTGAAATACATAACAAGTCTAAATTTTAGAATTGCAAGACAAATTAGAAATTGTAGTAATGCTATTTTAAAAGAAATAGTAGATTTTAAAAATCAAACTATTTATAATACTTTGATTGTGGCACCTCCTGGAAAAGGGAAAACTACGGTGCTCAGAGATGCCATACGAAAAATCAGTAATGGAATTAATGAAATGAATTTTAAAGGTAAGACTTGTGGTGTAGTAGATGAAAGAGGAGAAATTGCAGCTATGTATAAAGGAGTTCCTCAAAATGATATCGGAATGAGAACCGATGTTGTTGAAAATGTTTCGAAATCACAGGGGATGAGGATGTTGATTCGAAGTATGGCTCCAGAAGTGATTGCTTGTGATGAAATTGGTTCAAAGGAAGATGTACAAGCAATAAAAGAAGTATTAACTGCTGGGGTGAAAGGGATTTTTACCATGCATGGAAGAGATATGAAAGATGTTAAAAATAATGTAGAAATTAATAATTTAGTAGAAACGAGACAAATCGAAAAGGTGATTTTTTTGAATGATAGTTAATTGTTGTTTGTTTTGAAATAATAGGATATGATTTTTTACACTTTGTGTGTCGCAACCTACGAAAACAAAAATTTATGGTAGGTTGCTCCAATCGCACTCACATTCGTTTGTTCGGTCGCTTACGTAATGGTTTCAAAACCATATCCTAATATTTCAAATTAGAAAATAAGAATAAATATGATATCAGTTCTAAATATCCTATAAAGAACATATAATAGAACTATACATATATCATGTATAGAAAATCAAACGAAAGATGAGGGGAAAAAGAATGCAAGTTGTAAAATATATCATGTTATTTTTTGTTTTTGTAGCTTCTAGCTTAATAGGAAAAATGGTGGCGAAAAAATATACTTATCGCTTACAAGAACTAGAAGAAATGAAAAATGCGTTAAATGTTTTTAAATCCAAAATAAAATTTACTTATGAACCAATTCCAGAAATTTTTGCAGAAATAGAAAAAAACACAGAAGAAAATATTGCAAAAATTTTTCGATTAGCAAGAAACAAAATGCAAAAGCAGTCAGCAGAAACAGCTTGGAAAGAGGCAATAGAAGAAACACAAAACAATTTAAATAAAGAGGACAAACAGGCATTAAGTATGTTGTCTAAAATGTTAGGACAAACAGATATAGAAGGACAAACTAGTCAGATAGAAATTACTCAAAATTTTTTAGGAGTTCAAATTAAAGAAGCATTAGAAGAGAAACAAAAAAACGAAAAGTTATATTCTAGATTAGGAACTACGATTGGTTTGGTGATTGTTATTATTCTAATATAGAAAATTTAATGCATGCAGAAAGGAAGAGAAGAATGGATATTAATCTATTATTTAAAATAGCAGCAATTGGAATATTAGTGGCTGTTTTGCATCAAGTATTAGTGAGGGCTGGGAGAGAAGATCAAGCAATGATGACAACTTTGGCTGGGCTTGTTATAGTTTTAACAATGGTAATTAAAGAAATTAGTGGTTTATTTGATACGGTAAGAACAATTTTTAATTTATAAAAGTAATAAAAAGTAGGAAAATGAAAAAAGAGAAGAAAGGGTGAAAATACAATGGAAATTATTAAAATAATCGGAATAGCTTTAGTTGCACTTATTATTATCATCCTTTTAAAACAATATAAGCCAGAATTTGCAATTTATATTAGTTTATTGACAGGAGTTTTAATTCTTGTTCTAGTAATGGACGAGCTAACAGGAATCATGAGTTTAATTCAAACAATAGCCAATAAAGCATCCATTAATCAACAATTTTTAACGATTTTAATTAAAATTACAGGAATAGCTTTTTTATCAGAGTTTGCTGTTAGTATTTGTAAAGATTCAGGAGAAGGAGCTATTGCTAGTAAAATAGAATTGGGTAGTAAGATTATTATCATATCTATGTCTATTCCTATTTTGTCTAGTCTATTAGAAATTATTTTAAAAGTATTACCCTAAATTGCTTAGCAGTGGTTTAGAAAAGGAGTTACAAATGAAAAAAATAATCTGTATTTTTGTCCTTATTTTAATTTGTTTTACTCCTATCAGTAAGGCAGATAATGAAGAAACGATGAAAGAACAGCAAGAAGAATTTGGTATTACTGATTTTATTAAAAGTGCACAAGAATATACCGGTGAATTTTTTGAAGAAATGGATATAAGTACTATTTTAGATAATGCTTTGAAAGGAGAAGTTGATAATACAAGTTTAGGAAAAAGAATTTTTAATTTGCTAGGAAAAGAAGTAGTAAATGGAGTTAGGTCTATTCTTATCATATTAGTTATTGTAATGATACATAGTATTTTAAAATCTGTTAGTGAAAGTTTAGAAAATGAAAATATTGCAAAATTAATTTATTATGTGCAATATATTTTAATTATTACAGTAGTCATGACAAACTTTTCGGAAATTGTGACAATGGTAAGGGATACTTGTACCAATTTAGTAGGCTTTATGAATTTACTAGTACCATTATTAATTTCGCTAATGTTGTATACAGGAAGTATTACTACAAGTGGCTTGCTTGAACCAATTATCCTGTTTATGATAAATTTTATGGGAAATCTCATTCAAAATCTTATTATTCCATTTGTACTAATTTTTGCAAGTCTGGTGATTATTTCTAAAATATCTGATAAAGTACAAATTCATAAAATAGCTAATTTTTTGAAATCTGGAATTGTTTGGTTTTTGGGAATTGTATTAACCATATTTGTGGGTGTGGTATCCTTAGAAGGCACTTTGTCTAGTAGTGTAGATGGAGTAACTGCTAAAACAACAAAAGCAATTGTCAGTTCTGCGATTCCTGTAGTAGGAAAAATATTAGGGGATGCAGTGGATACTGTCTTGGGTTGTGGCATTATTTTAAAAAATGCAGTTGGATTAATTGGTGTTATTATTGTTATTGGAATTTGCATTATGCCTGTATTGAAATTGGCAGTTTTAACAATAGCATATAAGTTGCTATCAGGAGTATGCGAACCTATTGCTGACACAAAGATTGTTAGCTTATTAGAACAAATAGGTGATATTTTCAAAATTTTATTAGCAATTTTATGTTCTATTTCTGTTATGCTTATTATTGGAACCACATTAGTAATAAAAATGTCTAATGCAGGTATGATGTATCGATAAAGAGGAAGGAAAATGATAGAATTTTTAAATACTTGGGCTAAAAATTTAGGATTGGCAATTGTTGTGATATCTATTCTAGAAATGTTATTGCCAAATAATAAAATTAAAAAATATATTAGAATGGTGATGGGAATATATATTTTATTTTGTATTTTGTCACCATGGATAGGAAACGAGGATATTTTACAAGAAGATATCAAAGAATTAACAAATTCTATTTCTACCCAAACAGCAAATGCACAAACAACGGTTAATCAGACATCTATGGATGAACGTATTCAGGAATTGTATGTAGAGGAGTTAGAAAAAGATATCACAAAAAAACTAGGTGAAAAAGGATATGAATTAAGTAAATGTAAGGTAGATGCTACTATTTCTGACAAAGAAGAAGAAACCAAAATCACAAAGATAAAAATAAAGGTAGAGAAAAAAGTAGAAATAGAGGAAGATACAGAAAGTAGCGAACAAACGGAAGAGATAGAAAATAGAATAGTAACTCAAATTCAAAAAATAAAAACAATTGATACGAATATTCAAAAAGAAGAAAAATCAGAGGAAACAAAACAAGAGGATGATTCTAAAGAAATTACAGAGGTAGATATTCAAAATATCAAAAAATTTTTAATGGAAGAATACGGGGTGAAAGAAAAATGTTTAGAGATAAGTTAAAAGGATTAATACCTAAAAAGGAAGAGTCCGAAGAAGGCAACTCTAAAAAGAAAATTGAGAATTTAGTATTTTTTGTGGTGCTTGCTATCATTACTATTATCATTATTAATATAATATGGAACGGTGATAAAAAAACAACAACAAAGCAGGATAATACAAATGTTAATAAACAATTAGCAAGTAGTAATACAGAAGTGAACTTATCAGGAAACCAATCTATACAAGAAATTAGTGAACTAGAAAACAAATTAGCTAATATATTATCTAAGATTCAAGGAGTGGGAGAAGTAAGTGTTTTTATTAACTGTTCGGAGTCTAGCGAAGTGGTAGCCATGTATAACGAAAATTCAAAAGTAAGTAACACAGAAGAAACAGATACTTCTGGGGGAGTTCGCAAAATAGAAGAAACAGATTCACAAAAAGATATTATTTATCAAGAAACCAATGGGGAGAAAGTTCCTATTACACAAAAAATTATACAACCTAAAATAGAGGGAGCTATTATTACAGCAAAAGGTGCAGATAATGCTAATGTAAAGAATAATATTATTCAGGCAGTGGAGGCTGTGACCGGTTTAGCGACTCATAAAATTCAAGTATTTTCTCAAGATTAGTGCCAAAGGTTCCAGGTTTGAATGCCAAAAAATTGGCGTTGGTTCCAGGTTTGGATGCCAAAAAATTGGCATCCAAACCTGGAACCAATACCCAAAGGAGGAGTTTAATTTGAAATTTTTTAAGAAAAATCAAGTAATTATTTATACTATTGCTTTGATGTTAGTAGTAGCAGGATATTTAAATTACACGACAAAACAGGAAAATCCATCTGTTGAAACCAGCATGCAAGTGGAATCTAAAGACGATACACAATTAGCAGATATTGGTGATGCAAGATTAGTAAGTAGTAATGATGTGACTAGTGAAAATGAAAATACAGTTAATAATACTATTAATAGTACCAATACTGTAAATAGTACGAGTGATACTGCAAATGTAAATGATATAGCAAATACAAATAGTACTAATCAAACACAGGAAACAAATGCGGTAACAGAAGATGAATATTTTGTGAAATCTAAATTAGAAAGAGATACGATGTATTCTCAAATGATTGAAACTTATGAAAAAGTATTGAATAGTACGAATTCATTAGAAACGCAAAAGCAAGCTGCTACACAAGAAATTACCAAAATTAATGAAACGAAAAATAGTATTATGATTTGTGAAAATTTAATTCAGACAAAAGGTTTCGAGAATAATATTATTTTTGTTAATGGAGAAAGTATTAGTGTTATTATAGGTGTAAAAGAATTGAAAACAGAGGAGATTGCACAGATTCAAAATATTATTTCTAGAGAAATGAAAGCAGAGATTGAAAATATTCATATTGCGACAAAATAACTTTTTATATTACAAAATTATGTAAAAAAAGTAATATATAAAAAAAGAAATATCATTGCAAAAAAATTTCCCTAAAAATATAATTTTAAGCGTATCAAAAATACAAAAGAAGGAAGGGGAAAACAATGATAAAAAAAGAAAAAGGAATCACATTAATAGCGTTAGTAATTACAATAATTGTATTATTAATTTTAGCAAGTGTAACAATTGCAACTTTAACAGGAGAAAATGGAATTTTAACAAGAGCAAATGAAGCAAAAGAGCAAACAGAAATTGCATCTGTAAAAGAACAAGCACAGTTAGATATAGCAAATTGGATAGCAGAAGAATTAAAAAATGGAAGAGATACAACAATTGATGATTGGGAAGGTATAAAAAATATATTAGAGACAGCAAATCCAGATGTAGAGGATAGATATTATAAAAATGTAACAGAAGAAGGAGTCGAAACACCAAATGGATATATAGTACCAATAGAAGAACTATATACAAATAGTCCAGAGGGGGGAGATGTACCAAACTTTGATGAAAATACTTTAACATTAGGAGAAGCAATCAATACAGAAAAATACGGATATATAGTTCCAGAATATACAGTTCGAACATCAATAATAGGGTCAAATGTATGGAGATTATTCTATCAAGATAGTAATTATACTTATTTAATTACAGATGAAGTGATAGGGAGTTATAAACCAAGTGATTATTGTAGTTCTTATACTAATGGTTCAATGGTAAGCACAATAGGGCAGAGATTAAATCCAATGCTATTAGAAACAGGAACATTTTTTACTGATAGTAATACAAATCTAAATATTCAAGCAACAGCATGGTTAACAGATACATCAGAAACAAGTATGTGGAGTGAATACAAAAATAATGATGCAGTATTTGCAATAGGAAGTCCAACAATAGAACTATATGTAACATCATTTAATGCAACAGCAAGTGCAAATTCAGCAAATCAAATAATATTAGGGGTAGATGCATATGGGTATACACACAATACAACACCGAATCAATTAAAATTGGATTATAATTATGGAATTTATGTTAAAACTACATCATCAAACTTTTGGCTTGCTTCTCCTAAAGGTGCTGGCCCCGGCTACGGACTTAGTGCGTATGGAGGTATGGGTATTTTTCTTACCAGCAGTTTAAACTTTTCTTCAGGAGCAATTCGCCCCATAGTTTGTATCCAAACATCAGTATTTAATGAAAAATACACATTATCTAGTCCAGAATATAATTCATAGTAAAGTAGTGAAAAAATTGTAAGATTAGCGTTTCCCTATTTATTTGTATTAAACCCTAGTATAGAAAATAAAGATTCAGTAAAAAAGAAAAATTGAAAATCCTTCTAAAAACTGTTGTAAAAATTTGAAATATTGGTATAATAAGGAATGGAAACAATATTTTAAAAGGAGGACTTGGTTATGTTAAAAAAAGTAGCAATATTAGCAAATGGAGGAGATGTATCTGGATTTAATGCAGTCATAAGAGCGATTGTAAAAACAGCAGAAAATCATAATATTGAATGTTATGGATATATAGATGGATATAATGGATTATTAAAAAATGATTATGTTTTATTATCAACAGCTGGAAATGGAGATGCTAAAGGAATTTTACCAAAGGGTGGTTCTATTATAGGCTCTTCTACAAACAGTAATGTATTTCATTATAAGGTAAAAAAAGAGGATGGAACTGTAGAATATAAAGACTTATCAGATGTATGTATTCAAAATATAAAAGATGCAGGATTTGATTGTATATTCACTTTAGGTGGAGATGGAACACAAAAGTCAGCAAGGGATTTTGCAACAAAAGGAGTAAATGTAATAGGAGTTCCAAAAACAATTGATAATGATGTTGCTTGTACAGAAATTACATTTGGATATAATACAGCTGTATCTGTTGCAATGGAAGCAATTGACAGGCTCCATACAACAGGAGAAACACATCATAGAATCATGGTTTTAGAAGTAATGGGAAGATATGCTGGATGGATTGCATTAGAATCTGCTATTGCAGGAGGAGCTGATGTGGCTTTAATACCAGAAATTCCTTATGATATTAATAGAGTAGCAACAAAAATCGAAAATAGGAAAAAAAGAGGAAAAGAATTTAGTATTGTAGTAGTTGCAGAAGGTGCGAAACCTATTAATGGGGATATTACTATTATGGGAAAAAGAGATAATGGTGCAGGTGTTGATAATACTAAATTAGGTGGAGTTGGACAAGTTGTTGCAAAACAGTTAGAGGAATTAACTGGACTAGAGGCTAGAAATACAACACTAGGATATATGCAAAGAGGGGGTAGCCCAACAGCCTTTGATAGAGTATTATCTACCAAATATGGTGTAAAAGCAATGCAGCTTGCCTTAGAAGGAAAATTTGGTACATTAGCAGTAATGAAAAATGGAAAACTAGATTATGCATTATTAGAAGATGTTGTAGGTAATAACAAAGAAATCGGTGCAGTATCTGGGAATACAGCAGAAAGTAATATTAGAAAAGTAACAATGGATCATGATTTGGTAATTACAGCTAGAAATATCGGAATTAACTTAGGTGATTAATAAATAATTTAATATAGAAAAACAAACCCCTTTTCCAAAGAATAAGGGGTTTGTTTTCGTAGAGGAGTTAATCCATAGAATAGATTTCGCCTAAAGGTAATTCTTCATTTAATCTTCTGATTGCTTCTGCAAAATTTTTAGCAATAGACAAAACTTTGATTTTATCAATTTGTTTTTCTTTTGGTAATGGAATTGTATTTGTAATAACAAGTTCCTCTAATGCTGAATTTTGAATTCTTTCAATAGCTGGACCGGATAAAATACCATGTGTACATCCAGCATAAATTTTTTTAGCATGATATTTTTCTAAAATATTAACAGTTTCAATTAAAGAGCCAGCAGTGTCAACCTCATCATCAAAAATAATGGCATATTTATCAGTAACATTTCCAATAACAGTAGAAGCAATAGCTCTATCGTCATTTCCTTCTCTTCTTTTATCAATCATTGCAATAGGGCAACCAAAGTATTCTGAATATTTATAAGCTTTTTTAGAACTTCCTGCATCTGTTGCTACAATAACCATTTCTTCTACTGGAATATTTTTTTCTTTAAAATAAGATTGTAATAAATATTGAGCAGTTAATCTATCACAGTTAATAGTATTAAAATATCCTTGAATTGCTGGATTGTGCAAATCACAAGTAGTTACTCTAGTAGCACCTGCTGCTTCAATTAATTGTGTGATTAATTTTGCAGTAATAGGGATTCTAGGTTGGTCTTTTTTATCAGAACGAGAATACATAAAATAAGGCAAAATAACATTAATTCTTTTTGCAGATGCTCTTTTTAAAGCATCAATAGTGATTAACATTTCCATGATTCTTTCATTTACTGGTGGGGTAGTTGTTTGAATTAAATAAACATCTTGGTCTCGAACAGTTTCTAAAATTTGAACAAAATTGTTATCATTTTTAAATTTAAAGGATTTTATTTGTCCTATTGGCAAATTGAGAATGCTACAAATTTCTTCTGTAAAAGGTTTAGCAGATTCACTGCAAGAAAAAATTTTAATATTTTTCATGATTTCCTCCTATTAATAGATTTGCTTTTATCTATCATTTTTTTCTAAAAAAATTATATGATAGGAATATTTTTTCGTCAAGAAAAAACACGAAAAATGTCAAAAAATATGTAATTATTCAGTAATGTATTTTTAGACAAGAATTAATACTAGTGAATAGTTATTAAAACATTTAATGATTCAATAACATTACAAATTTGTGACTTTTTTATGAAAAATATTGTCACAAAAAAATATTATTGATATAATTTAGGCATAATAAATACGAAGGAGGAAAAAATATGTTAAAATCAAATGTTGCATGGAGTACAAATGAAGATAGTTATACACAAGGAAAGGAAACAGCACAAAAAGCAGTGCAAGACTTAATACAAACAAAAGTAGCATTTTTATACACATCAGTAGATTGTAATGTAGAAAAAGTTTTAGAAGGTGCAAAAGCAGAATTAGGAACAGCACCAATCATTGGATGCACATCTAGTGCAGGAATTATTGTCCCAGATGGATTTATTTCTTCAGAAAAAGGGTTTACTGGAATTTTAGCATTAGGGGACCCTGAATTAGAAGTCGGAGTTGCAGGTTCTTGCAAACAAAAATCAGCTAGAGAAACAGGAAGAAAAGTCGCAGAAGAAGCGATAAAAAAAGCAGGTAAAGATTGCGCACCAGCTTATTTTTATATGGTAGCTTCTCCAGGAGAGGAAGAAGATTATTTAAAAGGAATTGAAGATGTTATAGGAAGAGTGCCTGTATTTGGAGGAAGTAGTGCAGATAATACAGTAGAAGGGAAATGGAGTATTTATACAAATGATACTGTATTTAATGATGGAGTAGCAGTAGCCTTTTTCTATACAAATAAGCCAATGGCAAATGTATTTACAGGAGAATATCATGAAACAACGAATTCAGGAGTTATTACAAAAGTAGAAGGAAAAAGGACATTAGTAGAAATTGATGGAACACCAGCAATTAAGAAATATGCTGAATGGACAGGTAACAAAATGAAAGACTTACAAGGAAATAATTTATTAGTAACTACTATTACTAAGCCTTTAGGAGTGAAAGATAGATTAGGAGATTTAATTGCAATCCGTCACCCAATGTATGGAAATGATGACAACTCTATGAATATAGGAGCAAATCTTGCTGTCAATACAGCTATTATTCAAATGGAAGCATCAGTAGATGAATTAATTGATTCTACAGGAAAAACATTAAGGGAAGTAAATAAAGAGTTACCAACAGATGCAGGCGCTTATTTATTAGTACACTGTGGTGGTAGAAGATTAGGAATTGGAGATAGAATAGATGAAGTAGCAAAACAATTAAAACAAGAAGCAAAAGGAGTTCCATTTATTGCCGTATTTACTTTTGGAGAATATGGAGTAAAAGACCATGGAGCAAATACAACAGGTGGATTGATGCTTTCTTTCACAGGGTTTGCTAAATGAAGAGAAGGGGAAAAACCACAAAACCAAACACAAAAGTACGAATGTAAAATAGAAAGCTATGAAACAGGAGAAGAATTGATGGTTTGTAAAGCCATAAAAAATAAGGAGGGAGCAAGTATGAAAAATTTAATCGGTTATGAATGGAAGGATGCTTCTAATGGAGCTACCATAGAAGTAGTAAATCCAGCAACACAAGAATTAATAGATACCGTGCCTAATGTGACAGAAGAAGATGTAGATACAGCTGTAAAGGTAGCAATGGTAGAACAGAAAAAATGGCAAGAAGTTTCTATTTATGAAAGAGCAGAAAAATTATATCGTTTTGTAGATTTAGTAGAACAAAATAAAGAAAGACTTGCAACATTATTATCTAATGAAACAGGAAAACCAATTACAGAAGCAAGAGGAGAAATTGCAAATGTTAAAATAGGTGTAAGAGGTTTTGTTGAAAGAGCAAAACATTTCTATGGAGAAAGTATTCCGGCAGGGACAGAAGCAGGGCAAGAAAAAACAATGCAAATCACAAAAAGATATCCATTAGGTGTTGTCGCAGCTATTATTCCATTTAACTTTCCAAGTGATTTATTCTGTCAAAAAGTACCACCAGCATTATTAATGGGAAATAGTATTATTGTAAAACCATCTAATTATAATCCATTAACTTTAATTGAGTATGTAAAGTTAATGATTGAAGCAGGTGTACCAGCAGGATGTATTCAAATTTTAACAGGAGATGGACCAATAGCAGGGCAAGCTTTAGCAAGACATCCAGGTGTTCATTTAGTATCTTTAACAGGTGGAACAGCTGCAGGAATTCAAACAATGGGAACAGCTTCTCAAAATCTAACACATGTTATGTTAGAATTAGGTGGAAATGATGCTTTTATCTTCTTAGAAGATGGAGATATGGATTTAGCAGTAAGAGAAACCAAATGGGGAAGATTATATAATGGTGGACAAGTATGTTGTGCAAGTAAAAGATTTTTAATTCATAATTCTAGAAAACAAGAATTTATAGATAGAATTAAAGAATTAATAGCAAGTCTAAAAATTGGTGACCCAATGCAAGAAGATACAGATATGGGACCAATGGTAAATATTAATGCAGCAAAAAGAATTGAAGAACAAGTAAATAAAACCATAGCAGAAGGTGCTACCTTAGTATGTGGTGGAAAAAGAGAAGATGCTTATTATTATCCAACTATTTTAGACAATGTAACAAAAGATATGGAAGTTGCAAAAGATATGGAAATATTTGGACCAGTTATTTCTGTTATTGGATTTGATACAGTAGAAGAAGCAATTGAAATTGCAAATCAATCTTCTTATGGTTTATGCGGATGTGTGATTTCAAAAGATGTAACAAGAGCCATGAAAATTGCAGATAGATTAGAATGTGGTGGAGCTGTTATTAATGGTGCTAGTTTCTATCGTTCTTTTGAAATGCCATTTGGAGGATGGAAACACTCTGGAATAGGAAATGAAGGAGTAATTAGTACATTACAAGAAATGTCAAGAGTAAAAACCATTGTGTTAAAAAATATTTTATAGGAGGAAAAATAAGGAAAGATGGATAAAAAAAGAAAAATTATTATTTTGATTATTATTTTAATACTTGCTATTGTAATAGGTGCTGTATTCATCTTTTCTTATTTTCAAAATCAAGAAAAGCAAAATGATACAAGTACACAAACGAGTATAAGTAGTTTAAAACCTACTTTATCTAAAATTTATGAAAAAATGTTACAAGGAGAAATTTATACTTTTTCTCTTATATTAGATGAGAATAATAAAACAATTACAGCACGAAATGGAGATAATGCTAGGATAGATTTTTATCAAAATGGAGTTCATACAACAGATATCATAAAAGAGGGGGCAACTTATAGATTAATTCATAATGATAAACAATATTTTGAATATCCTAGTAATACCATAGAACTTACCAATTTATTAAGAAAATTTGAAAGAACAAAAGAAGATGTAACACCTCAAAAAGGAGAGGAAACAATAGAAGGGAAAAACTATTATTATGAAGAATATAAAGGGACAGCAGAGTTTTTAACACAAGGTAAAGCAGGAGTAGATTTAACAGAAGCATCCACAAAATTTTATTATGACGATGATTCTTTAATCTATATCAAAACCACAGTAAAAGAAAAAGAAGAATTACTAAAAGTAGAAATGTCTTATACAACACAAGGAACTTCTTTTGAAATACCATCAGATTATGTAAAAATAGAAGTATAGATAATAAAGATAAGAAAGAGGAGGAAAAGCAAAATGTCAATGAGATTCGTGTTAAATGAAACATCATATTTTGGAAAAGGTGCAAGGGAAGAACTTGCAGGTGAAATTAAAAAAAGAGGATTTGAAAAAGTTTTTTTAGTAAGTGATAAATCTTTAGTAGATGCAGGAGTAACTGCTAAGGTAGAAAAAGTTTTGGAACAAGCAGATATTCCATATACATTGTATTCAGAAATCAAACCAAATCCAACCATCGAAAATGTATTAGATGGGGTAGAAGCTTGTAAAAATGCAAGAGCAGACCTTATTGTAGCAGTAGGAGGTGGGTCTAGTATAGACACAGCAAAAGGAATTTCTATCATTATGACAAATCCAGATAGAGCAGATGTAAAATCTTTAAATGGAAATTCTAATACCGTAAATAGAGGAATGCCAATTATTGCTATGCCAACAACAGCTGGAACTGCTGCGGAAGTTACAATTAATTATGTTATAACAGATCCTGATGCAGAAATAAAAATGGTATGTGTAGACCCAAATGATATTCCTATTTTAGCAATTATAGATTCTGAATTAATGGCATCTATGCCAAAAAGTTTAGCAGCAGCAACTGGAATGGATGCATTAACACATGCAGTAGAAGGATATATCACCTTAGCACATAATGAAATGTCTGATATGTTTCATATGAAGGCTATTAAAATGATTTTTAAATATTTAGCAAAAGCAGTAAATGAAAAAGATGAAGAAGCAATAGAAATGATGGGAATGGCTCAATATATTGCCGGAATGGGATTTTCTAATGTAGGACTTGGAATTGTACATTCTATGGCACATCAATTAGGAGCTGTTTATGATACACCACATGGAATTGCAAATGCAATGTTGTTGCCAACAGTAATGAAATTTAATGGAGAAGTATGTTATGAAAGATTTAGAGATATCTTAAAAGAATTAGGATATCCAGCAGAAAAATATACAAAAGAAGAAGTAATAAAAACATTTGTTGAAAAAATCCAAGGGTTATCTGAAGAAGTTGGTATTACAACAACAATTAAGGATTATGGAGCAAAAGAAGCAGATTTTGAAATGTTAGCTGATAAAGCAATGAAAGATCCATGTAAACCAGGAAATCCAAGAGAAGTGACAAAAGAACAATTTATAGAATTGTTTAGAAAAGCAATGTAAATAAGTTTCAATGCAAAATGAAAAATAAATATAAGCGGAGCAAAAATATTTTGTTCCATTAAATTAAAAAATAGATAAATGTTAATATATTGATATTGATACCTAAAGGTTTAGACGGTAAACTTAAGCAGTTTTTTGGTAAAATATAATATATTAACATTTTTTTGTAGTATACCTAAATTTGACAAAAAGACAAAAATGAGATAAACTTTAAAAAATGACAAAATGTCACAATTAAAGAGAGGTGTAAGTGGTGCCAAAAGAAACCTATTTTCATTTAAAAGAGGAAAAAAGAGAAAAAATAGAAAAGGCTTTGGAAAAAGAATTTGCTAGAGTGTCTTTTGAAAAAGCTTCTATTAGTAATATTATTGAGGATGCTCAAATTCCAAGGGGGAGTTTTTATCAATATTTTGAAGACAAAGAAGATGCTATTCGATATATTGTACAAAAATATATTATGTTAGAACATAAGATGATATATGAAGCGTTGGAAAAAACAAAAGGAGATATATTTCATATGGCTATTTTGGCTTTTGAATATATTGTTAAAAATGCAACTCAAAAAAAGGAAATGAATTTATATAAAAATATTATGAAAGAAATTAAAAGAAATAATATTAATATTTTTGATGAAAATAAAGAACATATAAAGATACAGCAAATAAAGAATATGGTAGATACTAGTAATCTAAATTTGCAGAACGAAAAAGATTTGAAATATATGATGAAGATATTGATAAGTATTATTAGGACTACTGGCATAGAGGTTATAGATAATAAAATTTCTGTGGAGCAAGGAAAATTAGATTTAGAAGAACAATTAGAAATTTTAAAACGTGGTATGTGCAAATGATTTTATGCATTTATACATAAGTATTAGGATATTGTTTTTTACACTTTGTGTGTCGCAACCTACGAAAGCTAAAAATTAATGAATAAGAATTGAATAAAAAAGCTATACAAAAAAATTTATCTATGATATAGTAAGAGTAAATATGATAGTAAAGAAGGGAAGAAAATGTTAGAAAATTTTTTGAAAAAATCAAGTTGGACAGATATTGTTGTATCACTTATTTTTGTTTTATTTGGGGCTATGTTGGTGATGAATCCGGAAATGGTACAAGCAATGATTGCTATTTTATTAGGTGCTGTATTTATTGCAATGGGAGTCTTTAGATTAATTAATTATTTTGCTTCTGGTAAAATGGATAATTATTCACTAGCGACGGGAATTGTTGCTATGATTGTTGGTATTGTTATTATGTTTTGTTCTGGAATTATTTTATCCATATTTAGAATTATTATAGCTATTTGGATTATTTATAGTGGAATTATTAATCTCCAAACTACTATTATTTGGAAAGACTTTAAATCTAGGTTGTGGTTATTATCTTTAATTTTATCTATTTTAATGATAATAGCAGGTATTTTTATTTTAGCAAATAATGGTGCTATTTTACAAACGATAGGAGTTATGATTATTGCTTATGCAATTATTAATATTATAGAGAATATTATTTTCATGAAAAAAATAGAAAATTATGGAGATTAGTACAAAAGGGAAATAAAGAAAAAGGAGAAAACAATGGAAAGAGATAGTATTAATAAATTAAATGATTTAATAGATAGAATTCCTGTTACAGATGATAATAGAGAAGAAATTAAAGAAATTAAGCAAATGTTATCAGAAGGAAATTTTAAAAAAGCTTTAGAAAAAATGAAAGGATTAACATATCAGACACAAGATGAAAAGAAAAAAGTAAAAAAGAAAAAAGAAAAGAAGAAAGAAAATGAGTATCCTAGTAAATTGAGTAGTCCAGAATTAGAAGCACAATTTATAGGACTATTATTAGAAAATCCTAAATTAATTGTTAGATATCACTTTTTGTATGAAGAATGCTATTTTGAGGATAGCGAGTTATTGAATATTTATAAAAGTGTCATTTTTACGGAAGGTGCTGCCTATAGTTCAGAGGCTGTGAAAAACGGATTTAATTTTTCTAAGAGTTCTGAAGAAGTTTATCATTTAAAATTAAAATTAAAAGCAGATGTAGAAGGAAAAAATTATAATATTGAAAAGATATATAGAGAATTGAAAAAA
Source organism: uncultured Clostridia bacterium (assembly GCA_944386715.1). Lineage (GTDB taxonomy): Bacteria > Bacillota > Clostridia > TANB77 > CAG-508 > CAG-269. The sequence continues at coordinate 43,950 of CALXCD010000003.1, forward strand.
TTATTTGTATTAAGAAAAAGCTATTTAGAAATACCAGTAAAAGAATTACAAGAAAAAATAGTAGATATTACAGATTATGAGCTATATGACCAGATGTCTGTAGAAGAAGTAGAAAGTGCCATTAATCAAGTAACAGTAACAGGAAAATTCAAACAATCTGTTTTAAATATGAATCTTACAAGATTTCTGGAAGAGGGAGATAATAATTTAACCAATGGAATTGCATTGCCTTTTCCTGCTTTAACAGAAGTTTTTAAAGGTTTAAGAAGAGGAGAAACAATGGCTTTTGCAATGCCTTCTAACTCAGGAAAAAGTAGATTTACTATTAATCTTGCAGCTTATACAGCATTTGTACATCAAAAAAAGGTATTAATTATTTCTAATGAAATGTCAGAAGAAAAAATGAAGCTTTGTTTAATTACGACAATTTTAAATAATCCAGAAATTCAAAAAATACATGGACAAGTTTTACATAAGACTGAAGGGGAATTGTTAGAATTCAAATTTAGACCTGATGAAGATAAACAGGTAAAAGTAGATGAAGATGGATTTGTTGTCCAAGGAGAAGATGAAAATAGAGCTGATTTTATAAAAAGATTAATCAAAGTATCTACAGAGTTTAATAAAACGATTGCTGCAACAGAATGGGTTAATAAGCAAATCAATAATGCGATTCATTTTATTAATATTACAGACCATACCAATGATGAGTTGCAAAAGGTTATTATGAATTATTATTATAAGGAAAAAATAGAATATGTTTTTTATGATACTTTAAAAACAGATACAGCAAATATAGGGATAGGAGAAGAATTAAAAAAGACAGCTACTATTTTATCTAATTTAGCACAAAACTTTAGTATTTTTATTTGTGCAACTCTACAATTAACAGAAAATTCTACTTTACCAATCAACTTAGACATCAATGATTTAGCTGTTAGTAGAACGGTAAAAGAAGTTTTAGATACTTTGTGTTTAATGAAAAGAATTGATAATGAAGATTTGAAAGATTATGAGTATTCTTTAAAAGAAGTAGATACAGAATTTTTTGATTTAAAGAAGAGCCAGGACCCGGATGTTAGATATTATGCTTGTGTAGTAGATAAGAACAGAGCGGGAGCAAAACCTAAATTAGTTTTTAGATTAAATTTGGCATATAACAGTTGGGTGGAATTGGGATATTTGAGATTAAAGTCACAAAAGTAAACAAAATAAAACTCTTTTCATATGATTAGTACCTCGTGTAACCTTAGGTTCCGAGGTCTTTTCTTACAAAACAGGAGGTAATTACTGGAAAAAGAATTCAAAACAATAGATGAGCAAATAGAATTATTAAAAAACAGAAATTTACACATAAAAAATTTAGCTATTGCTAGAGAAATATTATCAAACAATAACTATTATTATTTGATAAATGGATATAAAGATGTATTCTTAAATAAAAATAGTAGAGAAGAAAAATTCTCTTAAAAATAGAGAGTTAATTCTTAAATTTATAAATGATATTAATCTTGAAATATCCCATCAATATAAAAACGCCAATAAGATGATTATACATTATTTAGATACATATAGATATATTCCTTTATGGGTATTGATTAGAATTTTATCTTTTGGAAAAGTTTCAAAATTTTATAGTTTTATGAAGCAAAAAGAACAAAATAACATAAGTAGAAAATTTAATATACAAAATGAAACGTTAAAAGTATATTTAATAAACCTAGGTAATGTACGAAATATATGTGCTCATGATGAAAAATTATATGATGTTAGATTAAAAAAGAGAATAAATATTACTGATTATCACAGACAATTAAAATTAACAAGAAAAGATAATAAAACTGCATATGCGACAAGAGATTTATTTTCTGTAATAATGATATTAAAAATATTGTTAGAAAAAGATGCGTTTAATGAATTTTATCGTAATATTGTAACAAAAATAGAAAGATTAGAAACTCAACTTTTTACAATAAAAATAGATAAAGTCTTATATAAGATGGGATTTCCTAAAAATTATAGAAATTTGTTTAAGTGAAGAAAAACTAGAATATGGTCAAGAAAATGTGATAAGTCTAAAAAAAGTTCTTTGAAAAAATAAGATAAGAGCATTTGCTGTCTTATTATCAAAAGCCAAACTCTTTTCATATTATAGGATAATGAAAGGAGTTTTTATTTATGGATTATGAATTAATGATGAATGGAACTGTTAAAATAGGGCAAAAAGCACCTGATTTTGAAGCAATTACTACAATGGGAAATATGGCATTGAATGATTACAGAGGGAAATGGTTAGTACTATTTTCTCATCCGGGAGATTTTACTCCTGTATGTACAACAGAAATGATTGCCTTTACAAGAGCACATACATATTTTAAACAAATCAATACAGAACTATTAGGATTAAGTGTAGATAGCAATAGTTCACATTTAGCATGGGTATATGATATTTATTGTAAAACAGGTATTCAAATTTCATTTCCTATTATTGCAGATAGAAATGGAGAAATTGCTAGAAAATATGGAATGATAGCAAGTGATATCAGTAATACGCAAACGGTCAGAAATGTATTTATCATAGATGATAAAGGAATAGTAAGAACGATACTTGTGTACCCAATGAATATTGGAAGATTTGTACCAGAAATTATTCGAATTGTGCAAGCATTGCAAATGGCAGATTGTAGTGAGGCAATGACAGCTGCTAATTGGATTCCAGGTCAACCAGTTATCATGCCACCACCTAATACTTTTGCAAAATTGCAACAAAGAAATGAAGAAATTCAGTGTAATGGTAATGGAATTAGTTGGTATTTGAGTTTTAAAGAACCTTGTCAAGAATGTAAAAAAATAGAAGAAAAAAATTGAAAAAAATTTCCAAATAAAAAAAGCATAAGAAAATTAAAAAATCACATAATAATAATATGAACCAAAAAGAAAGTTCAAATCTTTTTTCTTGGAGGTAAACAATGGAAAAAAATCAAAAAATTCATTGTACAGTGGAAAGTTGCACTTATCATAATAAAGATAAAAATTTATGTGTTTTAGAAGCAATACAAGTAACCCCAATTGCTAACAAAAAAACAATGAAACCAGATGAATCAATGTGTGCAAGTTATGAATATGAGAAGGAATAAAATTTCTTCTCTTTTTTCTTGACATATCTGAAAAATAGAAATACAATAACAAAAGAAACTAGAAAAGTAAAAAATAGGAAGGAAGGATAATTATGTTAGTAACGACAAAAGAAATGTTTGAAAAATCAATGAAAGAAGGATATGCTATAGGAGCATTTAATGTGAATAATATGGAAATTATACAAGCCATTGTAGATGCTGCAGCAGAAAGCAAATCACCTGTCATTTTACAAGCATCTTCCAGTGCTATTAAATATGCAAGAATTAATTATTTAATGAAAATGGTACAAGCAGCAGTAGAGGAACATCCAGAAGTACCAATTGCTATTCATTTAGACCATGGACCAGATTTTGAAACTGCTAAAATGTGTATTGATAATGGTTTTACATCTGTCATGATAGATGGTTCTAAATATGATTTTGAAGAAAATGTAGCTTTAACCAAAAAGGTAGTAGATTATGCACATAGTAAAGGTGTTGTTGTAGAGGCAGAACTTGGAAAATTAGCAGGAATAGAAGATGATGTTAATGTAGAGGCGTCAGATGCTATGTATACAGACCCAGCACAAGCACAAGAATTTGTAGAAAGAACAGGTTGTGATTCTTTAGCTATTGCCATTGGAACAAGTCATGGAGCATATAAATTTAAAGGAGAAGCTAAATTAAGATTTGATATTTTAAAAGAAATTAAAGAAAGAATTCCAAATACTCCAATCGTTTTACATGGAGCATCTACTGTAATACCAGAATTAGTAGAAATGTGTAATCAATATGGAGGAAATATCCCAGGAGCAAAAGGAGTTCCAGATGAAATTTTACATGAGGCAAGTGTTTCAGGGGTATCTAAGATTAATGTGGATACAGATTTAAGATTAGCTATGACAGCAGGAATTAGAAAAGTATTTCATGATGACCCTAGTGCATTTGACCCAAGAAAATATTTAACTCCAGCAAGGGATTTAATTAAAGAAACAGTAAAACATAAAATGATAGATGTATTTGGCTCTAGCAATAAAATATAAAGTAAAAAACGGCTCAAGAATTTTATTCTTAAGCTGTTTTTTTAATACATTTTATTATTATTTTTTAATTGCATGTTAATTTGTTTTTGAGCATCTTTTTTGGCTAAATCCTGACGTTTGTCATACAATTTTTTACCTTTACCAATACCAAGTTTCAATTTTACAAAACTACCCTTAAAGTATAGTTCTATGGGAATTAAACTATATCCTTTTTGTTTTATAAGACCTAGTAGTTTATGTATTTCTTTTTTATGGATTAATAATTTTCTATCTCTTAAAGGGTCTTTATTAAAGATATTTCCATGTTCATAAGGACTAATATGCATTCCATAGATATAAGCTTCTCCATTTTTTATACTAGCATAGGTATCTTTTAAATTTACTTTTCCCATACGAATAGATTTTATTTCTGTTCCTGATAATACAATTCCCGCTTCTAAAGTATCTTCAATTGTATAATTATGATATGCTGTAGGATTTTTGGCAATAATTTTTATATTCATTTTTAAACTCCTGATTATTTTTTTTTATTATTATAACACAGTAAAATAAAAATGCCAATAGGAACATCCTATTGACATTACAAGTATTACTCATTATGCGAACTAGCATCTCTTAATTGCATTGAATAATACCAAACAAGAGCTACAATTGCAATAGCAGCAATACCTAGAATAAGCCAAGTCCAAGCAGTTGCATTCATTCCCATGAAAGTAGCTTGAGTAGTTGCTGTTCTAGTAGCTGTATAATTTCCGTTGTTAGTATCAGCCATCATGGTATTGTTATTTGTATCTTTTTTTGTATTATCATTATTGCCATTTTCTCTCATTGTATTTATAGTATCGTTGGTAGCATTTTCCATAGCTCCTGTTGCATTCTTAGAAGCATCAGAAATATCTTTTACGCCGTTTTCAATAGCATTTTCAGCACCACCTACAACGTTTCTAACGCCATTGGCAGCATCTTGAAGTCCATTGTTTGCGAAACAAAATGTAAAAGTAAAGATAATACTTAATAAGACACCTAAACTGATTAATAATTTTCTGTACATAAAATTATCCTCCTATCAAATTTTCAAAGAACTTATATATCTATATAAGTAATAAAATGATGACAAAATAAAAATTTTTTCATCATAAAAATACAAAGTTCTATTAATAGTATTTAAAAAATGGGATAAAATATACATGTAAAATTTGAAAAAATCATCAAAAAGCAATAAAAAAACTCTAAAAAATTAGAGTTTTGAAAAATTTTATAAAAATGGATTTTTTTAGTTATTTTTTTAATCGAATAAGAATGGCAATTGCTAATAATATCAAAAGAATGCCAATGACAATTAAAAGAATATTTAGAATACCAACTAATCCTAAGTCAGAATCTGAAGATGAGTTGTTAGCACTATTAATTGTTGTGGAATAAGGTGAAGAAGTTGTATTAGTATTAGAAGTATTACTAGTATTTGTATTATTGGTAGCATTATTTGTGCTAGATGTATTAGATGAATTTGTATTTCCAGAAGCATTTGTATTAGAAGTGTTTTGCGTTGTTTCATTATCTGTTATATTCATATCAACAGCAAAAGATAAAATAGGTGTAAATAAAATTAGTATCATTGACATTACTATTAATAAATATTTAATTGATTTTAACATTTTATATCTCCCTCCAAATGAAAACAATGATGTTTTTTTATTCTTTTGTTTTATACTTTATCATGATATCATAAAAGAGGAAAAGATGTCTAGTTAATTTAGTAAAAAATTAAAGAATTTACAAAAAAGTTACAATATGGTATATTATGTATGAAAAAATAAGAAAGTATTCATCAATAAAGAAATTAGGAAAGGGATGAAAAAATGGCAAAGATATTAATTGTAGAAGATGATAAGAAAATAAGAGAAGAACTAGAATTATTTTTGAACAAACATGGATTTGAAGCAATTGGTTTGGTTGATTTTCAAAATATGATACCAGATATATTGGCACAAAATGCGGATTTACTTTTATTAGACATTAATCTTCCTATGGTAGATGGAGAATATATTTGTAAGGAAATTAGAAAAGTGTCTAATATACCAATTATTATTGTTACCAGCAGGAATAATGAAATTGATGAATTATTAAGTTTAAATAATGGAGCAGACCAATATGTCACCAAACCATATAATATACAAATTTTGTTAGCTAAAATAAATGCTTTATTAAAACGAAGCCAAAATAAAGATACCAACCAAAATAAAATAGATTGTAAAGAATTTATTTTAAATGTTTCAAAAAGTATGATTGAGGCTGAAAATAAACAAATTGAACTGACTAAAAATGAATCTAAAATATTATATTATTTAGTGCAAAAAAGAGGACAAATTGTATCAAGAGAAGAAATCATGAGTTATTTATGGGATAGTGAAAGTTTTATTGATGATAATACTTTAACTGTTAACATGAAAAGATTAAGAAATAAATTACAAGAAATAGGAAAAGCTGATATGATTGAAACTAAGAGAGGACAAGGATATTTATTAAAATGAAAAAGTTTAAGTTATGGAAAGAAAAAGTAAATTATTTTTTAGTATTATTAATGATAGTAATTACAATAGAAATATTTTTAATTCCGTTTCCTATTCATTTTATGATTAGAATTTATATTTTTCTAGCTCCATTATTAGGTTTGGTTGTTAATATTTCTTTGGAATGTTTCCAAAAAAAGAAATATTATGAAACGGTATTAGAAACCATGAAAGAGTTAGACCAAAAATATTTAATATCAGAAATGTTACAAACACCAACTTTTGTGGAAGCACAGATACTACAAGAAATATTGATAGAAACAGGAAAATCTATGTTAGAGAATGTAAATCAATATAAATATTTGCAAGAAGATTATAAAGAATATATAGAATTGTGGATTCATGAAATAAAAACTCCTATTGCAGCTAGTAAATTAGTAATTGAAAATAATAAAACCGAGGCTACTAAAAGTATTGCAGAAGAGCTTGAAAAAATTGAAAATTATACCGAACAAGCATTGTTTTATGCAAGAAGCAATACAGTAGAAAAAGATTATTGTATTAAAAAAGTGAATTTAAAAGAAATGGTAAATGCTTCTATTGTCAAAAATAAAAATTTGTTCATTTCAGAAAAAGTTAATATTAAATTAGAAAATTTAGAACAAGAAGTATATACAGATAGTAAGTGGACAATTTTTATCTTAAACCAGATTCTACAAAACAGTGTTAAATACATGAAAAAAGATGAAAAGCAAATAACAATTTCAGCGAAGGAAAAGAAAAATCAAGTGGTATTAGAAATTCAAGATAATGGTATTGGAATTCCAAAAGGAGAAATTACAAGAGTATTTGAAAAAGGATTTACAGGAACGAATGGAAGAATGTCAGAAAAGAAAGCTACAGGTTTGGGATTATATCTTTGCAAAAAACTATGTCATAAATTAGGGCTAAAGATAGAACTTAATTCAGAATTAGATAAAGGAACATTAGTAAGATTAGTATTTCCTAAAAATAGTTTAACTATGTTAGACTGAAATAGTGGTAAAAATATATGTATAATTATTGCTATATTAATATTTTTGACAAAAACATAGCTAGGGCGTAACAATCCGGGTCTTTGTCTGCCAATATTAATATAGCAATAGTTTTAAAAAAGTAAAACACAAAAGTTACAAAATTGTAAGATTTTTGTCACCAAAAACGATGGCAACTGCGTTATCATAAATGTTATAATAAAAACAAAGATAGCACAAATGTGAGGAAAAATAGAGGTGATAAAAAATGAAGAAATTTTTGAAGTTTTTATTTTGTGTGATACTAATAGCCATTAGTATAGGACTATTATTTGTAGGAAATGGATATAAAATGTATCAAGAAGCTATTGAAGCGGTGCCTTTAGAAGAAAAGATAGCTCAAATAAAAGAAACGCCTAATTACACAACATTAGAAGAATTGCCACAGATGTATATAAATGCTGTTATTTCTGTAGAGGACCATCGTTTTTATGGGCATCCAGGCATTGATATTATTGCAATTGGTAGAGCACTTATCAATGATATAAAAGCAATGAGTTTTGTAGAAGGTGGTAGTACGATAACACAGCAATTGGCTAAAAATGTTTATTTTACCCAAGAAAAGAAAATAGAAAGAAAAATAGCAGAAGTTTTTATGGCTTTTCAAATGGAAAATAACTTAGATAAAAATGAGATTTTGGAATTATATTTAAATACCAGTTATTTTGGGGATGGGTATCATACCCCTAAAGAAGCGGCTAGAGGTTATTTTAATAAAGAATTAGAAGAATTAACAGATGGGGAATGTGTTATGCTTGCGGGTATTCCTAATGCTCCTTCTGTGTATGCTCCTACAAAAAATTGGAATTTAGCTAAACAAAGGCAAAAGCAAGTGGCTAATAAAATGGTAGAGTATGGATATTTAACTCAAAGTCAGGCAGAAAAAATAATTTCAGAGAATATAAGTGTCTAAAAAGAGCCAAGAGAATTTATTCTCTTTGGCTTTTTTTGAACTTTACTATTTTTATATTCTAATCTGTTTATTTTTTTTATTTTTTATGATATTATAAAAAAAATTGAGGAGGAAAGCAAATGAAAAAAATAGATTTTTTAGCGACAGATGGAATAGCCCTAAATGGATTTCTATATCAAGCAAAAGAAGCAACTAAAAAAGTTATTTTAGCAGTTCATGGTATGAGTAGTAACTGTTTTAAAGAAAGAGATGACATCATAGCTAAAACTGCAAATGAGGAGGGCATATCCTATTTTTGTTTTAATAATAGAGGAAGTGAACTTGTAAAATATATTAGAAAAAATATAAATGGAAAAAAAGAAAAAACATTAGGCGGAACTTCTTATGAAGATGTATTAGAAGGTTATGAAGACATCGTAGGAGCTATTTTAAAGTTAAAAGAATTAGGTTATGAAAATATTTATTTACAGGGGCATAGTTTAGGTTGTACAAAAATAGTATATACCTATCATGAATTAAAAGAAGATGATGATGAGCTTTTAAAATGTATCAAAGGGATTATATTACTTTCTTTAATAGATATACCAGGTACTTTGAGAATATATTTGAGAGATAAATTTACAACTTACATAGATTTAGCACAAGAAAAAGAAGATGCAGGATTAGGAAAAGAATTAATGCCAAAAGATGCTTTTATACATCCCATTAGTGTGAAAACTTTTTTAAGATATGCAAAAAATAATCAAGAAATAGATTTTGCGCAATATGGAAAAGATACACAATTAGAAAAACTGAATGAAATCGAAGCCCCTCTTTTTATGAGATGGGGAAATGAGAATGAGATGATTTTACAAAAAGCTGATGAGTTAGTGGATATAGTTTCTAATATCATACAAAATCCTGAAAAGGATATTGATTATATAGATGGTGCAGACCATGGATATGCAGGTAAAGAAGAGGTATTGGCGAAACAAATAATAAACTTTATACAAAGGATAAAAGATTAAATAGGAAGGGGGTACAAATGAAAGAAGATTTAGTAAAAGCACGAAAGCAAAATATGCGATTATATGCATTATATAGACCAATATCATTAGATTTGTTGTTTTATTATTGTATTGAATTTTTATTTTTAACACAAGTAAAGCAAATTAGTGCTTCTCATGTTGTATTAGGTTCTTCTTTTTATGCTATTTTTATGATAATATGGCAAATACCAGCAAGTGTTATTATTGATAAAATAGGAACCAAAAGATGCACTGTTTTAGCAAATGTTTTTAATGTCTTATATTTAATACTAATTATGGGATGTACAGGATTAGAAACTCTTATTTTAGCACAATTTTTTAGTTCATTATGTTTTACGTTAAAAGATATTTCTGATATAGCATTATTAGAGTATTCTATTCCAGAAACTAGTAACAAAGGGGCAATCTTTTCTAAAATAGAAGGGAAAGCTTACAAAGATTATTACTTGTTCAATTGTATTTCTTCTGTTATTTGTGGTTTTTTATATGCATTTAATAATTATTTGCCTATGATAATTTCTCTTATGATAAGTATCCTGGCAGTTGTTATGTCTTTGGGATTCAAAGAATTAGGAGAGAAATCAGAAAAAAAACAAAATTCTCAAGAAAAGATGATAAATTATTTTCAAGATTTGAAAAAAGGAATGCAATTTATATTTAAATCACCTAGATTAAGAAGTTTATTTATTTGTGTAGGTATTACATGGGGAATATTTTGTTTAATGGGAACATATCAAAGTAGTATTTTAGTAGATATTGGAGCATCTGCCCAAGTGATTTCAATTGTAACAGCTTTATCTAGTTTAGCATCTTCTATAGGACTAAAAAGACAGGCAAAATTTCATAGACACTTCAAAAATAAGACGTTATCTACCATATTAATTGTTATGATAGTAACGATATTTGTGATTGGAATAACAGGAATATTGCAGTTACCTTATGACACAACATTAATTATTATTGTATTAGCATTTTTAGTATTTTATAGCGTGAAAGGAATTAATAATGTATTGCTAGATAGATATTTAAGCAATTTTGCCAAAGAGAATATAATTACACAAATACTTGCAGTAAAGGCTATTAGTAAAAATGTTTTTAGGTCTTGTATTGGATTTTTGGGTGCTTATTTATTAGATATCACAAATACTGCAAATGCGACAATATTAGTTGGGATTGTTTTATTAATTGCTACTTTGGGATTAGTTAGTTATATGCAAACAAGGCTTGGTTTAAAGCCAGAAGAATATGATGAGAAAGATATTATTTCTATCAAATGAAAAATGAAAGGGAGATGGATAAAATGAAAAAAAGAACAAAAATTTTAATTATAGTGGGTGTAATAGTACTTATTATGATAGCAGGTATATTATATTTGGTGGCATTAGATGAAAAACAAAATGAACTTTTAACAGAAGAACTAGCAAAAATAGAGAGTTATGCACAATCAGGAGATAGCAATAATGAAGAATTACAAGCTATTTTAAATAGAACTGTTACAACAGGTGATTATGCCAAAATAGAAAAAGCATGTAAACAATACTTAACAGATATATTGGATAAACAAGAAAAAATAAAACAGATTTTAGAGGACGAAAAGCTAACTAAAATATTGTCAGTAGAAAATTATCAAGTAGATGGTCCAGAATTTGTTAGTACGAAGGAATATATTACAACTACTAGAACAAATTTAAATCAATATACAGAAGAATTGACACAATTAATAAGTGAAGAAAAAATATTGTCTTATGCAGAAAATCAAGGTATGGATTCTACCGATATAGAAATTTATAGACAAGAGTTAACAGACCAAATTAATGAAGAGGAATTGAAAAATGAATTAGATGGTTCTATTGGTGAAATTACAAAGATATTAGATACAGCTGAAAAAATAATAGATTTTTTAATGCAAAATAAATCGCATTGGACAGTGGAAGGAGAAAATATTATTTTTGAAAATCAGCAATTATCTGACCAATATAATACATTAATTGCAGAATTATAAATTTTTTAAAAATAGCTATTGCATTTTAGTATTAGGTTTTGTTATAATAAAAAAAATAAATAAAAAGGAAGTAAAAAAATGCACAACAATTTAAGAAAAATAAAAATAATCTCAATCCCAACTATTATTTTAATAGTTGTTGCATTTGCTTTCTTGTTTTAAATAAGGATATTTATTCCTTATTTTTTTTTGTGAATAGGAAAAAAAGAAAGGAAGAAAGGTATGGAGAAACCAAACAAAAAAATCGTTTTAGAAGATGGAGAAGAATATTGCGGATATGGATTTGGAGCTAATAAAGAAGCTATTTGTGAAATTGTATTTAATACTTCTATGGTTGGTTATCAAGAAATTGTTTCAGACCCATCTTATACGTATCAAATGGTAGTAATGACTTATCCGTTAATCGGAAATTATGGAATCACAGATGAAGATTACGAAACAAAACAACCTACCATAGGGGGAATGGTGGTAAGAGAATATAATGACTTACCAAGTAATTTTAGGTATACAAAAACATTATCTGAATATTTAGAAGAAAATGATATACCAGGGATATTTGGAATAGACACCAGAAAATTAACAAGAAGTATTAGAGAAAAAGGAAGTAGAAAAGTTATTATAACAGATATCACAACTAGTAAAGAAGAAGCACTAAGAAAATTAGAATCATATCATATTCCAAAAGATGCCGTAGCTAAAGTGAGTTGTAAAAAAAGATGGTATTCTAGAACTGCAAATGCAAAATATAATGTAGTTGCAGTAGATTGTGGAATTAAATTAAATATTGTAAGAAGTTTAAATAAAAGAGAATGTAATGTAACGGTAGTTCCTTATTGTATTACTGCACAAGAAATAGAGGCTTTAAAACCAGATGGTATATTTTTATCCAATGGACCAGGAAATCCAGAAGATGTGCAAGAAGTAATAACATTAGTAAAAGAATTGAAAGGCAAATACCCTATTTTTGGAATCTGTTTAGGACACCAAATGATAAGTTTAGCATATGGAGCAAAAACATATAAACTTAAATTTGGTCATAGAGGCGGAAATCACCCTGTGTTAAATTTAGAAACAGATAAAATAGAAATAACAAGCCAAAATCATAGTTATGCAGTAGAAGAAGATTCTATCAAACAAACATCATTAAAAATAACTCATAAAAATATATTAGATAATACAGTAGAAGGAGTAGCATGTAAAAAAGATAAAATATTTAGTGTACAATATCACCCAGAAAGCGCACCTGGTCCACAAGATAGTGGATATTTGTTTGATAAATTTATTAATTTGATGGAGGGGAAGTAGAATGCCAAAAAGAAAAGATATAAAAACTGTGTTAGTAATTGGTTCAGGACCAATTGTAATAGGACAAGCAGCTGAATTTGATTATGCAGGGACACAAGCGTGTTTAGCACTAAAAGAGGAAGGATATAAAGTCATATTGGTAAATTCCAATCCTGCTACTATTATGACAGATACTTCTATTGCAGATAAAGTATATATGGAGCCATTAACTTTAGAATATGTTGCTAAAATTATTAGATATGAAAGACCAGATGCTATTCTTCCAGGGATAGGGGGACAAACTGGATTAAATATTGCAATGCAATTATATAAAAAAGGTATTTTACAAGAATGCCAAGTAGAGTTATTAGGAACCAGTAGCCAAAGTATTGAAAGAGCAGAAGATAGAGAAAAATTCAAAGAACTATGCCAAGAATTAGGAGAACCGGTGCTAGAGTCTATGATAGCAAGTTCTTTAGAAGAGGGAATGAATGCAGCAAACAAAATAGGATATCCAGTGGTATTAAGACCTGCTTTTACTTTAGGTGGAACAGGTGGAGGTTTTGCAGATAATGAAGAAGAATTGCAAGAATTAATGAAACATGCCCTAAAGCTTTCTCCTGTAGGTCAAGTGTTAGTAGAAAAGAGTATTAAAGGTTATAAAGAAATAGAATATGAAGTAATCAGAGATGGCAATGATACAGCAATTACAGTATGTAATATGGAAAATTTGGACCCAGTAGGAATTCATACAGGAGATTCTATTGTAGTGGCACCAAGCCAAACTTTGACAAACAAAGAGTATCAATTGTTAAGAGATAGTAGTTTGAAAATTATTAGAGCATTAAAAATTGAAGGAGGTTGTAATGTACAATTTGCTTTAGACCCTCATTCTTTTAACTATTATGTCATTGAAGTAAACCCAAGAGTATCTCGTTCTTCTGCGTTGGCATCTAAGGCAAGTGGTTATCCGATTGCAAGAGTTTCTGCTAAAATTGCAGTAGGTATGAGATTAGATGAAATTATGTTGGCAAATACTCCTGCAAGTTTTGAACCAGCACTAGATTATATTGTTTGTAAAATTCCAAGATTTCCATTTGATAAATTTACACTTGCTTCTAATAAATTAAGTACGCAAATGAAAGCTACTGGAGAAGTTATGAGTGTGGGAAGAACTTTTGAAGAGAGTTTGTTGAAAGCAATTAGGTCATTAGAAGTAGGAGCTTGTCATATTCATATTCCTAAATTTGATAAAATGGAAACATCAGAAATGATGGAATATATCAAAGATGGAACAGATGATAGAATCTATGCAATTGCAGAATTAATGAGAAGAAATATAGATTTAGGATTAATTTATCAAACGACAAAGATTGATATGTTTTTCTTAGAAAAGATTAAAAATATTACTAAGTGGGAAAAGATATTAGCTGAAAATGTAGGAAATTTAGAAATTTTAAAAGCTGTTAAAAAAATGGGATTTAGTGATAAATATATTGCAGAAGTATGGAAAAAAGAGGAAGAGGAAATTTATCTTTTACGAAAAAAGGAAAATATTTATCCTGTGTATAAAATGATTGATACATGTAGTAGTGAATTTGAAAGTTATGTGCCATATTTTTATTCTACATATGAAGAAGAAAATGAATCTATTGTGAGCAATAGAAAGAAAATTATTGTACTAGGAGCTGGTCCTATTAGAATAGGCCAAGGTGTAGAATTTGATTATTCTACTGTACATGCTGTAAAAACTATTAAAGAAGCAGGATATGAGGCTATTATTATTAATAATAATCCAGAGACGGTTTCAACAGATTATACAACTAGTGATAAATTGTATTTTGAACCATTGACAGTAGAAGACGTTATGAATATTATTGATTTAGAAAAACCAGAAGGTATTATTAGCTCTTTAGGAGGACAAACAGCTATTAATTTAGCAGAGCCACTTTCTAAATTAGGAGTAAAATTAATCGGAACAGATGTGAGTGCCATCGAAAAAGCAGAAAATAGAGATGCTTTTGAAAAGGTAATGAAAAAATTAAATTTATTGCAACCTAAAGGAGAGGCAGTAACAAGCATAGAGGATGGAATTAAAGTGGCAAAAGAAATTGGCTATCCTGTATTAGTAAGACCAAGTTATGTATTAGGTGGAAGAGCGATGCAGATTGTTTCTAATCAAAAGGCATTAGAAAAATATTTAAAAACAGCAGTAGAAATCAACAAAAAACAACCTGTACTTGTTGATAAATATATTATTGGTAAGGAATTAGAAGTAGATGCTGTTTGTGATGGTAAAGATGTATTTGTGCCAGGTATTATGGAACATGTTGAAAAAACAGGAATTCATTCAGGAGATAGTATTAGTATTTATCCTACTTTTAGTGTTAGTCAAAAAGCAAAAGAAACCATATTAGATTATACTGTAAAACTAGGCTTAGGTATTGGAATTGTTGGATTATATAATATTCAATTTATTGTAGATAAAGAAGAAAAAGTTTATGTAATAGAAGTAAATCCAAGGTCTTCTAGAACGGTTCCTTTTATTTCAAAATCAACAGGGTATTCGCTTGCAGATATAGGTACTTTAGTGATGTTAGGAAAATCTTTAAAAGAGCAAGGGATAACACAAATTTACCCAAAAGAAAAAGAAAGATGGTATGTAAAAGCTCCTGCATTTTCTTTTTCAAAATTATTAGGATTAGATGCTTATCTTTCTCCTGAAATGAAATCAACAGGAGAGGCAATTGGATATGATAAAAAATTAACAAGAGCATTATATAAAGCATTACAATCATCTGGAATGCGTTTAGCAAATTATGGAACAATATTTGTTACGATTGCAGATAAAGATAAAGAGGAAGCATTACCTTTAATTCAAAGATTTTATCAGTTAGGATTTAATATTGAAGCAACCAAAGGTACAGCAAAGTTTTTAAAAGAACATGGTATTAGGACAAGGGTAAAGAAGAAAATTAGCGAAGGTAGTGATGAAATTTTAGAATCTTTGAGGAGAGGTCATGTGAGTTATGTGATTAATACTAGAAATATGGATTCTATTGACCAAGAAACAGATGGTAGTTTGATTAGAAGGTGTGCTGCTGAAAATAATATTGCTATGTTTACAGCTTTAGATACGGTTAGAGTTCTTTTAGAAGTACTAGAGGAAATTACACTTGGAATTTCTACTATTGACTAAATAATGAACATTAAAAAAATCTCTTTATGACAGAAATGCCATAAAGAGATTTTGGTATATAAAAAATATTATATTTCAAATTCTTCTGAATCAAAGTATATATCTGAATCTGAAGTATAAACATATTTTATGACTCTATAAGTTCCTTTGGATAGAGTTCCATAAATATCATTCCAATTAAGTACTTGTTCAATTTGATTGTTTTTGTTTACTTTATAGATACTATCACTAAAATTAGGGTTTTGTAATAAATCTAATTTTTTCCAACTACCGTTTTCTTTTTTCTCTAGGTAGTAAGTTTCTTTCCAAATGTAAGGAAATTCGTTGTTATCTGTAATTAAGATAGTTGCTCCGGTTGGAGTTAAGGAACTTTTAACAATTTCTATTTTTACGTTTTCTGTATTTCTGTTATAATCTTTTTCTATTTGGTTTGCTTTTTCTGTTAAATGCATCATATTTGTTGCGACACTTTTATAGGCATTCGCAAAATAGAAGCAACGATTGATAGCTACTATAAGGATAATAATTAATATAAGAATTATAATTAAAAATATTTTATTTAATTTATTCATATACATCATCTCCTATGTTTTAATTATAGCATATTTTACAGTATTTTACAAGATTTTCACAGTAGTAACAGATTTCTCAAAAAATATCAGAGAAGTTGTTGGAAAAAATTGACAAAAGAAAACAAATAAAGTATAATTTATCTATCACTAGAATTTCATAAAAGTAGTATTTTTTATTTGTATTTATATGCCAATTAATGTTTACAAGAATAGTAATAAAGGGGGAATTTAGAATGAAAAAAGAAAAGAGAGAAATGAAGTTGTGGAAAAAGATACTTATTGTTATTGTAATTATATTAATCATATTTGTTGGCATTACTTTAAGAAAATTAATAATATTGAATGATATAGATAATAAAGTATCAAAATTAGAAAACAATAATGATAATATATATATAGAAGTAATTGTAAATAATGGCACACATATTTCCAAATTAACAAGATTTATAAAAGATAATATTGATAAAGTAATAGTTGAAAATATAGATAATAAAGGAGAAAAAACTACGACAATTCAAATCACATATCCAAATCAAAGAAAAGTTTTTACAGAAAAAGATGGAATGAAAGTTATGAGTGTATATGATGAAACAGCTCCAAAAAGAGGAGCACATATAGAAAATACAACTTCATCATCATACAGCTCTATTGTTAATTTTGCATATAATAATAGTATTCCAGAAAAAATTTTGGATAGTGTTTTAACTAATATAAAAGATATGAAAATGGATGAGAAACAATGTTATGAATTATCTAGTTTGTATAATTCTAATTTTATGTATTCAGAAAATAAAAAGGAAATAAAAGCATATATAGAAAAAGATACGGGATTACCAATAAAGTTAATAGAAGTCGTTAATGAAAATGGGAAAAATGTCGAAAATGTAACTACTTATAAATATCAATTTAATATAGTTACTGATGAAGATATGCAGGAACCAAATAATCAAGAATATACGTTACAGAGATAAGCTTTAAGAAAAATAAAATTTCCTTGTAAGAAGAATGGAAAATATTGACAAAAAACACCTTTAAATGTCTAATTTACACAGACTCAAAATGAGCCTGTATAGAAAATTTTGTTGCAACTATCTCTCAAACTCAATATAATTAAATTAAACTGAATAAATAAAAAAATTTTATTACTACTGATTCAAGCTTTGTCTATACAAAGGGTATCCTATTAGGATACCCTTTAAACATAGTATTAAAAAATTAAAAGATTTTTAATTTTGAATTATTATATTTTATTGACTTTTAAATATACAGATGTTAAAATTCTAATATAAAGTTACATAAAATTTATCAAATTATGGAGGTAAAGAAATGATGAAAGTAGAGAAGCGGTATATTTATTGGGACTTGGATGGAACTATATGGCAGCACAAGCAACATGAAGTTGAATTAATTGCTCGGCATTTACAAATTCCTTATTCTATTAAGTTAGAGGAAGAATTCTTTTATATGATAGGAGAATTTAATCGTTGTTTTGCAACACAAAAAGTGACACAAGAAGGGATATGTGCAATCATAGAACGGACGATGTTAGAATTGCTTTCAGCAGGAATAACAGGTAGAGAATTCTTAGACGGATGGTGCAATACAGATTGCAATACAATAAATGAAAATGCAGAGTATGTACTCAGAACATTAAAAGATGCTGGAAAGCAGAACAATGCTTTAACGGACTGGCTTTTTGAGAGACAGATTACGCAACTAAAAGACTTTGGGATTTTTGATTATATGGAAAAGATTTATAGTTGCGAAGGGTATTATCTGAAAAAGAACCCATTATCAATTGCCAGAGTGATAAAACCAAAAAACAGGGAAGATTCTATTTTAATAGGAGATTCTTTGAGCAGTGATATTGCTTTTGCAAATAATGCGGGAATTGATAGCATCTGGTTTAATCCGAATCGGACAAAAAATCTTACATCTTTAAAACCGACTTTCGAAATTACTTCATTATTGGAAGTATTGGATATTATTCAATAAGATGTCCTTGAAATTAAGGAAAACAGTACCATTCTTTATGGAGTAGTGGTACTGTTTTATTATGTAAAAAAGTGAAAATAAATCTTGACAAAGAAAAAAATGTGTCTTAAAATAGTTAGGTAGCTAACAAAAAAGAAGGTGAAACATTGAAAAAAGAAAGAGAAGTTGGAAAAGAATTGCAAATGTTATCTAGACAAATAAAAAGAAGAATGGATCAATCTGTATCAGAATATCAAATTACTGGAAAACAAGTATCTATCCTGTTATATATTTATGATGAATCTAAAAAAAGAGATGTGTATGCGAAAGATATAGAATTGGCATTTGATATGAGAAGGGCATCTGTAACAGGAATTTTACAATTAATGGAGAAAAATGGAATTATTAAAAGAGAAGGAAATGCTCAAGATGCCAGATTAAAAAAATTGATGTTAACGACAAAAGCTAAAGAAGCAAGAGAAAAACTAAAAAAGGAAATTATTCAAGTAGAAGAAGTTTTAACAGAAGGAATTTCAAAAGAAGAAATAGAGACTTTTTTTACAATCATGAAAAAAATGTCTCATAATTTATGTTTAAAAGAAAAGAAGGAGGAGAAACAATGATAAAAAAATTAGCAAGTTATGTGAAAGAATATAAAAAATCTGCAATACTTACACCAATATTTGTTATATTAGAAGTTGTCATGGAAGTTATTATTCCGCTTCTGATGGCTAACATCATAGATGTAGGAATTCAAAATAATGATATAGATTATATTCTGGAAATGGGAATATTGCTAATCATATCTGCTATATTATCTTTAACATTTGGAATGTTATCAGGAAGATTTGCAGCAAAAGCCTCAGCAGGATATGCTAAAAATTTAAGAAAAGCAATGTTTCACAAAATACAAGATTATGCATTCGAAAATATAGATAAATTCTCAACATCAAGTTTAGTAACAAGAATGACAACAGATGTAACAAATGTACAAATGGCATTTCAAATGATAATACGTATCTTAGTGAGAGGACCTATTATGATGATATTTGCTCTTTTAATGGTATTATCGATAAGTGCTAAATTATCTTTAATCTTTTTTGTTGCAATTCCAGTATTAGGAGTAATACTATATTTGATAGCAACAAAAGCACATCCTATCTTTGAAAAAGTATTCAAAAAATATGATAAATTAAATAGAGTAGTACAAGAAAACTTAAATGCAATCAGAGTAGTGAAAGCTTATGTTCGTGAAGATACAGAAGAAGAAAAATTCCAAGATGTCAATAATGAAGTATATACCAACTTTAAAAAAGCAGAAAAAATAGTAGCCTTCAATAGTCCTGTAATGCAATTTACGATTTATACCTGTATTCTATTTATCTCATGGATTGGTGCAAGATTAATTGTTGGCGGAGATATGCAAACAGGTCAACTTTCTAGTATCATTACTTATGCATGGCAAATATTATCTAGTTTGATGATGATATCTATGGTATTTGTCATGGTAATTATTGCACAATCATCAGCAGAAAGAATAGTAGAAGTAATTGATGAAGAACCAGCTTTAAAAAATCCAGAAAACCCAATCAAAGAAGTAAAAAGTGGAGATATCTCATTCAAAAATGTTAGTTTCTGTTATAGTGATGAAGAAGATGAGAACAAATTTGCATTAGAAAATATAAACTTAGAAATAAAAGAAGGAGAGACCATTGGAATTATAGGAGGAACGGGAAGTTCAAAATCAACATTAGTACAATTAATACCAAGACTTTATGATGTTACAAAAGGTGAAATTAAAGTTGGAGGAGTTAATGTAAAAGATTATGATATCCATACCTTAAGAGATGCTGTTGCAATGGTATTACAAAAAAATGTATTATTTTCTGGAACTATTGCAGAAAATTTACGTTGGGGAAAGAAAAATGCAGAACAAGAAGAATTAGAAGATGCATGTAAATTAGCACAGGCAGATGGATTTATACAAGAATTCCCTTCCAAATATGAAACTGTTTTGGACCAAGGGGGTACTAATGTATCTGGTGGTCAAAAGCAAAGAATATGTATTGCAAGGGCAATACTTAAAAAACCAAAAATATTAATTTTAGATGATTCTACAAGTGCAGTAGATACGAAAACAGATAGTTTTATTAGAAAAGCCTTTAGAGAAGAAATACCAAATACCACTAAGATAATTATTGCACAAAGGGTTACATCTATAGAAGATGCTGATAAAATTATTGTATTAAATGAAGGAAAGATTGATGGAATAGGTACATCAGAAGAATTACTTAAAACAAATGAAATTTATAAAGAAGTATATGAATCTCAAATGAAAGGAGATGACAAAGAAGATGGAGAATAAAAAGAAAACTTCCAAATGGGCTACGATAAAAAGACTTTTAGGATATGTGGTTTCTACTTATAAATTGCAATTAGTAGTTGTTTTAGTTAGTATCATTATCAGTGCATTGGTAGGAGTAGCTGGTATTGAATTTATCAAATATTTAATTGACGACTTTATTACTCCACTTCTTGGAAGTCAAAATCCTGACTATACAGCACTATTTAATGTTATTATGATGATGGCACTAGTATATTTGGTTGGGGTAATAGCAACTTATATTTATAATAGATTAATGATAAATATATCTCAAGGAGTATTAAATAAAATACGTAAACAATTATTTAATCATATGCAAAAATTACCAATCAGATATTTTGATAGTAGACCACATGGAGAAATCATGAGTATTTATACAAATGATGTAGACACTTTAAGGCAGATGCTTAGCCAAAGTATTCCACAGGTATTTTCAGCAATTGTTTCTATGGTAACAGTTTTAATATCTATGTTTACAACAAATGTATATTTAACACTTGTTGTGCTTGCTATGGTAGTTATCATGATATTTGTTTCTAAATATCTAGGAGGAAATAGTTCAAAATTTTTCGTAAAACAACAAGAAGACCTTGGAAAAGTGGATGGATATATAGAAGAAATGATGGAAGGTCAAAAAGTTGTTAAGGTATTTAATTATGAAGAAGAATCTAAGAAGAAATTTGATGCATTAAATGAAGCATTATGTGATAGTAATACAAAGGCAAATATGTATGCTAATATCTTAATGCCATGTATCATGAATATTGGTAATTTAGGATATGTTTTAGTAGCGGTAATCGGAGGAATGTTATCTGTTAATGGAATATTATCTATCGGAAGTATAGCTGCCTTCTTACAATTTGTAAAAGCCTTTACAAATCCATTAGGTCAAGTATCACAACAAATGAACTCTATTGTAATGGCATTAGCAGGTGCAGAAAGAATATTTGAATTAATAGATGAAGAAGTGGAAATGGATGAAGGATATGTTACTTTAGTAAATGCTAAAATAGAAGATGGAAAAATTACAGAGTCTAAAGAAAGAACTGGTGTATGGGCTTGGAAACATCCGCATAAGGATGGAAGAATTACTTATACAAGATTACGTGGTCAAGTAGAATTTGAAAATGTTCAATTTGGATATGAAGAAAATAAAAAAATATTACATGATATTACTTTGACTGCAAAAGAAGGTCAAAAAGTTTCCTTTGTTGGAGCAACTGGAGCTGGTAAAACAACGATTACAAATTTAATAAACCGCTTCTATGATATTCAAGAAGGAAAAATAAGATATGATAGAATTAATATTAGAAAAATTAAAAAAGATGACTTAAGAAGGTCATTAGGAATGGTTTTACAAGATACTAGTTTATTTACAGGGACAATAAAAGATAATATTAGATATGGAAAGTTAGATGCAACAGATGAAGAAGTAATAGAAGCAGCGAAGCTTTCTAATGCGGATAAGTTTATCCAACATCTACCACAAGGTTATGATACGGTAATTACAGGAAATGGAGAAGGATTATCACAAGGACAAAGACAGTTGTTATCTATTGCAAGAGCAGCTTTAAATAATCCACCAGTTTTAATATTAGATGAGGCAACTTCAAGTATTGATACAAGAACAGAAAAAATAGTGCAAGAAGGAATGGATAAATTGATGAAGGGAAGAACTGTTTTTGTTATCGCACATAGATTGTCTACGATTAGAAATTCTGATTTAATTATGGTATTAGACCATGGTAGAATTATGGAAAGAGGTAATCATGATGAGTTAATAGCTAAAAAAGGAATGTATTATGGTTTGTACACTGGTGCTATTGAGATTGATTAAAATTAAAAAATTACTTTATACCTAAAAGGATAGAGTAATTTTTCTTTTTATGTTATACTAAATTCGAAAATTTTGTAACGAAAATGAATTTGATACGTCCTATATGCAAAGGAGGATAAAAGTTATGCAGGATATTGAAAAAATCTATGAAGAATATTTTGAAACAGTAAACAAATATTTATTCTGTTTAACACATAATCAAGATATCTCTGAAGAGCTTACTCAAGAAACATTTTATAAAGCGGTAAAGAAAATTGATACTTTTAAAGGTGAATGTAAAATGTCAGTATGGTTATGCCAAATTGCTAAAAATTTATGGTACGACCAATGCAGAAAAAAACAAAAAGTGATTCCTGCAGAGGAGAAAGACTTATTTCCTATAGAGACATTAGATACTTTAGAAGAACAAGTGATATTAAAGGATGAAAAGATTTCATTATATAAAAAAATGCAAAGTTTAGATGAAAAAACAAGAGAAGTTATCTATCTACGAATCACTGGAGAATTAAGTTTTAAAGAGATAGGCATTATTTTAAATAAAACAGAAAACTGGGCTAGAGTAACTTTTTATCGAGGAAAAAATAAGTTAAAGGAGGTTGATTAGTATGAAAGAAAAAAGAGATTGTAAAATCGTTCAAGATTTATTACCAAACTATATTGAGAAATTAACCAATGAAGAAACAAATGCATTCATAGAAGAACATTTAAATAATTGTGATGACTGTAAGAAAATTTTAGAGAATATGCAAAAAGATTTAAATGTTAATATGACATCTAAAGATAAAAAGGCTGTCAAGTATTTTAAGAAATATAAAAGCAAACTAAAAATTTTAAAAATAGCAATGGTTATTATATTAGTAATTGCTTTAGGAACAATGACATATTACTACTTTACTTTTAAAAATGCTTATATAAATGCTGCCACTGAATTATATAAAATGGTTTCAGAAGAAATGTATCCAGATACTTTTTATGCTACAATAGAAGAAATATCAGATGGAGAACTTTATGGTGACAAAACAATTAAAGTAAAAGGATTAGATATCAACGACGTAAATCATAGGGGAGAATTTTATTTTACAGTTATTTTGGATCATATACCTGATAATTTCAAAATAGAATTTAATGGAACAAAGATTGCTTTTGAAGAACTAAAAGTTGGACAAAAGGTTGCGGTATATAATTATGGTGATGTTTTAGAATCAGAACCAGCTTATTTAAGTCAGGTTAGGAAGATTGTAGTATTAGATGATACTCTATAAATTACTATTTCCTTATATCTTGAGAGAACTACTGACAAAGGTAGTTCTCTTTTTGTTATTAGTTAATGAGTAATTAAAGTATTGATATATTAATATTATTTGGCAAAACGTATCTGGGGCTTAACAATCCGGGTCTTGCCTGCAAAATATTAATATATCAATACTTTTGAGTAATAATAGGTGAAAAAACATTAACTAGTAACCTCTTTTTTAAATAATTTTATAAAAAATATTGACATATTGTTATAAAGTGTTATAATTACGACATAACAGACAATAACAGTGAGGAGGGGAATATGAATATTATCATTAGTAATAATAGCAGTATACCAATTTACGAACAAATAGAAAACGCTATCAAGCAAGCTATATTTTCCAATGAATTAAAAGAAGAAGATATGCTACCATCTGTAAGAAATTTAGCAAATGATTTAAAAATTAGTTTTTTAACTGTAAAAAAGGCTTATGACGAATTAGAACAAGCAGGATTTATAAAAACAGTTCAGGGGAAAGGAAGTTTTGTTGCTCCTAAAAATTTGGAACTAATTAGAGAAGAAAAGCTAAAAGAAATTCAAGACCATTTGGAACAAATTTATAAAATTTCAAAGGTGGCAAATATTTCCGAAGAGGAAGTGAAAGAATTATTTAAAATGATATTTGAGGGGGATTTTTAGCATGAAAAATAATATTGAATTACAAAATGTTTCAAAAAAATATAAGGATTTTACATTAAAAAATATTAGCTTTAATGTGCCAGAAGGATGTGTTGTTGGATTAATTGGAGAAAATGGAGCAGGTAAGACAACCACAATAAAATCCATATTAAATATTACAAAAGCAGATGGAATCGTTAAAATATTTGGAAAAGACAGTAAAGAAAATGAGAACGAAATAAAAGAAAAAATTGGGGTAGTATTGGATGATAGCTTTTTATCGGATTATCTAACGGCGAAACAAATTAATTCTATTATGAAAGATATCTATAAAACATGGGATGAAAATAAGTATAAAAATCTATTAAAACAGTTCAATTTACCAGAAGATAAATTAATAAAAGAATTTTCAAGTGGAATGAAAATGAAATTAAAAATTGTAACAGCTATATCACATCATCCTAAACTTTTGATATTAGATGAACCAACAAGTGGGCTAGATCCAGTTGCAAGAAATGAAATTTTAGATATATTTAGAGAATATATACAAGAAGATGAAACAAGGTCTATCTTAATATCAACACATATTACAACAGATTTAGAACATATATCAGATTATATTGTATTTATCGAAAAAGGAAAAATTGTATTTCATTTACCAACTCAAGAATTATTAGAGAATTATGGAATTATTAAATGTAGTCAAGAGGATTTTTTACGATTAGATGAAAAAGACTATATCAGGTATCAAAAAGAAAAATATCAATATGAAGTATTGACAAATAATAAAAATAGGATAAAACAAAAATACAATATAACTGTGATTGATAAACCATCCATTGAAGATATCATGTTATTTTATATTAAGGGGGAGAAATAAGTATGATAAAGGGATTATTAAAAAAAGATTTATATAATTTATCAACTTACAAAGCATCATTGATTATCACAATTTTGTTTTGTGGAATTGCAATAATAGGTACAGAGGCTATTAATTTTGCACCCATTATTATATGTACAATAGTTGGAATGATTGCACTTTCTACTTTCAATTATGATGAAATAGCAAAATCCAATAAATATATTCTTACATTGCCTACTGGTAGAAAAGATATCGTGAAAGAAAAATTTATTTTAGCAATAGGAGCAACTGTTTTAGGTGGTGTATTGGGGTTATTGATAACAATAATAGCTGTGAATATCATGAATTATGTTAGACCTGAAAATGTAATAAACATGAATTATGAAAGTTTAATTATTACAACAATAGGTGGAATGTGGGGAATATCTCTTATACAGTCCATACAAATTCCAAGTATCTATAAATGGGGAGCAGAAAAGGGTAGAATTCAGATGTTTATATTAGTGTTTATACTAATTGCAGTTGTGGCAGGAATAGGTTTTTTAATAGTAAAGGCTAATTTTAATATAGATATGGAAATGTTAAATGAGTTTATGAATAAGTTTGGGTTATTTTTGTTAGTGCTATTTATGATAGTTATGTATTATGTATCTTATAAAATTTCATGCAAGATATATATGAATAAAGAAGAGTAGATAATATGCTTGTAATTTGCTTTGTAGGTTAAAGCAAATAAAATCCTTATATTGATAAAATGATTGATGCAATTCAGTTTTGTATAGCATATGATAGAAAAAATATAAATTATTAGAAAGGTAGGAGAAATTATGAGTATAATAGATTCTTATGATGAAAGCGAAGAAATTACATGCAAGGGGAGTTGAAACATTTATTATTTTTGGCTCTTGCGGAGAACTAACTTCAAATTTAAAAAAGGAGCTTTTATTATTCCAACTGAAGCATATCGTGATGAGGGGACAAGTTATCATTATATACCAATTTCAGATTTTATTGAAATTGATACAGCTACAGAACTAGTTAAGATTTTCGAAGAAAATGGAGTTCTCTATGAATTAGCTAAAACGTGGACGACGGATGCATTATATAAAGAGACAAAAAATAAGTTGAAAGATAGGGTAAGTCGTGGATGCAAAGTAGTAGAAATGGAATGTGCATCTATTATGGCAGTAGCAAAATCGAGAGGATTTAAAGCATATCAATTTTTATATACTGATGATACTTTAGAAGATGATGTCTGGCATATGAAAACATTAACAGAAGATAGAACTTTTATATTAAAAGAATGTTTAAATATTGCTTTTGAAGTTATAAAAAAAATATAAATTATATTGTATATTAGAAGAAAAATATTTAGAATATAATAAAGTAAAATAGTAATTTGTCTCTAAAAAGAGAGTGTTACAAGCTACATCCGACATATTTTAAAGTTCTAAAACTAGAGGGAATAAAAAAGTATTTTTATTCTTTCTAGTTTTTTTGTTGACAAAAAATATATAATACTATATAATACAATATATCGTATAACAAAGTATTATAAAAAGAGAGGTGAATTAGTATGAAATTTAATAAAGAGTTATTAAAAGGTACTACTGATATGATTGTACTAAAATTACTAAGTCAGCAAGATATGTATGGATATGAAATAATGAAAAAATTAAAACAAAAAACAGACAATATTTTTGAATTAAGAGAGGGAACTTTGTATCCAATACTTCATAACTTAGAAAGTAAGAAGTTAATAACATCATACTGTCAACCAACGGAATCACAAAGGAAAAAAATATACTATAAAATTACCGATAAAGGCAGGAAAATTTTACAAGACAAAGAAGTTGAATGGAAAAACTTTTCAGAAGGAATTTCAAAATTAATGGGAGGAATTGCCTATGAAAACTAACCAAGAAAACTATTTAAACTCAATTTGTAAAAAAATTAAATGCAAAGATAAAAGAAAAAGAATTTATGAGGAATTAAAAACACACATAGAAGAAACAAAAAAAGAATTTATTAAACAAGGAATTCCTGAAGAAAGAGCAGAAGAACAAGCAATTGAAGAAATGGGGAATTCCAGTGAAATAGTAAAAGAATTTAATAAAATTTATAAAATACATATTGATTATTTATCAATTATAACAATGTTTATATTATTATTTGTTACTATATTTGTAACATCAATATTGGTAAAAGAAAACTTAGTAAATAATATAAATAGTTTATATATTAATATATTAATTGGGTGTATAATATCTATTCCAATATTTTTAATTAGTTATAAAAAGTTAGAAAAACATTCAATTTTGGTATTTTTAATAGGTTTACTGTTTTCAATAATAAGTTATTTTATAATACAATATAAATTGTTAACTTATGGAAATATAGCTGATAATCCAATATATTTTTCTTATATTTCAATTCTCTTATATATTATTGCTTATGCTGGAATAATAAAAAAATACGGTAAAAGTTGGAAAACCTTTTTACTTGCTATAATATCAATTATATCTTTGTTAGCAGTAGAAAGAATTAGCCTAATAGTATTATTAACAATTACATATTTAAGCATGACAATTAATCAAATATCAATTAGAAATAACAAAAAATTTTATATAGGGTTATTTACCAGTATAATTTTAGTAACAATATTATCTGTAGGAATATTATCTTTATGTGAAAATAAATTTGATGGACCAATAAAAACTATTTCTACTTTTTTTGACAGAGATACACAAGCAGCTATTATGAAGAAAAATAATGATAATGAATTTGAATTAACTAAAGATCATACAACTAGTTATTATACTTATCAGAGAAAAGATGAAATATTAAAACAGTGTAAATTGTTTGGAGAATCAGAAGCATTAAATAGTAATGGTAAAAATTATATTGGAGAGTTAGAAACTCAAAATATATTTTTGTTTATAATTTCAAAGTTAGGATGGATTCCATCAATAGTATTATTAATAGCAATTTCATTTTTAATTATTAAATTGATTAAAAATATAAATTATATAGATGATAATTATGGTAAGATAATTTCAATAGGCATTATTACTTATCTATTAACAAGTAGTGTATTAAGCATATTAATTTCATTAAACATATTTCCAATAGCAAGTATAGCATTACCATTTATATCAATTGGAAATATGAATATATTATTTAGTATATTATCACTATCCGTTTGCTTGTCAGTATATTCAAGAAAGGATATATTGGAATTGAGTAAAGAAGATAGAAAGGTACTATGCTAGAATATTACTAATAATAAATTAAATTTATAGAGTATCTTTTAAAATGAGATACTCTATATTTTTTTGTATATTAAACAATTAAAAAAAATAAATTGGCATGTTTAATAATTTTAGGAAAGAGTGTAACATTTAAAGCAATTATGTGTAATATTAGTTAAAATAACGAACAAAGGAATATAAGGAAAAATATATGAAGAAAAAATGTAGAAGAATGAAAAAACAAGAAATTAATAAAATGAAAGTAATTATTGTATTAATTATTATAATTATATTTATATGCACAATTATAGGAATATTAAATTTTAAAGATATTAGAGTTTTTGTGTTATCTAAATTTATAAAATTAGAAAAAATTGAGATTATTGCTGAACAAAATACCTTAGAAGTAGGTGAAAAAGTTGAATTAAAAGTAAAATATTATCCAGATAATGCAGACTTTTATGATTACACAATAGAGAGTTCAAATAATGATATAATAAATGTTGAGAATAATAATGTTATTGAAGGAATAAATAAGGGAAATGCAACAGTAAAAGTTACTTGTAATGGAAAAGAAGCAAAAGAAGATATTAATGTAATGATTAAAGCAAAAGAAATTAATTTACAAGAAGATGAAAAAAATATAAGAATTGGTGAAAAATATCAAATTGTTGCAAAGGTTATTCCTGAAGACGCAAGTAATACAAATTTAAAATATTTATCCGAAAATGAAGAAATAGCAACGGTTAATGAATTAGGAGAAATAGAAGGAATAAAAGAAGGAGAAACAACAATCAGAATTTTTAATCAATCAGAAGAAGTAGAAAATACAATAAAAATTACAGTTTTAAAAAATCCAGTAGAAAAGATAGAAATTGATGATAGCAATGTTGAAATAGGGAAAAATGAAAGATATATTTTAAAAGCTACTGTAACTCCTAATACAGCAACATATAAAGAAGTAAAATGGAAGTCAAATAATGAAAACATTTTAACAATAGATGAAAATGGAATAATAAAAACAAAAGGGATAGGAAAAACAAGTGTAGTTGCAATTACAGATAATGGAGATAAACAGGAAGAATGTATATTTAATATAGTAAATAATCCAAAAGAAAATAAAAAATTATATGCTAAAAGTAAAAATGCAATTAGAAATAGGCCAGATAAAACTTCAAATTCACTAGCTGCAACAAGTGAAGATGAAGAAGTTGAATTATTAAAGAAATTAGATAATGGTTGGGCAAAAATAAGAAATGGAAATGGAGTAGTTGGATATTCATTGTATTCTTTATATACTACAACAAAGCCTGTACCAGTAACATATAATGTACCAGATACAAATGGCGTAAAAATAATAAAAAATGTTCCATACTTAAATCAATTTTCTTTAGGATATCCAACAGGTTGTGAGGCAGTATCAGCAACAATGGTTTTAAAATATGCAGGATATAATGTTTCTGTAAGTCAAGTAGTAAGTGCAACTCCAACAGATACAAAAGGAAAATATTATGATAATGCAACAAATTCATATTATGGAAGCAATCCTTTTGAAGTATTCGTTGGACATCCATCAATAGGAAAGAGTAAAGGTTCTTATGGATGTTTTGCAGGACCAATAGTTACAGCAATGAAAAAATTTGCAGGAAGTAAAGTGAAAAATATATCAGGTTGTAGTGAAAATACATTGTTTGAATATATAAATAAAGGAAAGCCTGTTGTAGTCTGGGGAATAAAAAATGCAGGGACACCTGAAAAAGGTGTAACTTGGAAATATCCTGATTTTATATAATTGGTAGTAATAATAGAAGCAAGCACTTACTTGAAAGAGGCTTGCTTTTATGTTATTATTGGAACGATAAAAATATAATAAAAGAAAGTGAAATAAAATGGCTAAAATTTTAATAATAGAAGATGATAAATCTATTCAAAATAGTGTTTCATATTATCTTATAAATGAAGGATTTAATATAGATACAGCATCTGATTTGAAAGAGGGAAAAGAAAAAATAGATAAAAATTCTTATGATTTATTACTTTTGGATGTAACATTTCAAGAAGGTAATGGATTTGATTTTTATAAAAATATGACAAAACCAATTCCAGTTATATTTTTAACAGCATTAGATGAAGAAAAAGATATTGTTAAAGGTTTTGATTTAGGAGCAAATGACTATATTACTAAACCATTTCATGCAAGAGAATTACTATCTCGAATAAAAAATGTTTTAAAATATACAAGTAAAGAGGAAAAAATAACTATTAAAAATGTTACATTGGATACAACAACGGATAAAGTTTATAATAATGGAAAAGAAGTAGAACTAACAGCTTTAGAATATAAAATACTTTCGTTTATGTTAGAAAATAAAGGAAAACTAGTTACAAGAGGTCAGATACTTGCAAGTATATGGGATGATAACAATAACTTTGTAAATGATAACACATTAACAGTTTATATAAAAAGAATAAGAGAAAAAATTGAAGAAGATCCCAATAATCCTAAAGTAATAAAGACTGTACGAGGTATTGGATATAGAATAGGAGATTAAAAAAATGAGTAAGAAAGAAAAAAAGAAAATTATTTACTTTTTTACTATATGGACTGTTTTGATGATTATATTTGGAATAGGTATTATAGTATATTTACAAAAAGAATATAATAATCATTTATATAATTCTACTGCAAAAATAATTTCAGCAGTACATAATGAAGTTCCTGAAAAAGAATCAGAAGTAATTAATAAAATATTTAGCAATGAAGATAATAAAGATGAAATTGATAGTGGAAAAGAAATTTTGAATAAATATGGAATAACAAGAAATACATCAACTTGGGGAGATACAGGTATGGATTTCTCATATAAGGTTATAGTTGGTATATCAGTTTTATTCTTATTTTCAGCAGTTTCAATTTATTTTGCATTTTTAATTTATTATAGAAATCAAAAAAGAAAGTGGGAAAACTTAAATAGTTATTTTCAGAACATATTAAAAGGAATTGAAACAGTTGATTTAAAAGATGAAGAAGAAGGCATTGAAAGTATTGTAAAAAACGATATATATGATGTAACAATGTTATTAAAAGAGGCAAATAGTGAGCTTACAACTATTAATAAAAAAACAGAAAAGTTAATTGCTGATATTTCACATCAACTAAAAACACCTCTTACATCTTTAAATATGATAAACGACTTATTATATGAAGATATGCCAGAAGAAAAAAGAAAAGAATTTTTAGATAATATGCACTTTGAATTAGAAAAAATATATTGGCTAATTAACACATTATTAAATATGGCAAAATTAGATTCAAAAACAATTATATTATAGAAAGAACCAGAAAATCTATATATGCTGTTAGATGAGTTAAAAAAAGAATTTAGTATAATGTGTGAAACTGAAAATGCTGAAATTAAAATAGATGTTGATAAAAATATAGAAATAAATTGTGATAAAAAATGGACAAAAGAAGCTATTTCAAACTTAATTAAAAATGCAATAGAACATAATGCTAAAAAAATAAAAATTACAGCAACTAAAAATGCTGTTTATACTAAAATTTTTATTGAAGATAATGGAGAAGGAATAGATAGCAAAGATATTAGACATATTTTTGAAAGATTTTATAAAACAAAAAACAGTAAAGATAATAGTTTAGGGCTAGGACTAGCATTTACTAAAAGTATTATATTAAATCAAGATGGAGATATTAAGGTTACAAGTAAGAAGGGTTATGGCACAAAGTTTACAATTGAACTTTAGGAAATTTTTCCTTAAAGTTTATTTTTTTCTTAAAATTTTCTTAAAGTCACTTTAGAGTCATTTTAAGTTATTATAATAAAGAAAAAAGAAGGGAGAATTTTTTGGATGGAAATATTAAGAGTAGAAAACTTAACAAAAAAATACGGTAAAAAAGAAGCAAGTGTTACAGCATTAGATAATGTATCTTTTAGTGTAGAACAAGGAGAGTTTGTTGCAATTATTGGAGCAAGTGGAAGTGGAAAATCTACACTTTTGCACTTAATTGGAGGAGTTGATAGACCAACAAGTGGTAAAGTTTTTATAAATGGTACAGATATTTACAAATTAAATAATGATAATTTAGCTATTTTTAGAAGAAGACAAATAGGACTTATTTATCAGTTTTATAACTTAATACCAATTTTAAATATAAAAGAAAATATAACTTTGCCTTGTGATTTAGATGGTAAACAAGTTGACCAAAAAAGATTAGATGATTTATTAGAAACACTAGGTTTAAAAAATAGAATAAATCATTTACCAAATGAATTATCAGGAGGGCAACAACAAAGAGTTTCTATAGGTAGAGCCCTAATTAATAATCCAGCATTAGTATTAGCTGATGAACCAACTGGAAACTTAGATAGTAAGTCTTCAAGAGATATAGTTGATTTACTAAAATTATCTAATAAAAAATATAAACAAACATTAATTTTAATTACACATGATAACAATATTGCAGAAGAAGCTGATAGAGTAATTACAATTCAAGATGGAAAAATTATTAATGATGAAAAATTAAAATAGAAAGGGGACTACAATGAAGATTTTAAATAAAATAACACTAGAAGATCTTAAATTAAACAAGAAAAGAACTATTGTCACAATTCTAGGAATTTCACTTGCAGTTGCTTTAATGTGTGCAGTTACTTCTTTTGTATCTAGTTTTCAATCTGCAATAGTTGAAAGAACTAAAAAAGTAGATGGTAGTTATCATTTATTAGTAAATGATATAAATTCAGAGCAGTTAAATTATATAAAAAATAATCCTAATATAGATAAAACTTTTGTTACACAGCAAATAGGTTACGGAGTAATAGATGGAACAAAAGAAGATGATAGAACTTATTATGAAATAAAAGCCTATGATGATGAAGGTTTTAAAGATAGAGGTATTAACTTAGTAGCAGGTAGACTTCCACAAAATGATAATGAAATTTTAATGATAGATTCTATGTATATAGGAGATATTACATTAGCAGATGGAAGTAAAGTATCAATAAAAGATAAATACAAATTAGGAGACAAAATAAAACTAGATATTGGTTCTTTAGATGTTGAGTTACTTGCAAATAAATTAAATGATGAATATCTTACAGCTAATGGAATGGAAAATAAAACAAACTTTGATAGAAATTCAAAAGAATTCCAAAGTAATGTAGTAAAAGAATACACTATTGTTGGGATAATTTCAGATATTCAAGGATATGGTTCTAATAGTTTACCCATATCATTGCTAGTTACAAAATTAGATAATATAGACACAAATAAAAATATGGGAGTTGGAGTTATATTAAAAAATCCAAAAGATACTTATCAATTAAAAGATAATTTAGTAAAAAATCTTAACATTGATAGTAATAATATAAGCGAAAATAAAGAGCTATTAAGATATTTAGGCGTTTTCCCAAGTGATACTACTACTAAAACTGTTATGATACTAGCTATAATTGTAATAGGAATTATCCTATTTACATCTATTTTTGTAATAAGAAATAGTTTTAATATTTCTTTAACAGAAAAAACTAAAGAGTTAGGAATGCTTGCAAGTATAGGTGCAACTTCTAAACAGATAAAAAGAAGTATTTTGTTTGAAGGATTTATAATAGGTGTAATTGCAATGCCAATTGGAATTATAGTAGGACTTTTAGCAATTTACATAGTTTTAGCTATTGTAAATAACTTATTAATGGACTCTAATATAGTTGATAATTTTGACTTAAAATTTGTTATATCACCAATAGCAATAGCGGTTTCAGTAATAGTTTCAATAATTATGATATTTGTTTCTTCTTTAAAACCTGCAAAAAGGGCAGCTAAAATAACACCAATTGATGCAATTAGAGAAACAAATGATGTAAAAGTATCAAGTAAAAAACTAAAAGTATCAAAATTAACAAAGAAACTTTTTGGAGTATCTGGAGAGATAGGAGCAAAGAACTTTAAAAGAAGTAAAAAGAAATATCGTACAACTATATTTTCAATAACTCTAAGTATTATATTATTTATATCAATGAATGCTGTTATTGAAAATGTTTTTAAAGCCTCAGATTATATGTACTCAGAAAACGGGGAAGATAATATAGTAGTAAATACGCCATCAAGCGATGAAAAATCAAAATATGAGTATTTTGATAAAATATTAAAGTTAGATAATATTGAAAAATATGCAATTGTAAAAGAATTTACAGTTTTGGTAGGCGAACCATATATATCTGAAGGGTATAAAAAACTTATAAACTATGAAGGTGAAAAAGATGGAATAACAACAAAAGTAGAAACAGAAAACGAAGTAAATGTTTCTATTGTTTCAGTAGGAGATGTGCAATATAAAGAATATTTGAAAGAATTAGGCTTAAGTCAAGAAGAAGCAGAGGGAAAAGGAATTTTATATGACCAGTTTTGGGAAAAACAAGAAGATAAAAGAATTCAATATAGTGTTTTAAATATTAATAGTGGTGATGAATTGGAATTTGAATATTTAAAAGAAAATGAAGAGAATCCTGGTAAAGTTAAGATACCAATTATCTTAAAAACTGATAAAACACCAATGTCAATGTTTAAAGAAAATAATGGGAAACCTGTAATAATAATATCTGATTCTTTAATGAAAGAATATGAAGATACTTTACAAGCAGTAAATTTAAGAACAACAGGAATATACATAAAATCAAGTGATCCATATAAATTAGAACAAGAAATTGAAAATATAGATAGTACAAATAAAAATATGATATTTAATATTGAGCAAAGTAGAAAACAAAATGAAACAATGTCATTAATTTTATCAATTTTCTCCTATGGATTTATTATTGTAATATCTGTTATTGGAATTACAAATATATTTAATACAATTACAACAAATATGGCATTAAGAAGTAAAGAGTTTGCTGTATTGAAATCAGTTGGTATGACAGATAAAGAATTCAAGAAAATGATAAATTATGAGAGCTTACTTTATGGAATAAAATCTATTCTTTATGGTATTCCAATAGGATTAATACTATCTTATTTAATTTACAAGGTAATGAGCGAGAGCTTACAAACAGAATATCATTTCCCATTAATACCTGTAATTATATCTATTGTGGCAGTATTTATTATTATATTTATCACTATGAGATATGCTAGTAAGAAGAGTCAAAAAATTAATTTGATTGAAACAATACGAAGTGAAAATATTTAAAGGAGAATAGTGGAATGTTAAATTTAAGTCAAACAACAATATATAGTGTTTTGTGTGCAATACTTCCATGTAGCATATATTTTATAGTTCAAAAGGTTAAAAAACACAAAATACCGATTTTACCAATAATTGTATTTGTATTGTATATATGGCAAGTATATGACTTAACAGGTGCAGGAGGGCTTAGTGATATATTATATGTTCCAGATGGTGCAATTAATCATAGTATTATAAAAGCAAGGATAAATCTTATACCGTTTAATGTTATTGATAGAAGTTTTTTCTTGAATATATTAATGCTTATTCCATTAGGATTTTTAGTTCCACTAATTTGGAAGGATTATCGCAAATGGAATAAAACAATTTTATTGGGAGCAGGTTTTTCTTTAATGATAGAAATATCTCAATTAGTTACAACTCGTGCAACAGATATAAACGATTTAATTGCAAATACAATAGGAACTTTAATTGGATATGTAATTTGGAAAATATTTTTTAGAAATTATTTAAAAGATCCAGTAAGTGGCAAGATGGATGTAATATGGTATATATTACTTAGCTTTTTAGGAATGTTTTTTCTATATTATCCATTTTGGTTTTATGATAAGATTGCACCATTAATTTTTAAATAAAAAAATAAAATTTGTGATGAGAGTAGTTATTTGATAATTACTCTCATTTATGCTATTATACCAATAAATAGTAATTTATCTTTAAAGTTAAATTATAAAATGAAAGGTTATATTGGTGGTAAAAATGAATAAAAACAAGAAAAT